>JAMXLG010000222.1 GCA_024281135.1 Vulcanimicrobiia bacterium | reverse complement strand
GGCTTCGAGCCGCCGGATTTCTTTTTGCGGCGGCGACGTGTCGGTGGCGGTCCGGACATGCTCGCGGTTGTAGCTTTTGCTTGCGGTTCGGCGGCTACCGCTTCCGCAACGGGTTCGGGCTCGGGTTCCGGTTCCGGTTCGACCTTCGGTTCTTCGGGTTTGTTCGGCCGGTTTACGGCGGTGATCGGAATGTTCGCGAGCATAGCGAGTGCCCTATCCTCGCGCTCGAAGTTGACTTCGACTTTTTCGCGATCGACTTCGACGTAGCGCGAGATGACGTCTACCAGATCGCGCTTCATGTTCTCGATGATCTCGGGCGCGAGCGCAAGATGATCGGTCATGAGAACGAGGCGCAGGCGTTCCTTGGCCGTCGAGCTCGACGGCGTCGCGCCGAAGAATTTTTTCACCCATTCGATCATTACTTGCGTCCTCCAAAGAACGCGCTCAGTTTGTCGAGGAACGACGCCTCTTTCACTTCCACCGTTGGAGCGGGGACGTCTTCTCCCGCAACGCGCGCCGCAATCGCGTGATACGCGCCGGCGGTCGCACCGTCACGGCGCAGCGCGAGCGGCTCGCCCTTATTGGTCGTGACGATGATCTCGGGTTCGTCGGCGATCACCCCAAGGAGCGGCAGATGCAGAATGCCGTTCACATCGTCAACGGAGAGCATCTTGCCCTTCTTGACGAGTTGCGGACGCAGACGATTGATGATCAACTGCGGCTTGAATCGATTGCCGAGCAATCCGACGACGCGATCGACATCACGAACCGCCGACACTTCGGGCGTACAAACCACGATCGCTTCTTCCGCGCCGACAACCGCATTTTGAAAGCCCTGTTCGATGCCGGCGGGGCAGTCGATCAATACGTAATCGAAGCGTTCGCGCAAGGTCTGAATCAGCGCGCGCATTTTTTCCGTGTCGACTTCGTCTTTTTCACGCGTCTGTGCCGCGGCGAGCAGCGAAAGCGTTTCGACACGCTTGTCGGCCACGAGCGCATCGTCGATGGTTACCTTCTCTTCGAGCACGTCGAGCACATGATATTTCACGCGGCTTTCAAGGCCCAGCACGATATCGAGATTGCGCAGGCCGACGTCCGCATCGACGAGCACGACGCGTGCACCGCGCGATGCAAGCGCCGTTCCCAGATTCGCGGTCGTCGTTGTCTTGCCGACGCCGCCTTTTCCCGACGTCAAGACAATGGCGCGGCCGAGTTTCTTCGCCTCTGCCGGTTCCGGCTCAGGCGCGTCATCCTGAGCTTGTCGAAGGATGTGCATCGCAATTACCCCGCTTTCAGTGCGCCGAAGAGGCGACCGAGCAAGCTTTGTTCATCGAAGTTTGTAAACGGCACGATGTCGCCCTCGAGACGGCGCGCGATCTTGTCGTAAATTAGGCGCAACCGTGCGGCTTCATCGAGCACGATCGGTTCGCCGCGGTTGGTCGTGTCGATAACCTCTTCGTCGTCGGGTACGATTCCGACCAACTCGATCGAAAGAATTTCGCACACGTCTTCCACCGAGAGCATGTCGCCGCTGCGCACCATATCGGGACGTAAACGATTGACGATCAACCGGATCGGAAGATGCTTGTCGTTGAGCTTTCCGACGACACGGTCAGCATCGCGGATCGCACTTACTTCCGGCGTTGTGACGACGATGGCTTCTTTCGCGCCCGCGACCGCATTACGGAAGCCCGCTTCGATTCCAGCGGGGCAGTCGATCAGCACGTAATCCGCTTGTTCTGCGGCCTGCTCGACGATTGCAGCAAATTGCGATTCGGTGATCGCATCTTTGTCGCGAGTTTGCGCGGCGGGCAGAATCGAGAGCGATTCGAAGCGTTTGTCTTTGATCAACGCTTGACGCAATTGGCAGCGTCCTTCGGCGACTTCGACCAAATCGAAAACGATGCGCTTCTCCAATCCCAATACGAGATCGAGATTACGCAACCCGATATCGGCATCGACCAGAATCACGCGATGACCGCGTTTTGCAAGCGCGGCACCGACGTTCGCCGTCGTCGTCGTCTTTCCGACGCCGCCTTTTCCGGAGGTGATGACGATTCGCCGTGCTGCCATATTTACTTCAGTACCTCCGACGCCTTGGAAAACGGCGCGATGATAATACGGCCATCGCGCAAGAACGCTACCTCTGGTTGCGAGGCCGATGCTCTCGTGTCCTCGTCGAGTGCAATACTCGTTGCAATGCGAAGTTGCGTGGCTTGCAAATGCAACGCGTACACTTTTGCAGTTTCGTCACCTTGGGCGCCAGCGTGCGCGACGCCGAGCAAGCGTCCGAACACGACGATGTCACCACTTGCAACGAGTTCCGTTCCCGGATTGACGTCGCCGACGACGATGATGTTGCCGACGTGATGCAACGCTTGCCCGCCGCGCAACGTACCGACGTGATACAACGTGCCGGGTGACGGCGGCGCGACGTGCAATGCCGGCGCAGAGGCCGACGGTGGTTCCGGTTCGCGATGAATGACCCGGCGGACGCTTGATTCGCCGCGCTTGCGACGGTCGGCGATGTCGGCACGCGCACCTGCAAAGTCGGCGACGAGCGACCGAGCGGAATCCGAGAGCTTGAGGTCACGATGTGGGCGCAGCGCGCGCCTGCGTTCGAGCTCTTGACTGTCTCCGGCGGTCTCGACGGCCGAAAGTTCGACACCGTGCTCCTCGAGAAGCGCGCGCAAGCCGGCAAGACTCTCCTCAGCCGGTGGGGGATCGTCGACGACGGCAATGGCCGATGAGCCCCGGTAGAAACCGGGACGCTCGCTCAACTTGGTAGACAACTCGGCCAGCGCCACGTCGAAGTCGAGACCGGCGAAACAGAGTTCGAGGCCGAGTCCGCGTCCTCGAATAAGGGTCATTGGAGCCCGGAATTCACAGCAGCTCCCATCCCGGCCCTTCATCCATCCACAGTCGTTCGCAAGTTCTTTCTGATATCCACACAGAGTGCACAGTAAGCTGAGGTAACGTCAGTAGCCGCTCGAACGTTGAGCAGCTGGACTCTCTGGCCGTAACATTGAGTTACCTCACTGGTAAATAAGGAAGACCACCCTATGTTCCGTCGCATCCTTCCCATTGCCGTTATCCTCTCATTAATGGGTGCCATATGCCCGGCACCAGCGCTCGCGGTTTCGACCCAAAGTGAGATTGAAATGGGGCGCGGCGAGGACGAGCAGATCGTCGAGTCATCGGTCGTCGAGACCGACCCCCTGCTGAACGCCTACGTTCAGTCGATCGCGCGGAATCTCTGGAAGGAAGTCGCGCGAAAAGACGTCCCCTACAACGTCAAGATCCTCAAGGACACCGAGGTCAACTCGTTCGCCACGATGGGCGGCTACGTGTACATCAACGAGGGGCTCATCGACTTCGTGCAGTCCGACGACGAACTCGCGGGCGTGATCGGCCACGAAACGGGTCACATCGAGCGGCGGCATGTCATCACGATGCAGTCGAAGGCGCAAGCTCTCAATCTGCTCTTCGGCATCGCTTCGATCTTCTCTCCGCTGATTTACAACTTCGGCAACTTGATGGAGGCGGGCGTCGTTGCGAAGATGCAGCGGGCTGACGAACTGCAAGCGGACCGCACCGGTTTACAGCTGATGTCTCGCGCGGGATACGATCCGTACGCGATGGAGACGATGCTCGAGCACCTGAAAGTCCTCAGCGACGAACATAGCGATCTCGTCACAAAGTATTTGGAAGATCACCCGGGATCCGATGCGCGCATTTCGCACCTCGTCGGGTACCCCGAGCTCGATCCGAAAGTCACGACGGAACAACAGGACGTGGTTCAGAGCGCGAGCGATGAAGAGCGCGCGCGTTACTCGTTCTCGATGTGGAAGTTCGATCAAGTTCTCAAGAACGACCCGCAAAATACCGAAGCGCTCCTCGGCGAAGGTGAAGACGAGCTTGCAATGGGTCTGCCGAACAAGAGCCAGCAGACGCTTGCGGAGGCGGCACAGCGCGGCAATCCGCAGACGCGCGATGAAGCCAATGCACGCATCGCGTCGTTACGTCAAATGCAGGCGCACAGCGTCACCCTCGTCAGGCCCAATCTCGAACGTTTACGCCAACAGCTTTCACAAGTGGAAGCGTCACAGACCCAAGCCAACGGCGAAATCGTCGCGCGCCACGACGAAGGCAAAGACCAGCTCAAGACGATCAACAATCGGATGAACGCGCTGCAATACGAGATTCCGGACTTCAGCCGTATCAATATCCAACACGGGTCGCGCTTGGAAGCGATCTTGAAGAACGTGAACGCGATGGGCCGTTCGATCAATAGCGCAACCATGGATGCCGGGACCGCTATCAACGGCGTCGGGTCGCTCGAGAAGGGCAAAGAGTCCGGCCTCCTGCGCGAGAGCAACCAAATCCTGAACGAAATGCAGGCGACGCTAAATTCGACGCCGATTCCGGCCGAATCAATTGCGCTGCTACCGTCTTACCCGAGCGTCTTCAAAGAACTGCAACTCGCCGACAGCGATATGCTGCGTACGGTTGATGCGGGACGCGCATCGCTCACGTTGCTCGACCAAGCACTTGGCGACGTGGACGCGTTCTTCAAAGAGCTCGCGCGCGCGCCGGTAAACTATCAAGGTGACATCTCGAAGAGCGAATACGACCTGCTCGCGCCCATGATGGAAAAGGCTGCGACGAGTCTGAACAATGGGGCGAACGCCGCGTCGCAGGCGGCGCAACTCTACAACATGGCGCGCACGCGTCAGCTCTCCGCGCGCATCACGCTCCTCGGCCTCGGGACGACGCCGCAGCGGTATGCGACGCTGAAGTATGCGTTGGAGAATCGCTTTAAGATCGACACCGTCGACTACCAGACGATGCTGCATGACAACATCTCGCCGGGCGACGTCGTTGTCGCCACGATCGTTGCCGCCGACATCAAGTCGACGCCGCAAGAAATCGTCGATGAGATGGTGCGCACGAAGAAGTCGCCGGTCGACTTAGCTGATTCACACGGGATGCACGCATGGCCGCTCGAAATTTTCACGGGTCTCGTCTATCTCGATTACACGGACGATCCCGTCAAGGAGATGCATCCTGATTAGTGCACTCCGCTCGGAGGTTTAAATGGCATCGGCTCTCGGCGCGAACGATCTGTTCCGCTTAGTTCGTAACGGCATCGACGTCAAGGCCGTGCAGGCGCACGTCCGAAAGCCGTTCCGCTACTTGCTCTGCGGCGATCCGGCGTTGATCGCGGAGTTTCGAGCGTTGCTGCTTTCGGGGCACGAGGACGATACGATTCCGCTTGACGCGGCATCCTGTCTCGAAACAATTCGCAACGACGGTGCGCCGTTGATTACTGAACCGAGCGAAGTTCGTCTCGTCGTCTTTCTAGGAGAACGCGGCGATCTCGCAGGCGCGCAGCTCGAACCGCTCAAATCGTTGCGCGTGCCGATCATGGCGCTCACCGTCGATCCCGCTGCGCAACCAAGTGGACCGGCAGCGGTGCCCGCGCCCGGAACGTTCGCCGAATATGGTGTCACGGCACTTACGCGCGACGCGCTGCGCGGACGCGTCTTCACGCACATGGTCGAAGCGTCGAAGGGCGTCGAGATCGCGGTCGGCCGCCGATTGCCGCCGCTGCGCGAATCGGTGGCCGCAAAGCTCACGCGCGACGCGGCGAATAACGCGCTCAAAGTTGCGCTTGCGAGCGCGGTCGTCGATCATATTCCCGTCGTCGGCATCGTTCTCGGAGCCTTTGCATCGGCGGGCGACATGGTCGCAATCACCGGACTGCAGATGATGCTGCTGTTGCACATCCAAGCGGCGTACGGCAAAGATCCGGACGTGCAGCGGATGTGGCAACTGCTCCCCGTCATCGGCGGCGGCTTCGGCTGGCGCACGTTAGCGCGCGAACTGGTCGGCTTCGTTCCGGTTGCAGGCATCGCGATCAAAGGCGCGATCGCGTACGCAGGTACGATCGTCGTCGGTGAAAGCGCCACGTTCTTCTTAGAGCATGGCCGTCACATGAGCAAAACCGACGCCAAGAAGATCTACGACCGCACAAAAGCCGACGCGATGCGCTTCGCCCGCGAATTCACCCAACGCTTCAAAAACCGCTAAGGCGCGTTTAGCTGATCTTGGGTTAGCACCCGAAACACTTGACCGTTCGGCATGCGGAAGTACGTATGAGTGCTGCCGGCATGCTTGAACTCACTTGTTCCTGCGTCGCGCAAGCGCTGCTGCATCGCTTCGCGATCCGGAACGACGAACTCGATCCACGCGCCGTATGACGGGGCCGACGGATCGGGCGCGTCGCTACGAAATTCTACGCTGAACACTCCCTGATCGGCGAGAACGACCATCACCGGGTACTCCATGCCATCGAATTTGCGTTCAATCACATTACACTCGAGCACCTCAACGCAAAATGCACGCATAGCTTCGCGTTGCGACGGCTGAGAGAAGATGTGGAAGCGGGAACCGAGGGTGACCATCGTTCCTCCTTCGTCTTACAATCGTTCGAGTAGCGCCTCGTCGTCGAGGCGTTGCATTTCTGCAGGAACTCGCGGGCGGATGCGTTGCGCGATTTGGTGTGCGATTTCGCTGCGCCGAAGCGGGTCGAGTGAATCGCGGCGTTCGAGAAACCGTTTCACGAGCGCGCGTTCTTCACCGCTTGCGTAGGCCGTTGCAGCGTATACCGGCTCTTCGCGAATTTCACGCAGCATCGACGCCGGCGATTGCATCTTCGCTTCGCGTACGACGATCGTTCCCGCCGCCATGTCGCCGAGGCGTTTGTTTTCCGGCGAGAAGAGTGCGGCGATCGCAGCGATCGCATAGAACCCGAACATCATTTCGCCGACGCGGATTAAATTGCGCACGAGTGCCGCAGTGAAATCGATCGGATATCCGCCGTCACGCACCACGCGCAATCCGAGTGCGCGTTTGCCGAGCGTCTGCCCATTCCAGAGCGCTTCGAACACGACGAAGTATCCGAAGAAGATCATGAAAATGACAAAGATGAAGATGCCGGCGACGACGTTCTGCACGAACTTCATCTCCACACTGCCCGGCGCGCGCTTCGGAGCCGAAAAATGCGGAGCCATGAGCGTCAGCCCCCACACGAGCGCAATCAATAGTCCGATTTGCAACAGTAAATCGATCGCGACCGCCAAGAAGCGGCTGCCGATGCCTGCAAGCTCATAGGAGAATTCGATTGATTCCGGCGTGCGGACGTCGAGGGTTCGGTCCATGGGCGCTCGTACTTCACACGCCGTGACGCAGCGCACCTTCGTCGAACGCCGTTCCGGCTCGTGGGAAGAGCTCGACGCACTGCTCTCGCGCGCAAACCGTCGAGGCATACGCCGCCTGCAGCCCGAGGAAGTCGAGCGCATCGGGGTCCTCTACCGCGCCGCAACGAGCGATCTCGCCTACGCAAGCGGACGCGGATACGAGGCACGTCTTTTGACCTATCTGAACCGGCTCGTCGCTCGCGCTCACGCATACGTCTATGGCGGAAGCGCCACTACGGGGTGGCAACGCGTCACCCGTTTCTACACCCACACGTTTCCTGCCGAGTTCCGCAGGTCGTTTTCGTGGATAGTGTTGTGCACGGCACTTACCGTTGCAACGGCGATCATTGC
>JAMXLG010000221.1 GCA_024281135.1 Vulcanimicrobiia bacterium | reverse complement strand
GTTTCCATTCACGCTCGCACGGCCGGAAGCGATTGACTATCGCATCGAGCGTTACCCGGGAACGGCATCGGCGCTCGAACGCATCCTCGTGATTCCTTGGAACGACCGCTACACGGAAGAAGACGTCCTCTTCATCGCGGAGGCATTGAAATGGGCCGTTCGTTCCGTTACAGCAAGGCTGCAACCAGCATGAGCGCCCCGGTTCGTATAGCGCTCATCGGCGCCGGTGCCATCGCTCGCGCGTACGAAGCGGCGATGAACACTTTCGATGGTGCATTTATCAGCGCCGTCTGCGATGTTCGTCCCGAGGCTGCGCTAGAGTATGCGCAGCGCGTCGGAGCCCGCGCGTTTTCCGGTCTTTCATCGCTCATTGAGGCGGGTGAGTTCGATGCCGCGATCGTGTGCACGCCCCCGGCGTACCACGAAGAAGTGTCGCGACGTTTGCTCGTGACCGGACACCACGTGCTGTGCGAAAAACCGCTCGCAACAAGCTCGCTTGCTGCGCTGCGGATGATCGAAACAGCGCGCTCGAGCAAACGCATCCTGACCATGGCTTCGAAGTTCCGCTTCGTGACTGACGTGCGCCGCGCACGTGACCTCGTGCGCGCCGGAGCAATCGGCGACCTGGTCTTCGTCGAAAACGCGTTTACCTCGCACGTTGATATGCGCACGCGCTGGAATGCCGATCCTAAAGTCAGCGGCGGCGGCGTGCTCATCGACAACGGCACGCACGCCGTCGACTTGCTGCGTTATTTCCTCGGGAACCTTCGCGACATTCAAGTCATCGAGGGGCGGCGAATGCAAGGGCTTGCGGTGGAAGACACGGTTCGTCTCTTCGTCCATAACGACGACGGCGTCATGGGCGCGTCGGATCTCTCGTGGAGCATCGACAAACAACTCGAATCGTACCTGCGCATCTACGGAAGCGAAGGCACGATCGTCGTCGGATGGCGTGAGTCGAAGATTCTGCGCCATGGTGACGCAGCCTGGGACGTTTTCGGAAGCGGATACGACAAAGTTCAAGCGTTCCGCGATCAGTTGCGTAATTTCTGCGACGCGATTGCGGGAAATGCCGATCTGGTCGTTACACCGGTCGATGCGCTCGCATCGGTCGACGTCATTCAAGCCGCATACGCTGCCCTCGATGAAACGCGTTGGCAGCGGATAGAGAGCGGTAGCAGACCGGCGCTTCAGGTGTCCTGATATGGCCGTTCACCCGACCGCGATCATCGATCCTGGGGTCACGATCGGCCGGCAAACAGCGATCTGGGACCACGTGCACGTCCGTCATTCGACTCATATCGGCGAAGAGTGCATCATCGGCGAAAAAACCTACATCGCATACGACGTGCACATTGCCGAACGCGTCAAGATCAACGCATTCGTTTATATCTGCACGGGTGTGACAATCGAACGGGGTGTGATGATTGCGGCGGGGACGGTCTTTACCAACGACCGGTTTCCGCGCGCGACAACCGCGGACTTCCGGCAACTCCTTCCATCCGAACCCGACGAAGACACGTTGCGCACGCTCGTGCGCGAAGGTGCGACGATCGGCGCGCAAGCAACGATTAGTGGCGGCATCACGATCGGCCGCTTCGCAATGATTGGTATGGGTTCTGTCGTGACGCACGACGTACCCGACTTTGTTCTTGCCATCGGCAATCCGGCGCGTCCCGTCGGGTATGTCTGCTCGTGCGGCCGTCCACTCTATCCGAGCGGCGAACGACTTACCCAAGGCGAGGAGCAAACCGATTGCGCAGCGTGCGGCGCACGTTTCGCCATTCACGGACTGCGCGTCGCCGAACTTGCGAGAGCACTGCGTTGAACATCGGTATCGTAGGGGGCGGGCTCCTCGGAATGACCGTCGCGTGGCGCGCGGCGGCCGAGGGCCATCGAGTGACGATCCTGGAGGCAGCGCCTCGTTGCGGCGGCCTTGCTGCACCGTGGCAAATCGGCGACTGCGTCTGGGATCGTCACTATCACGTGACGCTCTACTCCGACACCAAGCTGCGCGCGCTGCTCGATGAATTGGATTTAAGCAGCGACATGCACTTCGTCCCCGCGCAAACGGGGTTCTATGTCGACGGACAGATGTATCCGTTTACGACTGCGTTCGACTTTCTTGCATTTCCGCCGCTGTCGTTGTGGCAAAAAGCACGGCTCGGCGCGTTCATTCTCAAAGCGTCGCGCATCACGAACTGGAAGCCGCTCGAGTCGATAACCGCAGTCGAATGGCTCACGAAAGAATGCGGGCGCGCAACCGTGGAGCGCATCTGGCTTCCGCTGCTGCGCGCGAAACTCGGCCCGTATGCACGTCGTGCTTCTGCTGCATTCATCTGGGCGATCATTGCGCGCATGTACGCCGCACGCCGCACCGGGGCCAAACGCGAACTCTTCGGATATGTGCGCGGTGGATACGAGACCATCTTGCGCCGATACGAAGAACGCCTTCGGGAACGCGGAGTCGAGATACGCACCTCGCGCCGCGTTCAATGCGTGACCCGTTCGGCCACCGGCGTAGCTGTGATGACTGATGAAGGGATGTCGTCGTTCGACCAAGTGCTGGTGACGCTCGCATCGCCGCTCGTTCCACGCATCGTTCCCGATCTCGATCGACGCGAGCAACTGCTCCATAACGGCATCGAGTACCAAGGCATCGTCTGCGCGTCGCTGCTTTCCGAACGAGCGCTGACGCCGTATTACATCACGAACATCGCCGACGCTTCGATTCCGTTTACGGCGGTCATCGAAATGACCGCGCTCGTCGAGCGGGCGAAGACGTTCCACGGCCGTTCGCTGATTTATCTTCCGAAATATGTCGCGCCGGACGACGAGGCGCTGCGTTGGAGCGATGAAGAGATTCAAACGCTCTTTCTCGGCGAACTCGGGCGCATGCATCCGCAACTGCGCCGGGAAGACGTACGCGCATTTCGCGTCTCGCGCGTGCCGTATGTCTTTCCGGTGCCCACGATCGGCTATTCCGACCGGCTACCGCCGATCGCGACGTCCGTTGCGGGTGTCTTTGCCGCGAACAGTGCGCACATCGTCAACGGCACGCTCAACGTCAACGAGACGGTGGCGCTTGCCGAGCAAGTATGGACACACATGAAAGCCACACTCCCACTACGCATGGAAGCGGAGGTCGTATGAAGGCGTCGCTCTCCCTCGATCTCGACAACAAATGGTCGTACATGAAGACGCACGGCGACGCCGGCTGGGAAACGTATCCTTCGTATCTGGAAACGCTCTTGCCGCACGTCATCGGGCTGCTCGATGAATTGGGCTTGACGATCACGTTCTTCATCGTAGGCCGGGACGCGGAGAAGCCGTCTTTGCACGACGTGCTCGCGAGCATTCCGAAGCACGGGCACGAGGTCGGGAATCATTCATTTTTCCACGAGCCGTGGATCTCGAAGCGCAGCCGTCTTGACGTGAGCGATGAACTCACGCGGGCGGAAGAGGCGATCGAAGGCGCAACGGGTGAAGTTCCACGCGGATTTCGCGGACCGGGATTCGCGCGCTCGCAGGAGATGCTCGACGTCTTGGCTTCACGAGGCTATCTCTACGATGCGTCGTCGCTGCCGACGTTCATCGGTCCGCTTGCGCGCGCATATTATTTGCGCGCGGCCAAACTTAGCGACGAAGAACTCAAAGATCGCGACGTGCTCTTCGGCAGTTTCTCTGACGGACTGCGCAAGAACGCGCCGTATTTCGTAAAGGCGAACGGAGCGGAGCTCGTCGAGATTCCGGTTACCACCATGCCGCTCTTACGTATTCCGATTCACCTGAGCTACGTGCTGTATCTCGCTGCAGTCTCACCGGCGATTGCGCTCGCCTATTTCGGAACGGCGTTGACGATGTGCGAAATCACTCGAACGCCGCCCTCCATCTTGTTGCACCCGCTCGACTTCTTGACCGCGCGCGATTGTCCCGAACTGGAATTCTTCCCGGCAATGGCGCTCGATCCCGGCGTGAAGGCGCACGTCGTTCGCGAATCGCTCGCAATGCTCAAGCGCCGGTTTGAGGTGGTGCCGCTACGGGATGTTGCTCGATCGCTGCGGGAAGCCGAACGTAGAGTGTCGTTCCAATACCGGGAAGGCTGATCACGTCGATCGAGCCGCCGTGCGCGTCGACGATCTTTCGAACGATAAATAGCCCGACCCCCGCGCCCACGGCGCTGGTTGCGTGCGGGCTGCGCCAATACTCTTCGAAGATGTGCGGTACGTCTTCGGGATCGATGCCTTGGCCGCGATCGCGCACGAGCACTTCGATCTCATTTCCGTCGTGGCTCACCTCGATGTCGACGGGATGGAACGGCGCAGAATATTTCGTTGCGTTGCTCACGAGATTGTCGAACGCGCGCAGTAAATAAGCTTCGTCACCGAGCACCGTTTCGTCGGCAACCTTCACGCGGATCGGATGGAGCGTGCGATAGCGCTGTGCGACGCTCTCGAGCACCGGTGCAAGTGCAACCGGTTCGCGTTTAATCGGCAGCGCATCGCTTGCAATGCGCGCCATCAGCAACGCCTCATCGGTCATCTCGGAAAGTTGTTCGACCGATTCACGTATGCCGCGGTAGGGGCTCGGATCGTCGCGCTTCTCCGGAAACTCTCTGAGGACGTCAGCGCACGCGGATATAACGGCAAGCGCGGACTTGAAGTCGTGCGCGAGCATTGCGATCACTTTCATGCGCCACTCGCCGACGCGGGTCGCGCTGAAGCTCGTCTCCTCGATTGCCGCGAACGCGCGCTGCTGTAGTGCGATCGCGCGGCGTTCGTAAAAATACGCGTACACGCCCATCATCATGATAACGACGATAATCGCGATCGCCTCGAGATATTGCACCATGTGTGTGCGGTCAGTAAGGCGATCTTGCGCATTCGCTGCGAGCGTGGCGAGCGTCGTCATTTCCGCGCGCATAGCATCCACGCGCACCTTTCCATCGAGCTGAAGTTGTAGATCGTGCCCTGCGCGAGGATCGCGCAGTATTGGCGCCGCGATATCGCGTTCCCATCCATCGTGAAGAGTGGCGAAACGCTGGACGGCTGCGCGTTCCGGTGAGTGTGCCTCGAGGCTCGATAACAGATGGCTGACGGAGCTTTCAAGACCCGCCTTATGGAGCAGATACGGATCGAGAAAGCGCCGGTCGGCTGTGAGGGCGTATCCGCGAACCCCTGTCTCTTCATCAATTTGCGCGGCCATGAGACTGGTCGCGCCCAAACGTACGACGTCGTTGCGATCGTCCTCCATCTCGAGGACGCGGAGCGCATAAAATGCTGCCAGGATCGCAAGCGCGACGGCGAGCGTCAGGACGAAGAAGCGGGCGAAAAGCCTCCGAAGGCGCCGCGAGCGGTGCCAATCTGTTAGCTCGGGTTGCTCAGTATGCGTGCCGATGAGGCAAGTATTCGACATAGCTCACAGCCATGATTCCTGAGAACCCTGAGAGAAAGCCACACGTTCCGATGTTATTTTTATCATTTGTCTTTGCTGCCTTACTGCAGCCCGCGTCGGGTGCGCATGCAATGATCGCGACGGAACAACATCTCGCGACGCATGCTGGGCTCGACATCCTAAAATCTGGAGGTAATGCCGTCGATGCAGCGGTTGCCGTGGGCTATGCACTTGCCGTTGTAGACCCATGCTGCGGGAACGTCGGAGGCGGCGGCTTTATGCTGATTCGCATGCACGACGGTCGCGAGCGCTTCATTGATTTCCGCGAAAAAGCACCGGAACGCGCAACGCGCGACATGTATCTCGATCGCAACGGCAATGTGGACCCGCAGAAATCGCGCAAGGGCTGGCTTGCCGTCGGGGTACCGGGAACGGTGATGGGCTTGAATCGCGCGCTGCGCGAGTACGGTACGATGTCTCGCGCCCAAGTCATGACCCGTGCGATCGATCTTGCGCGCAACGGCTACACGATCGAAGCCGGCGATATGATTCCGTTCGAAGGTTCGCCGTCCTTAGAGTATAGCGGTTGGGCCTTCGGCAAGAAACCGAACGTCGGCGAACGCATCGTTCAAGGCGATCTTGCGACGTCGCTCGATTCGATTTCGCGCGAGGGCGATTCGGCATTTTACCAAGGCGCCATCGCACGCGACATCGTCGATGCATCGAATCGCAACGGCGGCATTCTAACGATGCGTGACTTCGCGGATTACACCGTCGATGAATCGCAACCGGTGCACTGCTCGTACCACGACCTCGACATCGTCTCCGCGCCGCCGCCCAGTTCAGGCGGCGTGACGCTATGCGAGATTCTCAATATCATCTCGCCCTATCCGCTTGCCCAGTGGGGGTGGCACAGTACGGAAGAGACGCATTACGTCGTGGAAGCCGAACGTCGCGCATACGCCGATAGAAACGCCTATCTCGGCGATCCCGCCTTCGTGCACGATCCGGTTGCGCAACTGCTTGCTCCGTCGTATGCGGAGTCCTTGCGTAAGTCTATTGCACCCGAAGATGCGACGCCGTCGAAACGTGTGAAGCCCGGATTGCACATCAACGTACATGAAAACGACGATACGACGCACTACTCGATCGTCGATAAGGACGGAAACGCCGTCGCCGTCACGTACACGATCAACGATTGGTTCGGCGCCGGCGTCGTCGCGCCGCACACCGGATTCTTTCTCAACGACGAGATGGACGACTTTACATCGAAGCCCGGCGTGCCGAACATGTTTGGTCTCGTGCAAGGTGAACGCAACGATATCGCGCCCGAAAAACGTCCGCTCTCGTCGATGACGCCAACGATCGTACTGCGCGACGGAAAACTTGCGATGGTAACAGGAAGTCCGGGCGGCTCGCGCATCATTACGATCGCGCTCGAAACGATTCTGAACGTCTTCGATTTCGGGATGAACGTGCAGCAAGCCGTCGATGCGCCGCGCTTTCACATGCAATGGCTGCCCGATCAAATTCAGTACGAACCCAATGCGTTTACCGCTGCAACCGTGGGCGCGTTGCACGCTGACGGCTACGCGTTTTCGGAAGTTCCGTTCTGGGGCTCGGCGCAGGCCATCGCCGTCGATCCCGCTACCGGCATCCGCTACGGCGGAACAGACCGGCGCCATCCCGCAGGAGCCGCCCTAGGTTACTGATAAACCGGACAAGCAAAGGGAGGCAGTTACGGGTCCACTGTCATCCTGCCGCTTGCTGTGGCGAAGGGAGAGCTCCGGCGATGCCGCCAGAGCGACAACCGATGCCGGCCGTCGTGCTGGTAACGGATCGCGCGTTACGCCTCGGGACCGCTTTAGGTCCACGCGCTTTGAGCGAAGAATTTAACGCGCTTCGCTCCTCGTTACAACCGCTCGATTCGGCGTGGCCGAAGGCGGGGCGGTTGGTTCGCGCGCTTCGCGCAGCCGTGCGCGGCCGGAATATGAATTTCTCCGCCGATCTTGGGAATGTCCGTGTCGATGGACAAGCTGTGCCGCTGACCGCACCCGACGGCGAAATCGTCGGCGCGATCGCCGTCGGCATCGATACGACCGACCACGCGCGGCTTGCCCGCGAAATCGACGAACTGCGCGAAGCGTTGCGGCACGCGCAAAGCGCGTCGACGTTCGCGTACTATGTCGTCGACCTCGCGACGAACAAAGTGACGGTCTCGCCGCCGTTCGCGCAAATTTGGGGGCTTCCCGAGGGTACGCGGGAGCTGCGCAGCTCGGAGTTGCTCGATCTCGTGCATCCGGAGGACCGCGCGTCGTTCGACGTGTTCGGGCGAAGTTCGATGCAATGCCGCATCCTGCGGCCGAGCGGCGAAGTGCGTCATATCCGCACGTTCGGTTCGTATTTTCCGAGTTCGAACGGAACGCCCGCGCGTAGCGTTGGTAGCGTCTTCGACGTCACCGAATTCGTGCATGCGCAAAATGCGGTGCAATTTCTCTCGACGCACGACCCGCTCACCGGATTGCTCAATCGTCACCAGTTGATTGAAGCACTCAACGCCTATGCGGATCAGTCGCGTAACGGTGCGCTGGTCGTCTTCGATATCGATCGCTTCGCGCAGGTCAACGAACTTGCAGGACATGCGGTCGGTGACCAATTGCTGCGCGCGATTGCCGAGCGCGTACGGTTTCTCGAAGAGGACGGACATTACGTTGCGCGTCTGGGCTCCGATGAGTTCGCGTGTTTCTTGATCGAGCCGGCGGATAGCCAAGTCGTCGATCGCGGCGTGGAACAACTGCGCGACGCGCTCGATGCGCCGTTTAACGCGGGCCACACGGAAATCGTCGTGCGCGCAACGATGGGCGTAGCGCGGCATCCCGAACATGGTACAGGCGAAACATTGTTGCAAAATGCCGGCATCGCGTTATATACCGCAAAAGCAACGATGCGCGGCGGTACGATGTCCTACGATCCGGCGCTCGATCGCAAGATGAGCGTGCGCAGCCGTCTCGAGCGCGATCTCGGCAACGCCGTGCGCCGCTCGGAATTCGCGATGTACTATCAGCCGCTGATCGATGCGTCGAGCGGAAAAATCATCGCAGCGGAAGCGCTGCTGCGATGGCAGCATCCCGATTTGGGACTGCTAACGCCCGACGTTTTTCTCAACATCGCGGAAGAGAGCGATGCGGTGGTCGAGATCGGGCGGTGGGCGATCGATCGCGCATGTCGCGACGCGCGCGCGATCAGGAAAGAGATGAAGTCAAAGATTCGATTGAACGTCAACGTTTCGCCACGCCACGTTCAATCGAACAAACTCGTTGTGCACGTTGCCGACGCGCTCAACGAGACGGGGTGGGAACCGGACGCGTTGCAATTGGAAGTTACCGAGCAACTGCTGATCGAGGATATTCCAAGCGCCGTCGCAACGCTCGAACGTTTGCGCGATTCGGGCGTATCGATTGCAATCGACGATTTCGGCACGGGCTATAACACACTCTCATATCTCAAGTCCTATCCGGTGAGCTGTCTGAAGATCGATCGCGCGTTCGTGAAGGACGCGGAGAGCGACAATTACAGCCGCGCCATCTGCAGATCGGTCGCCGCCCTTGCGGATTCGCTGGAAATGAATGTTATTGGCGAAGGCGTTGAGACCCACGGCCAGGCGGAGTTCCTCCGGGGCATCGGGTGCCGCGAACTTCAGGGGTATCACTTCGGCCGGCCGGTCGCCGCATGGGATTTTATGACCACGTACACATGAAATTCGACATGAGCGGCGAAGCAAACGCCTGCGGTGTTTGACGATATCTTCGGACTCGTTCAGTCTATACTGGGCGACGCTCGTAGCGTTGTACCACCGGAAGATCGCGCCCTCGCGTTTGCGCGTATCGCAGCGATGCGGGCGTTCCTCTCCCGGCTTCAAACCGAACTGCCTCAGGTTATTGCCGAGGCTTTATTAGAGGCTGCCCGCGTAACGGGCGCCGACGTCGCAGCAATTCTCGAGATGCAGCCCAACGGGCTGCGTTTTATGTGTGCCACCGATCCGACGCTACTAGACGAAGCAATCGATTGGGATAACGAGCACCCGAGAAGCTTAGGCGAACGAGGATCGGCGGCGCTTCGGAGCGCTGCCGGTGTAAAAGACGCGCTTTGCTCGATCTTCACCGCCGACGAGCGGCGGTGGGTGCTGCTGCTGGGTGAGCGCACGGGACGAATGCAGCGCGATGCCTTTGAAGCGCAGTCGGAAGTCATCCTCGACGTGCTCACGAATTTGCTGCGTTTCCGTTCTGCGCACGCCGATGGACGCGCGCTCGTCGATCAGCTCACCGGACTTCCCGATCGATGGTCGACGATGAGCCGCTTGACGGAAACCGTCTTCGCCTCAAAACGCAACGGCACTCGGTCCGCGTTGTTATTCGTCGATTTGAATAGTTTCAAAGGCGTCAACGACCGGTACGGTCACGCGCACGGCGACGCGGCGCTTAAATCGATCGCAAACAAAATGCGCGAAGCGCTGCGCTCCAACGAGTTTGTCGGACGCATCGGCGGCGATGAATTCGCCGTGGTCTTACCGATGGTGCGCACGTACGACGAGGCGACGTCTGCCGCTGCGCGACTCGCCGAAGGCGTGCGTGAGCTACACATCGACCACGGTGACGGCAGTGTGTCGGTGAGCATCGGCATCGCGTTCTTTCCCGAACATGCTTCCGACGAAGACGAGTGGCTGCACCACGCCGATCTTGCAATGTATCAGGCGAAACGGCAGCGCCAAGCCTATTGCGTGTATGTGCCGGGAGCGACGCCGAGCGACGTTCCGACTCTCAGCATCGATATCGAAGAAGCCTACGATCGCGAATTTCTGCTCTGCTTCCAGCCGATTTTTGACGTGCAATCCGGCCAGGTCGTCGCCGCGGAAGCGCTCCTTCGTTCGCTTCATCCGCGTAGTGGCGTGCAGTCCGCGTTTACGACCGTGGAAGCTGCGCGAGCACGCCAGGCGCTAGAACATCTCGATGCGTGGGTGACGCGCCGCGCGCTCGCGTATGCAAGCGAATGGCGCCAGCAAGGCGTGAAGCGCATTCACGTCAATATCGGCGTCGCGACGGATGAGATTCTCAAAGGCGTATTGCGCTCAATCGACGTGATCGGCGCGGATTCGTCGATGCTCGCGGTGGAACTGGATTGGAAGCGGTTCGCGGGAGGACTTGACGAGCATCGTGCGTTCACCGAAGCTGCCGAACGCTGCGGATTACACGTCGGTCTCGACGGGGTCGGTGATACGCCGCTCGATTTAGCGATGCTCGAGACGCTCGCGGTGCGCTTTGTGAAACCGTCGAAATCGTTGTTGCCCTCCGGCGGCGCGAACGGCCGCGGCATGGAAGCGATCGTCGCGATTTCGAACGTCTACGGTTGGGACGTAATTGCGACGCGCGTGGCGACTGCCGACGACCGTGCAGCGATCCGCAACGCCGGCGTCAAATACATGCAGGGATTCGCGGTTGCCCAGCCGATGACTGCGATCGATTTCGAACAGTGGATAGAAAGCAGCCCGCGTATCGCTCTCGTGAGTTGATGGAAACCTGCACGCTCGTGCGCCGCACGGGCGATGGCTGCAATTGGTGCGGATCCGATTTACCGAAACGCCGGAGAACGTGGTGCAGCGACAAATGCGCTGACGCGTTCTGGAACAACCACTGGTGGACTCTCGCGCGGCGCGCTGCGAAGCGCCGCGACAAATATCGCTGCAAACGCTGCGGCGAGCGCGCTCCGAAACGTGGGACGCCAAACTATTCAGCGCTACGCAAGACGCACCGTGTCGAAGTCAATCACATCGAACAGGCGCGTGGCGCGCATGTGCGCTTGAGTTGTTTGCACCATTTGACGAATCTCGAGACGCTGTGTCTGTCGTGTCATAAGGCGGAAACGAAGAAACAGGCGACGCGCCGCACAAGGAAGCTCGTTTCTACTCATCCGCTAGGTTCGGAACAGTAAACCCTGGTATAACAGGGGCCGTATGGAATCCGTAACCGCCGAGCGCCTTAAGGAGCTCAAATTGAAGGCGAACGATGTCCGCCAGGGCATCATTCGCTCGCTTTTGTCTGCGGGCTCTGGGCACTCAGCCGGCTCGCTCGATATGGCCGACGTCTTCACGGCCCTCTACGGCGCAATCATGCGCCACGATCCGAAGCGCCCCGACTGGGAGGATCGCGATCGCTTGCTGCTTTCGTGCGGCCACATCGCGCCCGTCCGCTACTCTGCGATGGCGAACTTCGGCTATTTCCCGGTGGAAGAACTCCTGACGCTGCGCAAGTTCGGTTCGCGTTTGCAAGGGCACCCGGAACGGGTGAAGCTGCCAGCGGTCGAAACCACGTCCGGACCGCTCGGCGAAGGGCTTGCGCAAGGCACGGGCATGGCGCTCGGGGCAAAGCTCGACAACAAAGATTGGCGCGTGTACGTCGTTACGTCCGACGCAGAACATCAGTGCGGATTGCATTGGGAAGCGGTCATGACTGCGGGCAAGTTCGCTCTCGACAACTTGACGAACATCATCGATCGCAACTTCATTCAAATCGACGGCAGCACGGAAGAAGTCATGCCGCTCGAGCCGCTCGCGGACAAATATCGCGCCTTTAATTGGGAAGTGCTCCAATGCGACGGGAACGATATGGGAGAACTCATCGCGACCGTCGAGAAGGCGAGGCAAGTCAAGGGTAAGCCGCAGGTGATCATCGCGCACACGATCCCCGGCAAGGGCGTGAGTTATATGGAAGGCGACTACACGTGGCACGGTAAGCCGCCGAATAAGGCGCAAGCCGATGAGGCACTTGCGGAACTGCAGTCGCAACGGGAAAGGATCCTCGCCAATGCCTAGCACCGATGTGATGGACGCGGCGGCCCGCGCGATGAATCTGGTCGATTACCGCAACAGCGCCGAATTGAAGCAAGTGCCGACGCGTAACGGCTTCGGCGAAGGCCTGATCGAGGCGGGCACACGCAATAAAAACGTGCTCGCCATCTGCGCCGACCTTGCGGAATCGACACGCATGGAAGGCTTCAAAAAGGCTCATCCCACGCAATATCTCGAGATCGGCGTCGCGGAGCAGATGCTCGTTGCGATGGCGGGCGGACTTGCCGCGATGGGCAAGGTTCCGTGGATTGCGTCGTACGCAATGTTCAATCCGGGACGTTCGTGGGAGCAAGTGCGCACGATCATGGCGCTCAACGAAACGAACGTGAAGATCGCCGGCGCGCACGCCGGCGTTTCCGTCGGTCCCGACGGTGCGACGCACCAAGCGATCGAGGACATCGCAATCATGCGCGTTATTCCGCACATGTTCGTCGTCGTGCCCTGCGACTCGGTACAAACGAAGAAAGCGACGCTTGCGCTGTCGGAAACGTTCGGTCCGAGCTACTTGCGCTTCGCACGCGAGAAGTCGGCGATCGTGACGACGGAAGACACGCCGTTCGAAATCGGCAAAGCGCAGACATTCCGTGAAGGAAACGACGTCGCCATCGTGGCGTGTGGAATTCTCGTTTACAACGCCCTCATCGCCGCAGACGAACTTGCGCGCGAAGACGGCATCGAGTGCCGCGTCGTCAACAACCACACCGTAAAGCCGATGGACGAAGCGGCAATTGTAAATGCTGCGCAAAGCTGTGGAACCGTGGTCACCGTCGAGGAACATCAAGTTCATGGTGGCATGGGATCGCGCGTGGCCGAGATTCTCGCCGAGCACTATCCCGTTCCGATCGAATTCATCGGCGTACGCGATCAATTCGGTCAATCGGGCGACCCGAGTGAGTTGATCGAACACTACGGGATGGGAACGGCCGCCATCAAAGATGCAGCTCGCCGAGCCTACCGACGCAAGCGCGGGTAGAGGGGAAACAAGGGGTCGTTTTTGAAGGGGTCGCCGTGACGGTGGCCCCTCTGGATTTGCGCGTGGAGCGCAAATCCATATGATTCCCGAGTTCCAAACGGAACTTGATCTCGGCGCGATCGCTGCATTTGCGGACGGTTTGCGTCAGATCGTGATTATCGTCGGTGAAGGGCTTTCGTGCGAGTATTTCAACCCGGCGTGGACATCATTTACCGGTCTAACGCTGGAGCAATCCGTCGGACTCGGCTGGCAACTCGCATTACATCCGGCAGAACTCACGATGGTCGAGCACCGCTTCGGAGAGAATGCGCCGCGCGGATTACCGTACGTCGTGAGCTATCGGCTGCGAACTATCGACGATCGATATCGTCTCTTTGCGGGCGCGATGATCCCGATGCGCGATTCGAGCGGCGAAATACGCAAATGGATGGCCATCGTGGACGAGCAAGACGCGATGGAACGCGCGAACGACCGGTTCAAGGTTCTCGCCGATGCGCTGCCTATGCTCGTGTGGACGGCCGACCGCGAAGATCGCCTCACCTTCGTCAATCACGCCTGGTTTGAATATACCGGTCTCGGCGTAGGCTCGCTGATCGAAGAGCGCAACGCGCTCGTGCACCCCGACGATCTCGGACGGCTCATGCACGGATTACGCAGCGGTGCGACCGAGGTTGAATTCCGTATAAAACGCCGTAGCGACGAAATGTATCGCTGGCATTTGTTGCGATGGGTGCGTCTGCGCTTTAGCGATGAGGTACCGTTCTCGCGCATCGGAACGGCGGTCGACATTCAAGATCGTCACGTTGCGCAGATCGAACGCGAACGCCAATTGCGCGTGATCGCCGAAGCGGTTCCCGATATCGTCTGGTCGATTCGCGCAGACGGCGTTCAGGATTACGTCAACAGCGCGATGGCGCAGTACGTCGGCCGGCAAGCGGAAGAGACCATCGGCGAGGCCTGGACGGACTTCGTCCACCCCGCCGATATCGACGAAACCATCGAACGCTGGACCCATTCGTTCCAAACCGGCGAACCGTACGAACACCGGTTTCGTCTCCGCCGGCACGATGGCTCGTATCGGTGGTTTCTCGCGCGCGGTTCTGCGTTGCGCGATGCTTCGGGACAGATCACCCGCTGGTTCGGCACGTCGACCGATATCGACGACGAAATGCGCAGCAATGCGATTCTTGCCGCGAGTGAATCGCACTACCGGATGTTGGCGGAAGCAATGCCCAACATCGCATGGTCGGTGCGTGAAGACGGGGTTCAAGATTACGTCAATGCTGCGTGGCACGAGTACACCGGCATGCGCACGTTCAACTCGGATGCATGGCCGGAAGAAGATCGCGAGCAGATTCACGACGACTGGCAGCGCTCGTTTACGACGGGCGAACCGTTCGTACGCGAGATGCGCATACGGCGCCACGATGGAGCGATTCACTGGTTTCTCGCGCGGGCGCTTCCGCTTCGCGATCAAAACGGACACATCGTCCGATGGTTCGGTACCGCGACGGACATCGACGATCAAAAACGCGCTGAGTTGCAGCAATCCTATCTTGCGTCTCTCGGCAGTATCATCAATGAGACGTGGTCGGTCGATGTGATGATCGAACGTATCGCGCAGTCGGCGGTGCCGTCGCTTGCGGCATGGTGTTCGATCGAACTCAACGACGGCACGCGCTTCGCCGAAGCGAGCGCGCCCGCAGTCGGCGGCGAGGCGCAACGCCTGCGCGTTCCACTGGTCGTACGCGGCGAAACGATCGGCACCATGTTGCTCGCACGAAGCTCCGAACAAGGAACATTCGATGAAAGCGAATCAGCTTTTTTAACCGAAGTTGCGCATCGAACGGCACTCGCGATCAAGAATGCCGAGCTTTACGAGCGCGAACATCGCGTGTCGCAAGCGCTTCAAGCCGCATCGCTGCCGAAGTCGGTGCCGGCTGTACCGTGGCTCGAAACCGACGCGGTCTACGTTCCCGGCAGCAGCGAAGCGCAGATCGGCGGCGACTGGTACGATGCCTTCCGCTTACCCGACGGCCGTCTCGTTTTCTCGATCGGTGACGTTGCGGGAAGCGGGCTCGATGCAGCAGTCACGATGAGCAATATGCGTCAAGTGATTCGCGGAACTGCCCAGGTGCATGCCGATCCGGTGCTCATGCTCAACGCTGCCGATCGCGCGTTGCGCATCGAAGATCCCGAACGTTTCGTCACCGCGTTCGTCGCAGTGCTAAGTCCCGTAACCGGTCTCATGATGTATGCGGGTGCCGGTCATCCGCCGCCGTTCATCCGTCGCGCCGGCGGTACGATGGAAGAGTTGACGTTTAGCGATCTCCCGCTCGGGCTTCGCGAGCGTCATTACCTCGACGCGGGCGAGGTGCAGGTGCGCGCCGGCGACATCATCGTCTTCTACACCGATGGCTTGATCGAATCGACGCGCGATCCCGACGCCGGAATCACCGCGCTGCGAAATGCAATTGCGGACGAAGCGTTTCATCGAGCGGCGCATCCCGCGGAATTCCTGCAAGCGCAGCTGCTACCCCAAGGTGCGCGAGACGACGTCGCCGTGATGACCGTGAAGATGTTGATCGACGAATTGCGCGCAGCCGATGTACGACGTTGGAAATTTCCGCATCTCGATTCGAAGCGCGTGCACCGTCTGCGTAAGGAATTCCGTGAGGAACTGCGTGCACGCGGGGCGGACATGGAACGCACCGAGTATGCGGAACTCGTGCTCGGAGAATTGTTGGGGAATGCCGCCCGTCACGCGCCCGGCGAGACCGAAGTCATTTTGGACTTCAGCAATCGGCGTCCGGTGCTTCACGTCATCGACAACGGCCCGGGCTTCGAACGCGCTCCGATGCTCCCGCTCGATCTCATGAGCGAATCCGGCCGCGGTCTCTACATCGTCGCGCAAGCAACGATGGAATTCTCCGTAATGCGACGCCGCCCGCACGGCAGTCACGCGCGGGCAGTGTTGCTCTAGTTCACCGTGTCATCCCGAGCTTGTCGAGGGATCGCCTGAAATCAAAAGCCCGCCGAAACATTCCGGCGGGCTTGTTGTTCGTAACGATCCTTCGACAAGCTCAGGATGACACGGGTTTAGCGGCGCAGACCGAGATCTGAGATCAGCGTGCGATAGCGCTCGAGGTCTTTCGCTTGCAGGTAGTTGAGCAAGCGGCGACGCTGGCCGACTTGGAGCAAGAGGCCCCGGCGGCTGTGGTGGTCTTTCTTGTGGACCTTGAGGTGCTCAGTGAGCTGATTGATCGACGCGGTGAGGATCGCGATCTGGACTTCGGCCGATCCGGTGTCGTTGGTTCCACGGCCGTACTTAGCGGCGATTTCCGCCTTTTGTTCCTTAGTGAGAGGCACGAATTGCTCCTTAAGCAGGATGGTCTCGCTCGAATGCAGGGCTTAAAACTCCATTGGCTCCGCCTCGGCGACCGGGTGAGTGTACCAAAGACCCCACCCCCCTCGCAACCCTTCTCTAGGCTTTTTCGACCTCGGTGCGGACCGGGGTCGGCCTTCCCTCGGGGGTCACGGCTACATAGATGAACTTGCCGACGGTCGCCAGACGCCGCACGCCGGTGGTCGGATGCTCTCCCCACAGCTCGACCTCGACCGTGATCGAGGTCCGGCCGAGCTTCACCACGCGAGCGATTGTGTCGACGAACTCACCGGTGCGGATGGGCTCCTTGAAGTCGATGCGGTCAATCGAAACGGTAACGACCGGCTTGCGGCAGGCGCGCGTTGCCGCGATGCCGCCGACAACGTCCATCATGGACACGGCCTTGCCGCCGAAGAGATTTCCGAACGCATTGCTGTCTTGCGGAAAAACGATTTCCGTGCGGCGTTCCGTGATGCTATAAGGGTCACTTTGCGTCATGGCCGCAAGATCGTTCCGGATTAAGCGGGGACAGCCTCCAGCGTCATGGTTGCGTTTGCAACCGGCGTCACATGGCCGCCGATTTCGATTCCGCGGCTCCCGTTTTCACCGTGGATGAGAACATGCAAGAAACTGCGGCGTCCCATCTTGGTGCCTTGCTCGCTGACGAATCTCGTGCCGTCGGCGTTCGGCGCGAGTTTGTGCCTCATCATGAACGCTGCGAGCGGGCCGGTAGCGCTTCCGGTTGCCGGATCTTCGACGATGTTGTGTTCCGGTCCGAACATGCGCGAATATGCCCCTTCGGGGGTCGGCGTAAATACGAAAACGCACGCACGATCATTGCGTCCGCGTATGAGATTGTAGAACGCGGCGCTGTCGATCGTCGCGCGGTCGACGGCGCCTTTGTCACGCAGCGGAACGTAGATGTTCGGGTTTCCGGCGGAGAGTAACTCGCACGGAATACCGGGCACAAGATCGCTCTCGTCGAGCGAAACCGCGGCGGCGCACTTCGCGCGATCGAATGCACCAAAATCGTGGATCGGCGGCGTCGTCAACCAAATGAGCGGATGTTCTCCCTCGTCGACGCGCACGTCGACAATGCCGATGTTTTCTGCGAGCGAAAAGCGCTGCGCGTCGCGCGGAACGATGCCGAGCGTTCGTATGACGTGCGCGGTCCCGATCGTCGGATGTCCCGCGAATTCCATTTCGTACGCCGGCGTGAAGATGCGCACGCGCGTCGAACCGTCGCCCGGCTCGTTCGGGAAGATGAACGACGTCTCCGAGAGATTGAGCTCCCTTGCGATGCGTTGCATCGTCGCGGCATCGAGGCCGGTCGCGTCGGGAAAAACGGCGAGTGCATTTCCTTCGAGCGGAATCCCGGTGAACACGTCGACGACGTGGTAGTCGTACTTCACGATTAAACCTCGCGCACTTCTGCGATGAGTTCCGCTTCAACCGTCGATCCGAGCGGCAGCGATGCAACACCGATCGCGCTTCGCGCATGTTCGCCGCGTTCGCCGAGCACTTCGACTAAACGGTCCGAGAGGCCGTTGACCACCGCCGGCATTTCGGTAAAGTCTGGTGCCGCGTTCACAAAGCCGAGCACCTTCACGATTCTCGCGACACGATCGAGCGAGCCGAGTTCGCGCTCGAGTGTTTGCAGCAAAAGGTCACCGACGCGTCGCGCTCCCTCATATGCGCGCTCAATGCTTAGATCGCTGCCGGCTTTGCCGCAGACCGGGTCGTCGCCGACGCCGGAAACGTGACCGCTGACGAAGATCAAATTGCCCGTGCGCACAACCGGCGCGAACTTGCCTACCGACTTCACGATGTTATATCTCCTTGAGTGCGCGCTTTACTTCGGCGATATGTGCCTCGTCGCGCTTGTAGAACGTCCACTGCTTGATACGTTTGCCGCGAATCAACCCGGCCTGCGCGAGGACGCGCAAATGCTCGCTTGCGGTCGGTTGGCTGATGCCGAGTTTTTCAGCGATGAACACGCCGCACACGCCGTCTTTGACCAAATCGCCGTCGACTTGGGGCGGGAAGTGTGCCTTCGGGTCCTTCAACCATTCCAGAATGGCCAGCCGCTTTTCATTAGAGAGCGCGCGCAGCGCATCCGGTAAAGGCATATTGCAATTTTGCTAATTATCGAATTAAATGTCAATAGGGGGAAGTGCTGAGCGATGACCCGATTTATCCCGAACGACATTATCACGCTGGTCGGCGAACGGCCGCGATTCGATCTCGGCGGAAGCTACGGTCCGAATCTGCGCGTCGAAGAGATACTCGACGAATCGGCGCTCGCAGCGTTGCAAGCCGTCATTCTCGGTTACGGATCGGCGCAAGGCGAACTTGCATTGCGCACGGTTGTCGCTGAAATGAACGATGCGCGAACGGAAGACGTTGTCCTTACCATCGGCAGCGTGCACGCGATTTTTCTCACGGCGTTTACGCTTTGCGATGCAGGCGACGATGTCGTGCTCGCAACGCCTGTGTTTCCGCCGTCACGAGCGGCGCTTGAAGCCGTAGGAGCAAAGGTGCGAGAAGTGCGTTTGTCGTTCGAGCAAGGATATGCGCTCGATGTGCAACAACTCGCCGGCGCTCTTACCGCAAAGACGAAGCTCGTCTCGCTGGCCTCACCGCAAAATCCGTCGGGTGTCGCGATTTCGCAGTCCGCGCTGCAGCAAGTCCTTGACGTCATGCGCGAGCGATCGCCCGAAGCGTATCTGCTCGTCGACGAGACGTATCGCGAAGCCGCGTTTGCAGACGACCCCGTGGCGACGAGTGCGCAATTGCTTGGAGACCGCGTCATAACGGCGGCATCGCTCTCAAAATGTCACGGTGCACCCGGCGTCCGTTTGGGATGGGCAATCGCGCGCGATCCGGTTGTGCGCGAACAGTTACTCCTCGGCAAATTCAACACGGTGATTTCGAACTCGCCGGTCGATGAGTTTCTTGCGCTTCGTATCCTGAATGCGCGCGAGCGCATCGTGAAGGAGCGGCGCGCGTTCCTTGCAGTGTGTGTCGAACGGACGGATGCTTGGGTTAGAGCCAACGCTTTTGCAATCGAATGGGTTCGGCCCGATGCGGGTGCTATCTGCTGCGTGCGCTTGAAACCGGGAGTATTCGACGACGAGGCCGTTGCGCGCTTTTACGATGCGCTCGGGAAGGCCGGCGTGCTCGTTTCCCGCGGCAGTTGGTTCGGTGAATCCGATCGCGTATTTCGGATCGGCTTCGCTCATCTTCCGCTGTCAGAACTCGATGCTGCATATGGCGCGATCACGGGCGTACTCGCGCAGCTCGCAGGTGAGGTCGCGTAAACATGATGCACCTGAACGCGTCATCGCTCGATCGTGCAGCGATTGCGTCGATCGAACCGCGCATTCGCCCGTATATCCGCCGCACGCCGGTACTCGACCTCGACGGCGTTGCGCTAAAACTCGAGTACTTGCAACACTCGGGATCGTTCAAGGTCCGAGGAGCGTTCACGAATCTCTTGACTCGCTCAGTTTCGGCTGCCGGAGTCGTTGCCGCCTCGGGCGGGAATCACGGAGCCGCCGTCGCGTACGCGACGATGCGCTTAAGCTTACCGTGCACGATCTTCGTTCCGACCGTGACGTCACCGGTAAAAATTTCGCGCATCGAATCGTACGGCGCGAAGCTCGTCATCGGAGGTGACCGCTATCAAGATGCCTACGAAGCGAGCCTCGAATTTCAGGAATCGACCGGCGCGCTCGCGGTCGAGGCATTTGACTCGGTTGAAACGCTGCTCGGTCAAGGCACGGTGGGACTCGAACTCGAGGAGCAAGCGCCGCTCGATACATTGCTCGTGGCCGTTGGCGGAGGCGGACTCATCGGCGGTATCGCGTCATGGTATGAGGGGCGAATCAAAATCGTCGCGGTCGAACCCGAAGGCGCACCAACGCTGCACGATGCGCTTGCCGCAGGGCACCCGGTCGATGCACCGAGCGGAAGCGTCGCGAGCGATTCGCTGGCACCGCGCCGCGTCGGCGTATTGAACTATCAAATCGCCGAACGCTACGTTGACGGCGTCGTATTGGTGAGCGACGAGGACATTCTGGCATCGCGCGAAGCGTTATGGGAGAAAGCGCGCGTTGTGAGCGAGCCCGGAGGTGCCGCTGCGTATGCCGCACTGCTCTCCGGAAAGTATCGACCGTCAAGCGGAGAACGCGTCGGCGTGGTGATCTGCGGTGCAAATACGGTCGTGAGTTGGTAGCGTGATCGCTGCCGTGACGGGTGCCGGCGGATTCGTCGGCCGTCCAACGGTTCAGACGCTGCGCGAGCATGGCTTCGACGTGCGCACGCAAGATACGCCGGAGACTTTCGATATTGCGGATGCAGCCGAACACGGCGAGTTTTTTGCCGGCGCCGATGTCGTAGTGCATCTCGCGGGTCCGCCGTCAGTGGCGCAATCGCTCGCGCAACCGGTGGAGTTCGCGCGTACGCACGTCGTCGGTACGGCGGCGGTGATCGAAGGAATGCGGCGCCACGGCGTGGGGCGCATCGTATACATTTCATCCGCGGAAGTCTATGGCGACGCCGGAGACGGCAACGTTACCGAAGATGCACCGCTCGCGCCGCGTTCACCGTACGGCGCCGCCAAAGCGGGTGCAGAGTTTCTTCTGCGCGCGAGCGCCGTAAGTTACGGGCTACGCGGTTGGATTTTGCGGCCATTCTCGATTTACGGACCTAACGCGAGCGCGACCGGCGTGATCCACGCGATTGTCGAACAAGCGCGTGGCAGTGGACCGATCGTGTTGAACGATCTCGCGCCGGTGCGCGATTACTGCTTCGTCGATGATGCAGCGCTTGCAATCGTTCGCGCATGCGAAGTCGATGCGGTTGGCATCCGAGCAATCAACGTCGGAACCGGTGTCGGCACGAGCGTCCTCGAGCTCGCGCGCACGATCGACAAGTTGTTGAACGAGTCGTCACGTGAGATTCTCCAGCGCAGCGGTGCGACGCGCGCAAGTGAAATCTATCGCCTTGTCGCCGACGTATCAGCCGCGCGTGAGCTGCTCGAATGGACGCCACGATACGATTTAGCAGCTGGTCTTTCGCGGACGCTTGCAGTTACGGCTTGAACGAGCGCGTCGATATCGATATCGTCGCGAACCCACGGATGCGCGCGTAACGCATCCGCGATGCCGGCGACGGATCGGTCCATGACGGCACGTGCAGCGATGCGCTCGAAATCCGTGAAGCGGCGCATGTGATCGACAAGCGCCAACGGGGCTTCCGTTAATCTCGACACGGGAGTGAAGGTGCCGTCGCACACGATGAAAGGACGTTCGATGACGGACTTATCGTCAAGCTCTGCGAGATATCCGTCATTCGTCGTCGTCAGAAAGACAAGTGCTTCACGAGCACTATCGCTTCGCATGGCTTCGATCAGCGGCGCTACGCTGTAGCGATACCACGGCGCTGAACGCTCCGCGAGCACCCGTCGAATTGCGTCCGCGCCGCCATTGTGGAAACACCGATAAGCTCGCTGAGCGAATTCCCCCACGGCTTGCGCTCGTGGTGCGCCCGCGCGTTGTTCCTCGACCACCTCCTCAGGGTGCTCGTGCAAACGCACGTATTTGAGGGCAATCGGCGCGAGCTGCATGCCTTCATCCGTCCGTACGTCGTCGAACCAGCCGAGATGATTGACGCCCGCGTAGGAAAAACGCACGCCCGCTAGCGCAACATTCGCGGCATGGCAGCAATCGGCGAGGGTGACAAAGGGCAATTCGCAAAGACCGGCGATCCGCAGTTGCGGAAACCGCGTGCTAGCACAAATCGTGAGAATGCCGAGCGGCGCTGTCATTAGCACGATAAAGGTTGACGGCGCGAGTTGCGAGATCGCTTCAAGCGCCCTCGCGAGTTCCGGCCATGAACGCCACGCGCTTGCGAGTCCGCCCGGTCCGAGCCCTTCGTCGCCCGGAATGCCGAACGCGAGCGGAAACCGCTCATCGTACTCGCGCGCGGCAAGTCCACCGTAGCGAGCTTGCAAGATGACGATGTCCGATCCGGGTAGCGCTTCGAGGAGACCGTGGTCGCCGCAATAGCCGCGCGCGTGAACGCCGGCATTTGCAAGCATGCTGAATGCGCGGGCTACCGCATCAACGTGCGAAGCGCTGCGCCCAACTATCGCAACTTCGGTGTCGTGCAGTTCGGAAGCGAGGTGAACGGTGCTGGGTGCGCTTCCACCTACGATGGTTACCTTCATCATGCGAAAGCAGGAACCGTTCGCGCAAATGCTGCCGCGCCATACAGGCAGACGTCTTGCTCCGTCTCCCATGCTTGGACGAGATCGTGCGGCAGGCCGAAGGCGGGCGCGCTCGCCGTTTCCATCAACGCTTGCAGCTCATCGACATACCAATCGCCGAGCGCGCCGGCAAACCCGCCGATGACGACGATCCGTTCGAGTGCGCACGCGTGCACGACGGCATTCAACACAATTGCGAGCGGCCGCATCGCCTCGCGAATTACGGTGCAAGCCCACGGATCGCGATCGCACACCGCGGGCACGAGATGCCGTTCGTTCGTAAGCAGCTCAGATGTTGCGCCATAGCGAGTCGCGCACGCCGAAAGCGCGAACGTCTCGCGATCACCTTCAGCGCGTGCTCGCGCGAGACGTTCGGCACCGCGCCCCGATGCGATGGCCCCGAGATGCCCGCGTTCACCGCAATCACATAGAACGGCATCCGGGCTGTAATCAACGGTAACGTGTCCGATTTCGCCGGCATACGGCGCCTCGTCGATCACGCGTGCGACAGACGTCCGATCGTAGAGCTTGCTGCCGATTCCGCTGCTGATTGTGAGCACGAGAAAGCGATCGACGTCGATTCGCTCGCCTATATGCCAGGCGGCGGCGGACACGTCGTTGACGAGGTGAACTGGAAGGTTCGTCCGTTCAGAAATCGTCGACGCGATATCGGGGGGCGAGTAAGATCCGGAAATTGTCGGCGCCGCGAGCGCGAGGCGGCGGTTGCGAATCGGCCCGGGAAACGATATCACGATGCCATCGAGAGGGATGTTCGCCCTCGAGCAGCCTTCGACGCGCTCGGACACCATATCGACGATCCGGCGGTACACGCTTGCGGCGCCTTCGCCGGAAAACACGTTCGGTATCCGCTCCCGGGCTACGTCGTAGAGCCTGCCGTCATCGAGCGCGACGGCGCTGCGAATAAACGTTCCGCCGAGGTCGAAGACTAGGCTGTGCACACCAGGTCGATTGCCGCAAGCAGCTCGTCCTCACCTACGTGCTGCAAGAACACCCCGCTCCCAATCGATGACGGAACGACGAGATTCAAGTCGCCCGCGCGCGTCCGGCGCGTTTCGTTCATCGCATGCGCGAGAGTCTCGGGCGTGCACAACGCATCGGTGACGGGAAGGCCGATCGCTCGATAGATTGCTAATGCGCGATCGAAGACCGCCGGCGCGCAGATCGAACGCCCCACCGCGATCGCCGTCGAGAGCAACATGTCGATCGCAACGGCTTCACCGTGCGAGAGGCGGTGAGCGCTTCGCGTTTCGAGCGTCGGGCTGAACGTGTGTCCGAAGTCTGCAAGGCGACGCATTTCCTGTTCATAGAGGTTCGGTTCGAGTTCGTCCATCATCGCAATTTGCGCGCGCGCGATGACGTCGTCGGCGGCTTCAGCGGGCTCTTGAAAGTGGGAGGCCATGAGCAACGCGCCCGTCTGCTCGACCGCATCGAAAAGCTGAGCGTCGGCGATCAGGCCCATCTTGATGATTTCGGCGAGCCCGGCAGCGAGATGACGTTTCGGCAGCGTCTGCAAGAACGAGCGATGGCAGAATGACGCTAGCGGCGGATAAAATGAGCCCAGCGCGTTCTTACGGCCGGCAAAGTTCACACCCTGTTTGATGCCGACGCTGACGTCCACCATGCCGATGAGCGAAGTCGGTACGCGAATGAACGAAACGCCTCGGCGAAAGAGTGAAGCGGCGGTTCCCGCGACATCGAGGACGACGCCGCCTCCGACGGCGAGAAAAATGCCGCGCCGGTCAATTTCTGCACTGAATGCGGCGGCGCAAACGCGTTCCACGACCGCAAGAGTTTTTTGGTGTTCGCTCCCATCGATTGCGACCGACGCGCGTAGATCCGCGTTTGATGCGAGATATTCGGTAATTTCCTTGCCAAATTGTTCAAAAACAAGACGATCGACGATCAGTAGTACGCGGCGTTTGCATACAACGCTCGCGAGCTCGGGCTCATCGGGCGAAAACACCGGCCGGCTGAGGTTGTAGACGTTATACTCGGCCGGACGATCGGCGTTCATGCGCAACGTCAATGAATCGCTCGTCAAAGACGCGCGACGGTGTACGTCAATCGAGCTTGTAAAGGGCCTCACTGCCATGAACGAAGGGCCTTTCGCCTCAATAACATTGGGTGAGGGCGACGCACAAAATACGCCCGCGTTCGAATAGTGTAATGAGTATGCGAGCGTTGCAACAGAGACCGAAGCACTACAAAATCGTGGTGCTCGCGGACGATGCAGAAGCGGGCGGGCGCATCGTTGTCTAAACCGTGGCGCGCAAACGTGGTTGATACGTTGACGCAGAACCCGTATTTCTCGGTACGTCTGCAAGACGTAGTCGTTACCGACGGATCGTCGCGAACATACTATACAATTCATTTTCCGGCTCCCGCCGTCGGAGTCGTCGCGCGACGCGGAACCGACATTTTGCTAGTGCATCAATACCGCTTCATCGTCGACGAGTTTGTTTGGGCTATTCCGTCGGGAGCCGTCGTTCAGGGAGAAGCAGCCCACGAAGCGGCAATCCGCGAGCTCGAAGAAGAGACGGGATACACCGCAACCAACGTGGTTCCGCTGCTCGATTGTTACGCGTCTTACGGATCCAGCGATCAACAGTTCAAGATCTATCTCGCAACGGGCGTGTTCGAAATTCCGACGCCGTTCGACGGGAACGAAGTGATCGAAACGCGGTGGTTTACACGCGACGAAGTGTTGGAACTCATCGACCGAAACGGCGTCGTGGACAACCTCTCGCTCTCGCCGCTGCTCTACGTATTACTCAACGACGAACGGCGCGGCCGTGGCTCATGACGCTGCGGCGACGCTTGCTCATCGTGGCCTATCATTATCCTCCGCGCGAGACGGTCGGCGGACGCCGCCCCGCGCAGCTTCGCAAGTATTTGCCGCTCCACGGTTGGGAGGCGACGATCCTCACGGCCCGCGTTGCAAGTGATGGAAATCCACAACCCGGGATCGTCGCGACCAAGTATGTCGACATCCTCGGCTCCCTCAAAGCGCGCATTGGATTCGATGGCACGTCGACGCATGAACGCCTCGGCGTCGAAATTCCGCGAGCGAATGAAACACGGCAGTCGTTGCGCCAGCGCGGGATCTCGTTCGCGTACCAACTCTGCACGTTTCCCGATCGTGAAGTCGGATGGGCGCCTTACGCGCTTCGCGCGCTACGTGAGCTGTTGCAGCGCGAACGATTCGATGCCGTTTTGACGACCTCGCCGCC
>JAMXLG010000220.1 GCA_024281135.1 Vulcanimicrobiia bacterium | reverse complement strand
GCGCGCAGAGCTCCTCGACGCGTAAACCAGGCTTGGCGCGCCGGCGAGCGACACGCGGAAGGCCGGCTTCAACCGGATCGACCCGACCGCGAGCCGCTCGCAAAAAGCTGCGGAGCTCGGATCGGGCTCGCACGACGCTGTTGCCCTCGATAAGCCTCACTCCAAGTGACGGTAGTTTTTCTCTCTTGTACGTGTTACGGCGGTCCCGCTATGCTCCCCTCGTGGAGAAGACGATGGCGAGCACATTTACGTCCGAACAGATGAAACGCTTCGTTCGCGATCATTTCGAGGAGTTTGTCAACAAGCGCAACGCGGCAGTCATTCGCACGAATATGACGGCGGACTTCTACGATCACGACGGTCCTGACGGCAAGCCGACTGGCATAGAAGGCGACGAACGGATGATGCTAGCGATGTACAAGTCGATGCCCGATCTTCACATCACCGTCGAAGACATGATTGCTGAAGGCGACAAGGTCGTCTGCCGCAACACGTGGCGCTGGACGGACATCTCCTCCGGCAAGAAGATGCAGTTTCACGGCTTCGTCCTTTGGCGGTTCGAGGGAGGAAAGATCGCCGAACGCTGGGCGACGGTCACCCATCCGGCGGAAGACGTTTCGTGAGTCAGACCGCTGCGGCAGCGGCCGACGTGATCAAGGATTACCTCGACGCGGTCGCGCGCAAGGACGCGGGCGTCGTCGACCGCTTCTTTCATCCCGACGTCGAATACATGGTAAACGGCGTGGCGTCGGTTGATGGAAACGTCACGTTGCCGCACATCACGCCAAACTGCAGCGGCGCGCTTCCGTGGCTTGGCCTGTACCGGGGTCGAGACGCGCTGCGTGGTTTCCTCGAGCACATGCATCGTAACCTGGAAATCACCGGCTTTAGCCCGCTGGACGTCATTGCCGAGGGCGACCGGCCGGCGGCATTCGGCTGGTTCCGGATGCGAGCGCTGCCGACCGCCCGAACCGCCGAAATCGCCTTCGCCGTCAATTTCGAAGTGCAAGATGGCCGAATCGTAAAGTACCACTTCGTCGAGAATACCTTCGACGTTGCGGACGCGTTTCGCGCCGGCGGCGCTTGGAGCGTCGTCAGCGATGCAACCGAAAAGAACATTCCGCCGCTGTCCGTTGAGAGGTTTACGTCCAGCGAGGCTGGGGCGTGGTCGAATTCTTATCTCATTGCGGGCAAGTCGGAAATGGTACTCTTCGATGCGGTTATGCTTCGCAGCGACGCCGAGAAGCTCGGCGACGCCATCGAACGTTCCGCCAAGACGCTAACAACGGTTTTCATCTCTCACGCGCACCCCGATCATTTCCTAGCCCTCGACGTGATCGTGGATCGGTTTCCCAACGCGCGCGTGTTTTCCACGAAGAACGTAGCCGACGACATTCGTACCGACGGGCCTTGGATGATGTCGGTCGTGCAGCAGAGGTTCGGTCCCGAAGCGGCGACGCGGCTGGTCGTCCCGGAAGCCTTGAGCGAGCCGCGGCTCCGGATCGACGATCAAACGCTCGAGATTGCAGAATTCGGCGAGGGCGAAAGCAAGCATATCGCGTGCTTGTACGTACCGGGCTTGCGCGCATTACTCTGCGCGGACCTGCTGTACAACAACGCGCACGCCTATTTGCAGGAGCGTCATCTCGAAAGCTGGCTTGGCCGGCTCGACGAGCTCGAGGCGTTCGTCAATGAGCGCATTACGATTATCTATCCCGGGCACGGCGATCCTGGAGGAGCGGAACTGATCGAGCGAACGCGGCAATATCTACACGATTTTAGTCAAGCCATTGCGCTCGGCGACCCGGCACGCGCCCAGCAGCAGATGCTGGAAAAGTACCCAACGCATCACGTCAAACAGTTCTTGACGGCATTCAGCATACCGGCATATTTTCCAAACGGATAGATGGACTAGAATGGAACGAGAAAGATCGGGAATAACATGGTAGCCCTGATGGCGAAGGCACCTAAACGCTTGCGGGTCGGAGACCACGTGAGTTGGAACTCCGAGGCAGGACGCGTACAAGGCAGGATCATCGAAGTCGTGACATCGCCGGTTGAATTTAAAGGATACCGCGTGCATGCCAGCCCAGAAGAGCCGCAATACAAGATCAAGAGTGACGCGACCGATCACATTGCGATGCACAAAGGAACGGCGCTAAACAAACTTTCCGATTGAAGCAGCCTAGAGTGCGTACGCTGGTTTCCCGCGCTTGGTTGACTTAGCGGACGTGAACCAGCTTGACGCTTAGCTGAGGCGATGGATGGTCCACCGGGGGTAAGGAGCTGTTCAAGAACACGAAAAATACGCCGCAGGCGACCAAGCCGGCGATAGCGATCCCGACATATAGCGCCCACCGAAACCCGCTTGCCATCGAGACTTATGGTACCTCTCTTTGCGAGATGCTACCACCACTACGCGGGAACGGACGCGAACCCCCTTTGAACGGCCGGCCGTATCTTTTGGCCAAGGTCAGTCGTCTTTTAGACAGCACACTTTTTAAAGGAGACTTGATGATGACCGACCGCACGATGAAGACGCCTCCCGTTGTCTCGCCGGAGCAGTGGGAAGCCGCTCGCCAGCAACTGTTGGTGAAGGAAAAGGCGTTGACCCGCGCAGGCGACGCGCTCGCAGCCGAGCGTCGCCGCATGCCGTGGATGCGCGTAGAGAAAAACTACACGTTCGACTCTCCCAAGGGTAAGATCAGCCTGCTCGATTTGTTCGAAGGGCGGCGCCAGCTCGTTATCTACCGCGCGTTTTTCGAGCCCGGCGTTTACGGCTGGCCCGACCATGCGTGTCGCGGATGCTCGATGTTGTGCGATCAGGTTGCGCATCTGGCGCACCTCAACGCGCGCAATACGACCTACGCCAACGTCTCGCGCGCTCCGCAGCCCGACATCGAGCGCCTCAAGGCGCGGATGGGCTGGAGCATGCCGTGGTATACGATCACGGACAGTTTCGATGCCGATTTCGGCGTGGACGAGTGGCACGGTACCAACGTTTTCTTCCGCGACGGCGATGCCGTCTACCGCACTTATTTCATTAACAATCGCGGTGATGAGGCATTAGGGGGCACCTGGCGGTATCTCGACATCACGGCGCTCGGTCGCCAAGAAACGTGGGAAGACTCGCCCGA
>JAMXLG010000219.1 GCA_024281135.1 Vulcanimicrobiia bacterium | reverse complement strand
TACGCAACTGCGGATGTTTTGTTTCGAGGTCGATCAGCTCGCGGAGCAGCTTGTCGAACTCGGCGTCGGTTATCGCGGGATCGTCGAGAACGTAGTAGCGGTAATTCGCTTCATCTATCTGCGAGCGCAGTTCCTCGACGCGCGCTTCGAACGAACGGGTCAACGGCGCGGCGTCCCGATTTGAATCGGATACCCGTCCGGATCGGAGATGATCGCAACCCGTCCGAACGACTCGTCGTAGGGATACTGCAGGACGGGCACGTTCATAGACGCGCAATCTGCAACGAAACGGTCAACGTTTTCAACACTGAAACCCAATTGCAACGATCCCGGACGCACGGCAAGCAACTCCGTACGCGGATGCAAGCCGAACGTGACACCCGGACAGAGTTCAAATTCCACCCAATGCGGCGTCTGATCGTCGACCAACTTCAACCCGAGAATGCGCCGGTAAAAATCGCGCGAGCGATCCAGATCCGAGCACACAAGCATCGCAATCGAGAATTTCGTCATCGTCGAACGCTACGCTTCGACGGCGACGCGGTCACCCTTCGCGAGGTCGTCTAGCGCGGCGAGGTTCTCGCGTTCGAGGCGTTCGAGTGCTGCGGCGTCGACGACGCGATGTCCGTGTGCGCGCTCGTCGGCGAGAACCGGGACGAGATACTGCCCGGTATATGAGGCAGCATTTTTTGCAACATCCTCGGGCGTGCCGGTCGCAACAACCGTGCCGCCGCGATCGCCGCCTTCCGGTCCGAGATCGATCAAATAATCAGCGGTTTTGATGACGTCGAGATTGTGCTCGATCACCAATACCGAGTTTCCGGTTTGCACCAGACGTTCCAAGACTTCGAGCAGCTTGTGAATGTCGGCAAAGTGCAGACCCGTCGTCGGTTCGTCAAGCACATAGAACGTGCGCCCCGTCGAACGGCGCGAGAGTTCCGTCGCAAGTTTCACACGCTGCGCTTCACCACCCGAAAGGGTCGTCGCGGGCTGGCCCATCTTGATGTAGCCCAAGCCGACTTCGCAGATCGTCTTCAGCTTGTTGTGAATGCGCGGAATGTTGGCGAATAATTCCGACGCTTCGTCGACGCGCATTTCGAGCACGTCGGCGATCGTCTTGCCCTTGTACTTCACTTCGAGCGTCTGCGCATTGTAGCGTTTACCTTTGCAGACTTCACACGGGACGTAGACGTCCGGCAAGAAGTGCATCTCGATTTTGATGATGCCGTCGCCTTGACAGGACTCGCAGCGGCCGCCTTTCACGTTGAATGAAAAACGACCCGGCGAATAGCCGCGCATTTTCGCCTCGGGTACGAGCGAGAAGAGTTCGCGAATTTGATCGAACGCGCCGGTGTACGTCGCCGGATTGGAGCGCGGCGTACGGCCGATCGGCGATTGATCGATCACGACCATCTTATCGAGCTGATCCGCGCCCTTGACCGTCCCGTAGGTTCCGCCCGCGGGTTGTCCGTGCAAATGCTGGTTGAGCGCGCGCACGAGGACCTGATTGACGAGCGTCGACTTTCCGCTGCCGCTCACGCCGGTCACTGCGGTAAATATGCCGATCGGAAACTTCACGTCGACGCCACGCAAGTTGTTCGCCGTCGCCTTCTTCACTTCGAGCCAGCCGCGCGCTTCGCGCCGGCGCTTGGGAATCGGAATGAACTTTCGTCCCGACAAGTACGCGCCGGTTTCAGAAATCGGATTGCGCAGGACTGCTGCGAGCGTTCCGACGGTCAACACTTCGCCGCCTTCGGCGCCCGCGCCGGGTCCGATGTCCACGAGCACATCGGCCGTGCGCATCGTATCTTCGTCGTGCTCGATCACGACGAGCGTGTTGCCGAGATCGCGCAGCGTTTTCAACGTCGCGAGCAAACGATCGTTGTCGCGTTGATGCAACCCGATCGACGGTTCGTCGAGAATATACAAGACGCCGACGAGCGCGCTGCCGATCTGCGTCGCAAGACGGATGCGTTGCGACTCACCACCCGAGAGCGTCGTCGCGGACCGCGCAAGGGTGAGATAATTGAGGCCGACGTTCGTCAAGAAACCGAGCCGCGCGCGAATTTCTTTGACGATTTGATGCGCGATCTTCTCCTGTCGCTCGTTGAGCTGCAACTCGCGGAAGAACTTCTCGGCGTTTTCGATCGAAAGCCGCGTAACCTGATCGATGTTGAGGTCACCGACGGTTACCGCCAATGCTTCCGGCTTGAGACGCGCCCCTTTACACGTAGGGCACGTCGACGCCGACATGTACTTTTCGATGTCTTCCTTGACGTAATCACTCGAGGTTTCGTTGTAGCGCCGTTGCAAATTGTTGATGACACCTTCGAACGACGAACGGTATTCCCACGTCTTGCCGGCCTTCGACGTAAACGCAAAGTCTTGCTCGCGCTCGGTACCGTATAGCACGACGTCGAGCACTTCGTCGGAGAAATTCTCGACAGGCGTCGTCATCTTCACGCGATACTTTTTGAGGACGCGCTCGAGCTGTTGCAGATAATACGGATTCATCGACGGAAAGCGTCCGCTGCCGATACTCTTGCTCCACGGCACGATCGCACCGTCGGCAATCGACTTCGTCCGGTCGGGAATCACTTTCCACGGGTCGATCTCGATCTTCTCACCAAGACCGCTGCATGCCGGACACGCACCATACGGCGAGTTGAACGAGAAGAGCCGCGGCGCAAGCTCTTCAAACGAGAGACCGCAATACACGCATGCAAACGCTTCGCTGAACGTCAACTCTTTATCATCGGTGAGCACCGTCACGATGCCCGTCGAGAGACGCAGCGTCATTTCCACCGAGTCGGTAAGACGCTTGCGCACGTCCGGTTTCATCACCAGACGATCGACGATAACCTCGATCGTATGCTTGCGTTTCTTATCGAGAACGATTTTCTCGCGGAGTTCTTTCGTTTCGCCGTCGACGCGCACGCGCGCGAAGCCCTCTTTCGCGATCTCTTCGAACAGCTTCGTATATTCGCCCTTGCGGCCGCGCACGAGTGGCGCGAGCAACTGCAATCGCGTGCCTTCGGGCAATTCCATGATCGAGTCGACGATCTGTTCGCTCGATTGCGAACTGATCTCGCGGCCGCAGTTGTAACAATGCGGCGTGCCGATCCGCGCGTAGAGCAGACGTAAATAATCGTAGACTTCGGTGACGGTGCCGACCGTCGAACGCGGGTTGCGCGAGGTCGACTTCTGATCGATCGAAATCGCTGGTGAAAGCCCTTCGATGTAATCAACATCGGGCTTTTCCATCTGTCCGAGGAATTGGCGCGCGTACGATGAGAGCGACTCGACGTACCGGCGCTGGCCTTCGGCGTAGATCGTGTCGAAGGCAAGCGACGATTTACCCGAGCCGGAAAGCCCGGTCACGACAATGAGACGGTTGCGAGGCAACGTAAGATCGATGTTCTTTAAGTTGTGCTCGCGCGCACCCTTAATGACGATCGAGTCGAGACCGGTTGTCATACAAGTATTCTTAAACCCACGAAAGTGGGCGGTGGGATGCAGGGCTTAAGCCGTCGATTGGTTGGTGAGCTTCAGGTACTCTCCGGCCACGACGAGGGACGCGTACGCTACGATGACTTGCTGGAGGACTCCCGCCACGAGCCAGCCTGCGAAGGCCGAAACGTGCCCGAGCAGGTCACCGATCCAAGCGCCGACCGCGGAAGTGACCGCGATCAGCACCACGACGCCGACGGTCGGCCAAAAGTTCCGCATTGCGACGCGGGCGGATTCCGCGATCGCGTCGACCGGGCCACGGCCACCAATGATGACCGAGGCCATCGTATAGATGAAGAACACGGCATAAACGATGAGCGGAACCAAAAATGTCACGGTCGAGAGTACAGCGGCGCAAAGTCCGATGAGAAACAAGAGCGCAGCAGCAAGCACGATCGGACTGAACCGGCGCGTAAGTGCTTTCCACCCGTCGCGCAACGTCGTTCGTCCGTGTTGCCATGCGCCGCCCGCCATGCCGGTCACGTACGCCATCTGTGCCAGCGCGAATGCAATGGTAATAATAACGATTGCGATTGCAACGCCCGCGCGTGACGCGACGATAGCATCTTCGGACCCGTTACCGGTTATGACATACGTGCCGAGGATCACGACGACAAAGACGAATTGCGTCGCGGCGGAAAGCACGGCTATCACCAAACCGGGAAGCACAAGCACCCAATTCCGCGCGAGCAGCTCCCACGCGTGAACAAACGTACTCTCTAGATCGCGTGCGCTCTGCGTCATGCTTCCTCCAACGCCGACGGAACTTCGACAATGGACTCGCAAATAGCATGCGGGGGAGGCGCACCCTGCGGGAGCGATTCGTCACGAATCTTGAGCCATACGGCGAACATGCCCGCATCGAGGGCGCCGCGGATGTCGCGGTCGTAGCGGTCGCCGACCATCGCTCCGCGCATCGGCGGCGAGCCGAGTTGCGTGCACGCGTGCGCGAAAAGCAGCGGGTCAGGCTTGAGCATACCAACCTCATCGGCGATAAAGATCGCATCGAACAACTCGCCGATTTGCAGCAGCGCGATCTTCTCGCGATGCGTTTCCGAGAAACCGTTGGTCAGGATACCAAGCTTCATTCCACGGTCTCGCAACGTGCGCAATACGTCGATCGCTCCCGGAAAGACCGTGAAGCATTTTTTGCGATATTCGTTGTAGCGCTCCGCGCTGCGATTGGCGATTGCCGAGTCATCGATTCCTAAGTTCGCGAGCGCCTCGCGCCATAGCCTCGCGCGAACGCCGGAAAGCCGCGTCTTTAGCTGATCGTCGGTAAGGCGATGCCAAAAGCCCTCGGCCTGCGCGATATATGCCGCCTTTAGCGCAATGGCATCAACGCCGTGTTCGGCTGCAACTTCGCGCGCGACTGCTTCGGCGGCCGTATGAAAGGCGGCCGTGTCGTCATGCAGCGTATCGTCCAAGTCGAACAATACGACGTCGATCTTCCGGTTCATCAACCGAATGATACCCGGAAGCTGCGCAAGCTGTACCGGTCGATTGTCGCTACCAACTCTTCACCTTCGACCGTGACGGGCAAGTCGAGCGGGCGTTCGAGGCCATCGACGCTCTGCACCGAGCGCATCCGCGCGCCGCACCGGATTCGCACGGTGCGCGCGGCGCCGTCGCATTCGCGGATGCGCACGATCACATCGTCGCCGCTTTGCGCGGGCTTTACTGCGGTGATGAGCACGGCGTCGTCGTTCGTGGTGAAGAGCCGTACGCGTGGCGGCATCGCAAAATACTCCCACGCGCGTTCGAGCGCACCCGTCGTTGCGCCGCTATGCGGGGCGAACGCCCACGAGAGCCGCATTTCGCCGCGATCCGCTTTCGGATCGGGCCATCGCGGCGAACGCAGAAGCGAATGGCCGAGTTGCATCCCACCCTCGGGGAGACGCCGCGCGCTCCAGCCGTACGTATCAAGCGAGAACAATGCAAAACCGGCGCCTCCATCGGAGACCGACGCAAAACGCTGTCCGGGGACTTCGAAACGAGCGCGTCCCGCTGGTGTATCGTTCTCCATCGCGCGATCGATCGTTCCGTGGGGCGAGCCGAAGCGCACGCGACCGTCGCCGGCAGTGAGCCAATTTTCGAGGCGCAGAATCGTGCGATCCGCGCGCCAATCGATCGCGGCGTCGACGCGCACGAACGGTTCATCCTGTAGCAGCGACACTTGCATCGTGAGCGGCGATCCCGCGACGTCGAATCTCACGTTGAGCGCGCCGTCGGCAGTATCGAATCCAGCCGGTTTCACGTTCAAACGATTGCGCTCGTATCCCGCATCGAGATTCCACGCTTCCCATTTCTTGGGACGGTCGCGATAGGCTGCAAGCAAATTCGCTTGTGCGACGACGTTACGCCCGCCCATCACGCTCAGGTGCAGCAGTTCGCCTTTCTGCGAAAATCTCGCAAGAACGATGCCGTTGTCGAATACGATTTCATCGCCGTCAATCACCGGTTCGACGCGCGCCGATGACGCCTCGAGGCGAGGACCGCGCGGAAGCATCGCCTCCGTCGATTTGCGCACAAACGTGACGGCTTCCAGCGCTTGAGAATACTCTTCGAGCGCTTCGTCGTACGCGCTGCGGACCGACGTACCGGGCAACACGTCGTGGAACTGGTTGCGCAGCACGATACGCCATACATCATCGAGTTGGCTTCGCAAGCGGTGCACCGCATCGCGGGGCGCTCTGACGGCAATGCACCATGCAACACGTTCTTCCACGTCGGCGAGCGTTCGTTCAAGTTGCGCGTTGAGCGCCTTGATATCGTGATGCGTCGTATAGGTGCCGCGATGGTACTCGAGATAGAGTTCATCAGTATGGACCGGCAGTCGCGCCGAATCGCGTTCCAACTCCTTGAACCACTCGAGCGGCGGCCGCCACGTTCCGACAACGTCTGCGACGCGCACTTGATCGGTCGTGGGTCCCCCGCCGCCATCGCCATATCCAATAACGAGCGGCTCGCGACGTTCGCGCGCGGTCTCGACGCGACCCGGATCTGCACTGCCTTCGTAGGCGGCGAGCAACGCGCTAACGATCGTAGCGCCGTCCGGCCCGCGCCAAACGAACTGCGGGTATGGAAATCGCGTCGTATCATTCCACTGCAGCTTCGTCGTTCCGAAATAAGGAACACGTGCGTGGCCGAGCAATGTCGGCAACGTATTCGGAAAGCCGAATGTATCGGGAAGCCACGCGATCGAGGGTTCGATACCGAAGCGGTCAACGCAGTACGCGTGCGCGTGTAGCATCTGACGAAGCAGCGACTCGCCGGATGTCGCGTTACAATCCGGTTCGACCCACATGGCGGCCGGCTGCGGATCGAAACGCCCTTTCGCGACAGCTTCCGTGACGCGCCCAAAGAACCGCGGATCCTCTTCTTCGACGAACGCGTAGAGTTGCGGCTGGCTCTGCATGAACACGAACGACGGATCGCGCTCGGCAATCGCGAGCGCATTTGCGAAGGTACGCATCGCCTTACGGCGCGTTTCGCTGTAATTCCACAGCCACGCAACGTCGAGGTGCGAATGTCCCCAAAGAATCAACTCGCCGCGGGAAGCGGAATACCCGTCGGCGCTCACATCCGTAACCTCGATGGTCTTTTCCGGACCTTGCTCGGCTTTTGCAAGCATCAGACGCCAAAAGATTCCGTCACCCGACGGAAGACGATTCGTGGGCAGCGCGCGACGCTCGACTTCGAGGGTGAGCACGCACGGTCGATCGGACGGCGCTACGTCTACTTCATGATGCTCGCGGTCGAATGCGCCGGCAACGTTGCCATCGACACGAAGCAGCGCACCGGTCGCCGTACGATAACGCAGGCGTTGCGGTTGCGAGGAAGGTGAGAGCGTCGCTTCAAGGGTAACGAGCGCGTCCGTGCGGTGCCGCTCGACGAGCGTCAGATGCATCGGCTACTCAGCCGGAATAAAACGCAATCCGGCAATCTTTCCGCTTTCATCGAGCGTGTAGATAAAATTCAGCGCAGGCGCGCTTGCAAAAGTAATCTTGAACACGTAGATGGTGACGCTTTGCACCGCGCTCGTTTGTACCTGCTCGAACGACTTCGGCGTGCCCGTATCTTTCAAGAGCGAGGCTGTGTTAGCGAGCGCCTCTGGCGTCATCGCCTGCGACATCTCGGCATTGAGCTCGCCGGGATTTGCAAGCCTTCCCTGCTGCAGCGCAGCAAACCAGGCCTTCGCATCTTCCAATGGCGTTGTCAGCGTGGCCGCGCCCGATACTTGTGCGATGATTGCGACAGTGGTAAGAATCATCGATGCCCTTCTACCCGTTTCAGGGCGCCGTTATTGGCCGACGAGCTCCTTGAGCGCCGTATCGAAGATCTTCGGAGCCTTGCCCTGGAAAAGCAATGATTCGTTGCCACCGATTTGCTTACGCAGCTCGATCAGCTCGTCGCGGAGCGCCGCAGCTTTTTCGAATTCGAGGTTCGCCGCGTATTCGCGCATCTTCTTCTCCAAATCCGCTGCCATCTTCATCGCCACGTCGCGCGGAACTTTGTCGAGCTTGATCTTCTCGGTGGTCTCTTCCGTCGCGCCGACCATGCTCAGGATATCACGAATTTCCTTGCGCACGCTGCGCGGTTCGATACCGTGTTCCTCGTTGAACGCGACTTGCAATTCGCGACGGCGCTTCGTCTCGCCGAGCGCGCGCGCCATCGATTCCGTGACCATGTCCGCGTACATGATCACCTTACCCTCGACGTTGCGGGCCGCGCGGCCGATCGTCTGAATGAGCGACGTCGAACTACGCAGATAGCCTTCTTTATCGGCATCCAAAATGCCGACGAGCGAAACTTCCGGCAGATCCAAGCCTTCGCGCAAGAGATTGATCCCTACGAGCACATCGAACGTACCCAGACGAAGATCGCGTAAAATCGCGACGCGTTCGAGCGTGTCGACTTCGCTGTGCAAGTAGCGGACTTTCAATCCGTTCTCGAGCAAGAAGTCCGTCAGGTCTTCCGCCATCTTCTTGGTGAGCGTCGTCACCAGAACGCGCTCCTTACGCGCGACACGCTGGCGAATCTCTTCCATCAAGTCATCGACTTGGTTGCGGGTCTGCCGGACCTCGACTTCCGGATCGACGAGTCCCGTCGGCCGGATGATCATCTCGACGGTCTGCGTGCTGCGTCCCACTTCGTATGTGCCCGGCGTTGCCGAGACATAGACGATTTGGTTGACGTGTTCGTCCCACTCGTCGTAGGTCAGAGGACGGTTGTCGAGCGCACTCGGCAAACGGAAACCGTGCTCGACGAGGGTCAGCTTGCGCGAACGGTCGCCTGCGTACATGCCGTGCACTTGCGGCAGCGTTACGTGCGACTCGTCGACGAAATACAACGAATCTTTCGGGAAGAAGTCGAGCAAACACCACGGCGTCGATCCCGCCTCGCGGCCGGTCAGATGCCGCGAGTAGTTCTCGATGCCGTTGCAGTAGCCGACCTCGCGCAACATGTCGAGATCGTAACGCGTGCGCATTTCCAAACGCTGTGCTTCGAGAAGCTTTCCGTGATCTTTGAAATACTTGAGCCGCTCTTCCAGCTCGATTTCGATCGAGTTGATCGCGCGTCGCAGCTTCTCTTCCGGCGTAATGAAGTGCTTCGCGGGGAAGATCAGCAGTTCGTCTTTGCTCTCGATGTACTCGCCGGTCATGAGATTCACGACGTTGATCGCGTCGATCTCGTCTCCGAAGAATTCGATTCGGTGCACGAGCTCCTCGTCGACGCCGACGAACTCGAGGACATCGCCGCGCACGCGGAACATGCCGCGCGTGAGATTGAGGTCGTTGCGCCGGTACTGCATGTCGACGAGCTTACGCAGCAGCACGTCGCGGTCGATCTCGTCACCGACGCGTACCCGCGCAGACATTTCCATGTAGTCTGATGGCGAACCCAAGCCATAGATGCACGAGACCGACGCAACGATCAACGTATCGGGACGCGTGAGCAACGACTGCGTGGCGGAATGGCGCAGGCGCTCGATCTCGTCGTTGATCGACGAGTCTTTCTCGATGTACGTGTCGGTCGACGGAACGTACGCTTCCGGCTGGTAGTAATCGAAGTACGAAACGAAATACTCGACGGCGTTCTCAGGAAAGAAGTCGCGAAACTCCGCGCACAACTGCGCAGCAAGCGTTTTATTGTGACAAAGCACGAGCGTCGGCTTTTGCACGAGCTCGATCACGCGCGCCATCGCCATCGTCTTTCCACTTCCGGTTACGCCAAGGAGCGTCTGCGCGCGGTCGCCCCGCAGCGCGCCTTCCGCGAGGGCATCGGTCGCTTTCGGCTGATCGCCGGCAAGCGCGTAGGGAGAGACGAGTCTAAACTTGTTGGCCGCCATCGGTCCTAGTGTAACGCCCGAACAGGCGTTCCCGGTTGCACCCCTCGGGGTCTCCAACCCATCTTGACATTGCCAACTTTACGACGTATAGATTCTTTACAGCGTAAAGTTACCGTCGTAAAGATCAGGATAGGCGTATGGAAGGCTCGATTGATCTCGGCCCGGGAGCGGTCCCGGTAGTGGAATATGGGTGGCGGCGTATTGCGATCGTGGTGGCGACCATGATGGCGGCCCTCCTCGAGACGCTTGACTCCACGATCGTGAACGTTTCGTTGCCGACGATCGAAGGCAACATCGGTGCGTCGGTGGACGAGGGCATCTGGATTATCACCGGCTACATCATTTCGAACGTGGTCTCGATTCCGCTCAATCCCTTGCTGATTCGTATGCTCGGACGGCGCCGCTACTTCACCATCTGCATCGCGGGATTTACAATCGCGTCCGCACTCTGCAGTACGGCGCATTCGCTGATCTGGCTTGTCGCCTTTCGCATGTTGCAGGGTGCGTTCGGCGGCGGTTTGATCGCAACGTCGCAAGGCGTCATGCGCGACACCTTTCCGCCGCAGGCGATCGGCATCAGCTCAGCGCTCTTTGCGATGGCGCTCATCGTGGGTCCGGCCGTCGGCCCGCTCGCCGGCGGATACCTCACCGACAATTTTTCTTGGCAGTGGATTTTTCTCGTGAACATCGTTCCAGGGACGATTGCTGCGGTCGTTCTCGGCACCATGTTGCGCGATCCGGTCAAGCCGGCGCGTGTCGCAATCGACTGGAACGGGGTGGTACTGTTGGCACTAGGGCTCGGCGCGCTGCAGTTCATTCTCGACAACGGCGAACGGCACGATTGGTTCACGGATTCGACGATTTTGCTAGCCGGCGTGATGTCGTTTGTTGCGCTCGCAACGTTTGCATGGTGGCAATGGAGCGGAACGCCGCGCCCGGTCGTTGATTTGCACGTCCTGCGCTTTCGTAGCGTATCCGTGGGCTCGGTGATCGCCCTGGCGTTCGGCGCGCTGATCTTTGCGCCGGCGATCGTCATGCCGCTTTACTCCGAATCGATCTTGCAATACACAGCCTGGGATAGCGGCGCCCTGCTCGTGATGCGCGCGATCCCCGTCGTCATGTTCACGCCCGTCTTTGCGACGCTGGCTGAACGCGGCGCCGACGTTCGCTACATGCTCGGCGCAGGCTTCGCGCTCACAGCATTTTCCCTGTGGTGGTTGAATAGTATGATGACGTCCGGCTCTCCGTTCGCTATGCTCGCATGGCCGATGGTGATCGCGGGAATCGCACAATCGATGCTGCTCGTTCCGCTTATCGTCGGCGTGCTCAGCACCACACCGGCGGAGCTCAACGGAAAGATCGCGCCCATCATTACCCTTTGCGTGCAGCTCGGCGGTTCGATCGCAAGCGCCATGACCATCACGATTTTCGACCGACGTACGACCTTTCACAGCACCGTGCTCTCGGGAGCGGCCGACGCGCGCCATCTCAGCATTCTCGGCATGACACCGTCACACGACACGATCGCACAGCTTTCTACGCTCGTGAACCAAGAGGCATCGACCATGGGATTCTCCGATACCATATTCGTGATCGCGGTGCTCGCGGCAATCATCGTCCCGCTCGTGCTCGTGTTCCCGCGTTCGAGGGCGTCCGCGTGAGTGACTATATGAACGCGCTGACGAGTCTGCGCCACGACCTCGACGCTGCCGGCGTGCCGAGCGATAGTGCCGCGGCGACGATCTACACGTATATGAGCGCCCTGCACGAACAGAGCGCCACCGCATGGCGCGCCTTCTATCATTCGATGTACGACCGTCTTCGCGAACTCGCCGCGCGCGATTATCCGTACGTGGGCCGCGCAGCCGTACCGCTGCTGCGGCTCCTCGACGACGATTTTGGCGTGACACTCATTTCCGCGGCGGAACGCGAACGTATTCGAGCGCGGCTCGTCGAAGATGAGCCTCGTGAAGCAAGCCTACCATCATAAGGACCTTCGCAACGCCCTCGTCGACGAGGCGATCTCGATGCTTGCGGAAGACGGCTCGGGAAGCCTCACGTTACGTGAGCTCGCGCGGCGCTTAGGCGTCACGCACACCGCGCCGTACGCGCACTTCGCCGACAAAAAAGCGCTCCTCGAAGTCGTTGCGGACGCCGGGTTTGCGCGTCTGACGGAGCGTATTCAAGAGGCGCGCCGCAACGCGAGCGATCCCGTCGCGGCGTTCGAGGCCATGGGTGATGAATATATCGCGTTCGCTAGAGAACACGCGAATTGGTACCGCTTGATGTTCGCCGACGCCGAACTCACGCACGATCCGGAATGTGAAATGTCGGAGGAGGGCGAGCGCGCGTTTGGCGCGCTCGTTGAAGCGATTGCCGCCTTCGCTCCGCCGGCCGACGTCGATACGCGGGAGTTTGCCGTTGCCCTCTGGGCGTTCGTACATGGCGTCGCCATGCTGGAAATCGACCAACGGATGCACACAAAGTCGATGCAAAGCGCGGAGGACGTCCTGCGAACGGGTACGCGTGTCTTTGTGCGCGGCCTGCGTGCCTAGGAGCGCAGGCGGGGGACTCGCGAACCCTTGCCATCCGCCCCTTCTCCTGGAGATGCAACCCGTTGAGCCATAACCCCCTGATTTTCAGCGGTAACTCGAATCGCGCGCTGGCCGAAGAGATAGCCAAGCGGCTGAAGCTGCATGTCGGTAAGTCACTTGTCGACAAGTTCAAGAACGAAGAGACGCGCATCGAGATCGGCGAGAACGTTCGCGGGTCCGAAGTCTTCGTGGTGCAGTCGATCTGCAAGTCGGCGGACGGAAAAGTCGGCGTCAACGATTCGCTGATGGAGCTCTTGCTGATGGTCGACGCCCTGCGTCGCGCTTCGGCGGCGCGCATCACCGCGGTTATCCCATACTACGGCTACGCGAAACAAGATAAAAAAACGAAAGGCCGCGAGCCCATCTCGGCCAAGGTCGTGGCGAATCTCGTGAAAGTCACTGGTGCCAAGCGACTGGTCACAATGGATCTTCACGCCGCGCAGATTCAGGGCTTCTTCGACATCCCGGTCGACAATCTGATGGCGATGCCCGTCCTCTGCAATTATTTGAAGAAAGAGGGGCTTTCGAAAGATCGCGTCGTCGTCGTCTCGCCCGACGCCGGAGGCGTGCATCGCGCGGAGCTTTTTGCGAAACGGCTCGAGAGTTCGCTTGCGATCGTCTTTAAACGCCGCCCGGAACCCGACGTCTCGGAAGTAACGGATATTGTTGGTGACGTGGACGGAAAGATCGCCGTGATCGTCGACGATATGATCTCGACGGGCGGCACGCTTGCGAAGGCCGCGGAAGCAATCAAAGCGCGCGGCGCTACGAAGGTTTATACCGTCGCGACTCATGGAATCTTTGCGGGCGATGCCGTTCGCGTGTTAGAAGAATCTGATATCGAGCGCGTGATCGTGACCAACACGATTCCGCTCACGGATGCCGACGCACATCCGAAATTCGTGCAGCTCTCGATCGCGCAGACGTTCGCCGATACGATTAGCCGCATCACGACGAACCGGTCGGTCTCGGCTCTCTTCGACGGCGAGGAGGGCGGTGCGTCCGAACCGGGCCCTAACGACGTATCGGTATTAGAAACGGCGACTGCCTAAAGCCAAACTCCAAGGAGTAAAACATAGAACGTGGCTACCAAAGATATGACGCTCTCCATCGAGCAACGCGAAAAGATAGGAACGACGGGCGCGCAAGCGCTTCGCCGCGAGGGCAAGATTCCGGCAGTGCTCTATGGACACGGAACGGCGCCGCTGCACATTGCATTTGACATGCGCGCTTTCGACGAACTACTTCATCATGGCGGCCGCACCGGCATTATTACGTTGACGATGAACGGAAAAAAGACCGATACCGTTCTCGTGCGCCAGGTTACACGCAATCCCGTGACGCGCGGCATCCAACACGTCGATTTGCAACGTGTTTCTGCAAATGAAGCGGTGCACACAGCGATTCCGCTCACAACCGCCGGCGTTGCGCGCGGCGTGAAAGATTTCGGCGGAGTGATGGATGTGCTCGTTCGCGACATCGAAGTGGAAGGACCGGCGAACGCACTTCCGGATCACCTCGAAATCGACGTTAGCGAACTCGGCATCCACGAACATGCGACTGCAGCGGACGTGAAGCTGCCGAAGAACTTCAAGCTGCTCACTCCCGCCGACACGATCATTGTCACGGTCGAACCCTCGAAGACCGCACAGCACCTTGAAGAAGCGGCCGCAGGCGCCGGAGCAGAAGAGGCGGCACCGGAGATTATCGGCGAGACGCCGGAGGCGTAGCGATAGCCCAGCAAGAGCCTCCGAAGCTCATCGTCGGGCTCGGCAATCCTGGAAAAGAGTACGAACGAACCCGGCATAATGCCGGGTTCATGGTTGTTGACGAGCTTGCGCGCCGGTTCGGCATTTCGTCGTGGAAGCGCAAGGACAGCGCGGAACAGGCGTACGACTCTGCCCGCAGGCTCGTGCTCGTGAAACCGACCTCGTTCATGAACTTGAGCGGCACGCCCGTGCGATTGATTTCGTCTTGGTATCGCACGCCGCCCGAAGACGTGCTCGTCATCGTCGACGAGATGGATCTTCCGTTCGGCACGCTGCGGATGCGGCCGTTTGGCGGACACGGCGGACACAACGGACTACGCTCCGTCATCGCAACGATCGGCGAGAAGTTTCCGCGCATCCGCGTCGGCGTGGGACGACCCAAGTTTGACACGATCGATCATGTGCTTAGTCCGTTCACGGCGGAAGAGCATAAGGCGCTGCCCGCAATCGTTGAAGGCGCAGCCCAAGGTGCGCAGCTGTGGCTCGAGCAGGGAATCGAGCCGGCGATGCAGTTCGTTAACAACACGAGGCTCTAAGCGCTAGCGACATCAGCACAGCTTTTCGCATTTTTGCAGCATTAAATTGCTCATAGTAATGCCATCCAGTTGCCACGGCGTAAATCTACTATCTCAAATATGATTCTCGCGCATAGGATCCGTCTCGCGCCTAACGCTGAGCAAGAGGCATATTTTGTTAAGGCATGTGGCGTTGCGCGTTTCGCTTACAACTGGGCATTAGCGGAATGGCAACGGCGTCATCGAGAGGGCGACCGGACCTCCGAAATGCAGCTGCGTAAGGCGCTTAATGCAGTCAAAGACGCAGAATTTCCGTGGATGCGTGAGGTGACAAAGTCGGCTCCGCAGTACGCCATCAGAAATCTCGGGCACGCATACGCAAACTTCTTCGCCGACTTGTCGAAGTATCGTCTCGGGCAACTGCGCTGGAATAGCGTCCGAGTTCCGAGGTTCAAAAAGAGAGGCCCACGGGACTCCTTTCGCGCTGACAACGGAACGGACAAGCGATACCTGGACGCGGTTCGGATCAACGGAAAAAGCGTGAAACTGCCAATTATCGGCTGGGTTCGGATGCGCGAGGAAGTGCGGTTCGCAGGCCAGGTTAAGTCGGTGACAATCTCGCGACGTGCGGACGCATGCTACGCGAGTTTTTGTATCGACACGCTTTACACCGCCGACAAGCGCACAGACGACTCGCGCGCCGGCATTGATCTGGGTATCGTTAATTTAGCGACGGACAGCGTCGGACGGATCTTTCCATCCCCAAAACCCTTGCGGAAGCGGTTAAAGCAACTCAAACGGCTATCGCGTTCCCTCTCTCGGAAGCAGCATGTTTCGCGAAACTGGGCTAAGGCGAAAACCAAGCTAGCTCGGTTACATCGGCGAATCGCTGATATCCGCGTTGATGCGCTGCATAAGTTAACGACGTACCTCACTCGATACGCCACTGTCGTGATTGAAGATCTCGACGTCAATGAAATGATGCGAGACCGACGTTTATCCCGTTCGATTGCCGATGTCGGATTCGGAATCTTTCGCCGTCAGATGGAATACAAGGCTGCGATGGCTGGGTCGAGGCTCGTTGTCTCTAACCGCTGGTACCCATCGTCGAAACTGTGTTCGGCATGCGACACAAGAAACGACAAACTAGCACTCTTACAGCGCACTTGGACGTGCGAATCGTGCGGCGCAGTTCACGACCGCGACCTAAATGCGGCCGTTAATCTAGCACGATACCGGAGAGTTGGGCCGGGTAAGCTTGCGGAGCCGAACGCTCTGGCAGCGGGATTGCCTCGCGGTGAAACGGCCGGCACAGAGGCAGGAAGAGATGCGGACGCATCTCACAACGGTAGAACCCGATATAAGCGGTAACGTAAGAAACGTACACGAAAGCCGATAATGGGTATAAGGCCCTCGATCGGAGGTGGTTCAAGCGAGCGACTTTGCCGGACGACCTTTCGTGGTTCGCGTCGACGAAGCGACGGCGAACGACGAACACACTACGCTCATCGACGATCTGCGCGTCTTGGCCGAACGCTCCGCGCGTCCCATTGTGATTGCACCGGATCCCTTAGCCGCACGCGCGCTGGTGCGCACCATGAACCGCAGCACCAACGTCGCAATCGCGCTCAGCGGCTCCGACGCCGCACTGCTCCCTCACGGTCCCGGCGGCATCGGCGCGGTGCAAACACGCATTCTCGACACGCTGACGAGCGCCGGGTTCATTCCGATTGTGGAACCAACCGCATTCACCGTTTTTAATTCCGACGACACCGTCGTTGTTGCGGACGACGTTGCGTCCGCGATTGCGACCGCATGCCACGCGTCGCGCGCCGTTTTCTTTCATCGCGCGGGCGGCGTGACCGATCCGGAAACTGAAGCAATCATCGCCGAATTGACGCCAGCCGAAGCGCTTGCACTTGCCGATGATGCGCGCGTTCCCGAGGATTTGCGCGCCGCAGTTCGTGCAGCCGCCCTTGGCGTTCGTGGCGGCATACCAGCTGCCCAAATCGTTGATGGACGCGTCGCTCATGCAGTCGTCATCGAGCTGTTGACGGCGCAGTACGTCGGCACGCGCGTTACCGGCGGACTCTTACTCGCGAGTTAGGCCTACCGACATCCGGAAGGCACGCGATTGGCGGCCTCCACCGCGTGCGCCGGATCCAGCGTCTCCTGGCGGAACGTTCTGGAGAGGCCGGAAACGCAGACGCTCTGCAAACTCTGATCTGCGTTGCGCACGATCGCGCGAACAGCCGGCGCCGGATCGCGCGTTAGCGTCAGGGCATACTGTTCGCTTGCCCATGAAAGCGAGCGGAGCATCGCGTTATTGAACGGCACGATGACGAGATACATCACACCGAGCAGCGCACCGAGCAGTGCAAGGCGCGCGACCGGATCGTCATCGCGCCGAAACCCGATGCGGTCCGCTACCGCGACTGCGAGCGCAATGCCGATAATGACGAAGACAGCGTCCCCAATCGCGATACGCATCGGTCCGCCGATTGCGATAAACCCGAGTTCGCGCGCGATTGCATAACGGATCTCGCCGCGCGACGACGCTTGAAAGACGGCATCGCTAACAATGATCCGTTGCGATGGACCAAGTCCGTTAACGAAGGCGTTGCCTAGATGTGTCCTGTCGTCGACGTGTTCGAGGATCGGCACGTCAAGGCGCGCACGTGCTTGGAGGTCGGCAATATCGCGCTGATACGCAACGGGGATATCGGCGTAGTGTCCAAAACGCGGCAGCACGACGTAGGGCTCAACGAACGAAAGGCCGACGCTTGCCGCGACGATTGCGAAGAGGAGGTAGATGTACCATTGATGCGTGCGGTCCACGAGCCACAGCACGATCGCCACGACGATACCTACGACGAGCATCGTCACGATGGTGTTTGCGATCCAGTCCGCCGCCCACGCACGGAGAAGTTGATCGCTGAGCGACATCGCGCGCTGGACGCGATAGATGTACAAGTCGGGGAGAAATCCGGCAAGGCGACCGACCAGTCCGAGCGACGCGCCAAACAAGAACCGGACAGTGAATTCGTTCCCGAACCGGCGTCGCAAGCGGTCGCGCAATCGCGCTGCCAATCCCGATTGCCAGAAGTACGCTAAGACGACAATTTGCAGCGCAAACGTGACGAAAAAGCCCGGAAGCATGAGGTGCATCAGCCGGTCTGCCGCGGCTGCGCGCGCGGGATCAACCAGTGCTGATGCGGGATGCGAGAGCAGCGTCGCGTCACGGAGCGCGTTGACAGCTTGATCCAGCGCGTTCGGGCGTGGGGACATGGTCTCCATGATTGCACGCCACGCTAGCGTGGCCTTCAATCATCGATAGACCGAGAAGCTTGTCCCGTTGACCGCAAACGAGACACGGTCGCGGCCTGAGCGCTTACTGTGATACATTGCGGCGTCGGCCACCTCTAGCAACTGGCTTGCATCGTGCGCGTCGAACGGTAACGATGCGACGCCGATGCTCGCAGTGACGCGGAGTGGAACGCCGAAGTCCGTCCGCCGTACCGCATCGCACAGCGCTTGCGCACGTTCGATCGCGATGGTTTTCTGTACGTCATAGACGATGGCGCAAAACTCATCGCCGCCGTTACGTGCAACGATATCGACGTCCGCTACCGCATGCGATCGTAAGAGCGACGCCATCCGTTGCAACACGAGATCGCCGGCGCCGTGGCCATAGGTGTCGTTGACATCCTTGAAATGGTCCGTGTCGATGAACCATAACGAGAGGACGGCGGACGCGCGCAAGTGTTGCCGCGCGACGTCGCTACGCAGCCGTTCGCGAAATGCGCGCGGCGTGAGCAGCCCGGTCAAGCCATCGTAGGTAGCGTCGGCGCGGTCGCTCTCGCGTTCGACCGCCAAGGCGTAGGGTGATGCCGCATGCTCGATCGTGCGTACGATTGTGTCTTCTTGTGCGATACCGAACGAATTCGTCGACGAACAATACAGGACGGCGTGTAGTCCCCCGCGATCCTGCATCGGTACTGCAAGCGCGTAGCCGTCTGTCGGAATGATGACACCGCTGCTTCCGGCCGCGCGATGGCCTGCAAGTGCGGCACGTGCCGGCAAGTACGCTTCGACGTCGCGGCGCAGGCGCATGTCTTCGAAATGTTCGACGCGCGGACCCCGCGCGTAAAACGCAGCCAATTCTTCTCCGCGCGGTACGAATGCGAGGACCGCGTCGATCTCCGGCTCGCGACGCCGAATCGCCTCCGACAGGCGTTCGATCACCGCTTTGCTCGAAACACGCGACGCTTCCATACATTCGCGCATAGCTTCGAGTACGAACTCTTCGCGCGCATGGAGCGCGTCGATGTAATCGTGCCTGTCGCGCAGATTGGCGTGCGCGCGCCACGCCGACATCGCGCATAACGAGGCGAGGATCGCTAGTGCGGAAACGACGAGCAGGATGGGCATCTTTGTACCGCTGAGAGTGCCCGAAACCCGGAGCGAGGGGACAATGAAGCGAAGGTGGAGATGTGCTGGATCCGAAGGACTGGGCGGCGTTTCGCGCCTTGAGTCATGCGGCGCTCGACGACGCAATCGATTATCTCGAGACCGTGCGCGAAACCGACGCGTGGACGCCGATGCCGGACGACGTGGCGGCGTCGCTGCAAGAACCGTTACCAATCGAACCAACGCCGCTGCCCGACGTGTATCGTCAATTCGTCGAGAGCATTTTTCCGTACAATAGCGGCAACGTTCATCCGCGCTTCTTCGGTTGGGTTCAAGGCTCGGGAACGCCGACGGGCGTGCTCGCCGATATGTTGGCATCAACGATGAATCCGAACGTCGGCGGACGCAATCACGGCGCCGTTTTTGTCGAGCGCGCCGTGATCAAATGGTTTTGCGAACTCTTCCGTTTTCCGGCGGATGCGAGCGGCGTGCTGACAGTTGGAACGTCGGCGGCAAATCTGATCGCCGTGCTCGTTGCGCGTATGAAAGTGACGCCCAACGTCCGAACGACCGGGGTAACGAGCGAAGCGCGTTTGATCGGCTATGCCTCATCGGCAACGCACGGCTGCGTGCGCCGCGCCTTCGAAGTCGCGGGTCTCGGGAGCGATTCACTGCGCGTTCTCCCGACCGATTCGTTACATCGCGTCGACCCCATGATGGTCGCGCGCGCGATTGCCGAGGATCGCGCCGCCGGCCATCGGCCGTTCATGATTATCGGCAACGCCGGCACGGTTGACGTCGGCGCAATCGATCCGTTGAAAGAACTCGCCGATCTCGCAGCTCGCGAAGGTCTGTGGTATCACGTCGACGGCGCGTTCGGAGCGACTGCCGTCATGTCACCCGCGCTCGCGCCGAAATTTGCGGGTCTCGAACGCGCCGATTCGATCGCGTTCGATTTCCACAAATGGATTCAGGTGCCGTACGATGCCGGCTGCTTGATCGTTCGCCATGCGGAGCTACATCGCGCAGCATTTGCGTCGTCGCCGAACTACCTCACGCGCATGCCACGCGGACTTGCGAGCGCGCAGCCGTGGTTTACGGACTTTACCATCGATCTCTCTCGCGGATTTCGCGCGCTCAAGGTCTGGTTTACGCTCAAGGAACAGGGATCACGTTCGATCGGGCGCGCGATGGAAGAAAATTGCCGGCAAGCGCGATTGCTCGGCGACCTCGTCGACGGCGATCACAGCTTCGAACTCCTTGCGCCCGTGCAGCTCAACATCGTGTGCTTTCGCTATCGCCGGCCTGGGATGAGCGAACCGGAACTCGACGCGCTCAACGATGAGTTGGTCATTCGTTTACAGGAGAGCGGTGAAGCCGTCACGTCGTCGACGACCATCGGAGGCCGCCGCGCGATTCGCGTGTGCATCGTGAACCAACGCACCACCGACGACGACATCGTACGCACGCTCGATGCGCTTCGGCGCATCGCCGCAGTCATGGTGTAATCTCAGAATCATTGGGTAGCATCGTTGATTATGTCAACGAAGCAACTGATTGCCGTCGCCGCTGCGGCGATCTCACTCTCACTAACCGCTGCTCCCGCATTAGCAGAAGGCTCGATCGGAGGCGGCGTTTATTCAGGCGGAGGCAACGGATTAAACGCAACGGGCGGTGGCGTTTTGCTCGGCACCGGCGCCGGCATTCCGGTGATTCCCGTTAGCGTAGGTCTCACCGGCTTTGCACCGCTTGCCAAGGGCGGCGGATACGCGGTAACACTCGACGGTACCGTTGCTGCGGGCGGCGGCAGCGCACTCGGTGTCGGATACGGATTCGGGCAATTCGGCGGCGCGCATTCCGGCGGCACGCTCACCGCGTTCCTCGATCATCGCGTCGCACCGCTCACCACAATCGAACTGCGCGGCTACCACACCACCACTGCCGGCGGCGGAACCGCCGGCATCCTGGCACTCAAGCTCTCACTGTAGAACCGTGTCATCCATGACACGGGCGGCGGTTACGTGCCTTTTTGGCCTCCTGCGTAGAAGATGAGCTTGAAGATTGCTTGCGGTACGGTGATCAAGGTGTTGGGGTCACCGTACGCGGCGTAGAGCTCGTAGTTCTTCCACCGCAGGTGATAGGCGACCGAGACGTTCGAACATTCGCCTTCGCAGTTGCCGCCGCCGTTGGGTTGCGGCGGATTTCCGATCACTCGGCGTAAGCCGATCGCAAGCGATGAGTTATGCGTGATTTGATAGGCATATGATACGCCTTCGAACCACTGGATATTGTTCGGCGCTTGCGTGTACCACTGCGATGTATTGTCGAGCGTAAACGTGACGGTTCCGCGTTCGCCCATCTTAACCACCGAGGAACGGAACCACGTATCGAGACGTCCGAGACCGTAACGCCCGGTGTAGTACTGTACTTGCGTCGGATACGCGGATGCGCCGTGCGCGGGGAAGTTTCCGACGTTGTTCTGCATCCCACTGTGGTACGTGATGCTGAAGCCGCCGTTTTGTGAAATCGGCGTGAGCGTTTGATCGAACCGCCAATAGTCGGATCCCGAGAAGAGCTGAACGTCGAATGTGTTCTTGAACAACAGGTCAGCCAGTATTTGATTGTCGCTCTGCGCCTGACCGTATTGCACCCCCTGGTAACGATCGAGGAAGACGCTGAATCCAGCCGATTGCAACACATCCTGCGGCGCGAACGTCCAGATGCGTGCTGTGTAAGCGCCGTAACCTGCGATGCCGGGGTGTGAATCGAAGCCGTCAACCGGATTGAAGTACGATCCCACTTTGCGCACCGATGCGTAGAGCGCAAAGTGTTGATCTCCCCAGCCGCCGCCCGCATCGACCCAATTGCCTTGGCTCGGATCGAGCACGTTCGTGCCACGATCGGTTGCATAATTCACGTATGCGCTCAAATGCTTGCCGTTGTACCAATTGAGTCCGGCTTGGTTCGCATCGTCGACGAGACCCGGCAGATTTGCCGCGACATGCTGCGCCGAGACTTGCCAGTGCGTATCGGGCGAGGTGTAATTTAGCGCACTGCCGATGTCCGTGCGGTCGACGCCGATTGCATCGTAAGCGGCAAGACCGAACAAACCGTCTTTACCTTCAAACGCATACCCTTCGCGAGGCGTGGGAATTGCCGGTGTGTACAGCGTCGTGCGGAAGCCGTTACACACGTTGCAGTTGAAGTTGTTGTAGTACGACGCCGCTTGCGTGAAGAATGGCCGGACTTCACTGTACGTGCGCTGATACACGGTGGGCGAAATCGATTGTTGATCGAGTTCCACGTTCGAATAATCCGGATGCAACGTTCCGAAAAATGCGGCCGTCGGCGTAACTGGGATCGAAAAATCCGCGCCCATGCGCGACGTCGATCCGCCGGCGGATTCCGCCGCAATCGAACCGAGCCCGTAAAGTGCGGCGCGGGGCCTGGGGATCGGCGCCTTGGCGACGAGC
>JAMXLG010000218.1 GCA_024281135.1 Vulcanimicrobiia bacterium | reverse complement strand
TTGCGGCTTGCGTTCCGGCGCCGCCATCGTACCGTAATCGGGAACTTTGCCTTCCGCTACTTTTGCGCGGTAATCGTCGATCGCAACCTTCAGCGCTTCGAGCGCGCGTTCGGGGTAGTCTTTCTTCTTCTCGGGATATCCCGCGAGTTGCGCTTCGATGTCGCCGTTCGTGATCGCACCCGCTTCGTCGATCGTTTTACCCTTTGCAAGTTCCACCACGAGACTGCACGTTGCGGTGCCGAAGCCGCAACCGGTCGTGAAGTACGAGATGTCCTCGATGACTGCGCCGGGACCGACTTTCAGGAAGAAGTTGTACATATCGCCGCACGAGTCGCTGAAGTACTCGCCGCTTGCGGTCGGATCGTCCATCGTGTGAAAGCCCGGACGGGCTTCGACGAGACGTTGAAACTTGGCAAAATCCACGAAAACCTATACTCCCTTGAGTTCGAACTTGCAACTCTTTCCGCCTTCGCGCAGCGAGTCCACCTGTTCGTGTTCGCCGCCGATGGTTTCATCGAGCACGTGATGGATAACCGAGCACACTTCCGGATGATCCTTAGCGACACCCGAGTACGGACAGTTGTGTTCCTCGAGAATAAACCCGCCGTCAATCAAACTGTATTCGGCAACCACGCCGCCGTCGCGTAAGACTTCCGTCAACTGCGCGACCCTGCTCTCGGCATCCGAGGCCGTCACGCGCACCTTTGCCTTGTCTATCGCGCGGCGTGCAATCGAATCGAAGATCTCCTCGACCGCCGGCGTGCCGTACTTATCTTTTACCTCGCGCAGTACGGCAGAAAGCATCTTGTCGTAGTTTTGCGGGAAAAGTTTGTCGGCTTCGGGGGTGAGCGAAAATTCCAAGGTCGGCTTGGTCGGCCCGCGCCGGACGGATGCTTCTTCCACTAATCCGTCGCGCTGAAGCACGACGAGTTGTTGCCGTACGGCATTAGGGGAAAGCCCGAAGACGGCAGCGAGTTCTGCGGCCGAGGCGGATCCCCGCCGGCGCAGTTCCTCGACAATTTTGCCGCGAGTGGTCTGGAAAAAGCGGTCGACCTGCATGACGTTCGTGGGTATCCTATCACGGCGTCCTGAGATAGTAAAGTAAATCCTTGACTTTCTGGGCATATGGGCTTTAAGCTACTCAGGCACCAGATCGTCTATCCGAGGAGCAGCACGCGTGTCCGACCAGGGCCTCCGCATTTCCGGCCTGCACTGCAGCGTCGAAGGCAACGAAATTCTCAAGGGAATCGAGCTCATCGTCGAGCCCGGCAAAGTCCACGCCCTGATGGGTCCCAACGGCAGCGGCAAATCGACGCTCGCTTTCTCGCTTACCGGCCATCCAAAATATGATGTGACCGAGGGAAGCGCGACACTCGACGGCGAGGACATCCTCGCGCTTCCGGCTGACAAGCGGGCGCGCGCGGGCCTCTTCCTTTCCTTTCAGTATCCCGCTGCGATCCCGGGCGTGAAGGTTCCGAACTTTCTCTTCGCGGCGCGCCAAGCGGAGCGCCCGGGCGAACTCACGCCTGCGAAATTCCGCGCGCTGCTGCTCGAGAAGATGGACATTCTCGGGATGGATCCGTCGTTTCTCGGCCGCTACCTGAACGACGGCTTCTCCGGCGGTGAAAAGAAGCGTCTCGAGATGCTGCAGATGGCGGTGCTCGCGCCGAAGTATGCGATTCTCGACGAAACAGATTCCGGACTCGACGTCGACGCGCTCAAAGATGTCGGCGAATCGGTGAAAGCGCTGCGCGCGAGCGACGAAGGCAAAAACACGGGTTTCCTCATCATCACGCACTATCCGCGTATTCTGCAGCACATCGAACCGGATGTCGTGCACGTGATGATCGATGGTCGCATCGTCAAGACCGGCGACGCAGAGCTGGCGCACCGTATCGAACGCGAAGGCTATGACATCATTCGCGAGGAGACGCGCGCACTTGTCTAGCCAACTGCTCGAGAGCGATCGAGAGGGCGCGCTCGAGCGCTTTCGCTCGACCCGCACCGGACGCGAGAAGCCGAGCCGCTACTGGAAGTTCGATCTCGAGACGCTCGACGTGCCGATTCCTTCGGGAACTCCCGGAGGCTCGGTCGAGATCGAAGCTCCAGCCGGCCGCATTATCGCCTGCGATTTACAGACGGCCCAACGCGACCATGCAGTGCTGCTCGAGCGTGCGTTCGGAAAAGCAGTGCAACCCACAATGAAATTCGCGCATCTTGCGCGAGCGTTTACGCATCTCGGGGCCTTCATCTATATTCCGCGCGACTGTGCGTCCGATGAACCCGTTGTCATCCGTTACCGCAACGCCGGCAGCGATGCGATCTTTCCGTATTCGGTCGTGTTCGCGGAGCGCGGTTCGCGCGCGACTATCATCGAGCATTTGGATGTCGACGCAAACTCGTTCGTTTGCGGCATCGCCGAAATCGTGACTGATGAATCGGCCGACGTCACCTACGCCGCACCGCAGCTTGCTCCGGAGAGCACACGCATTCTCTTCACGCGCGCAGCCCTTCCCGGCCGTGACTCGCGCATTACGTGGGCGACTGCCGATCTCGGCGCATCCCTCAGTGTCGCGGACGTCGCGGTGATCGTCGAACAACCGGGCATCGATGCAAATGTCGCGTCGCTCTTCTTCCCCGGCGGTTCGCAACACGTCGACATCGTTAGCGACCTCGAGCATCGCGTAGGCGAATCGACGTCGCAGACGCTCGTCAAAGCTGCCGCAACGGGCGCCGGCCAAGGGCGCTATCTCGGCAATATTCGCATTGCGGCACGCGCGCAGCAGACACAAGCCAGTTTGCGCGACGACGCGCTGCTGCTTTCGAAGCGAGCGCACATCGATTCGATTCCCGCGCTCGAAATCGCGGCGAACGACGTGAAAGCATTCCACGGCGCGACCGTGGGTGCGCTCGATGATGATGCAATCTTTTACATGACCAGTCGCGGCATCGATCGCGCAAGCGCAGAGCGGATGATTGCGCTTGGCTTCTTCGAGCCGGTCATCGAGCGGTTTCCCTCGGAATCACTGCGGGAAACGCTTCGTGAGGCGCTCCAGCGGAAAGTAGAACCCGTATGATCACTCTCGACGAGCGTAAAGTCGAACGCATCATCTCAGATTTTCCGATCCTCGCGAAGCCGACGTCGCGCGGCAAGCGGCTCGTGTATCTCGATTCCGCGGCGACCTCGCAAAAACCGCAGAGCGTGATCGACGCACTCGTCGCGTACTACACCGACTACAATGCGAACATCCACCGGGGCGTGTACGAACTCGCGGAGCGTGCGACCGAAGCGTTTGAAGCGTCACGCGAAAACGTCGCGCGCTTCATCAACGCCGACTCGAGCGAGGTGATTTGGACTCGTAACGCAACCGAGGCGATCAACCTCGTCGGCTACAGCTGGGGACTGACCAATATCCGCGAGGGCGACGTTATTCTCACGTCGCAGCTCGAGCACCACTCGAATCTCGTACCGTGGCAACTGCTCGCGGAAAAGACCGGAGCAACGCTGCGATTTATTCCCGTCGACGGACGTGGCATTCTGCAGCTTCACGATCTCGATACGCTGCTTGCCGGAGTCAAACTGCTCGCGATCTCGCACGTCAGCAACACTCTGGGCTCGATTACGCCGCTCGAGCAGATCATTCCGAAAGCGCACGCCGCCGGCGCAACGGTACTGGTCGACGGTGCACAGGGCGCTCCGCATCTTCCCGTCGACGTGCGCGCACTCGACGTTGATTTCTATGCGTTTAGCGGGCACAAGATGCTCGGCCCGACCGGCATCGGCGTGCTCTACGGAAAACGCGCGCTGCTTGAAGCAATGCCTCCGTTTCTCGCGGGCGGTGACATGATCCGCAAGGTCGAGTACGAGCACACGTCGTTCAACGAGCTCCCATGGAAGTTCGAAGCGGGCACGAGCAATATCGCCGACGCCATCGCGCTCGGCACCGCCGTCGACTACCTGCGCGCGCTTGGGATGGATTGGGTCCGCGCGCACGAGCAAGAACTGCTTGGGTATGCGCTCGAACGCCTCGCGCCGCTGGAGCGCCGTGGCCTCGACATTTACGGTCCGAAGGATCCGAAGTTGGTTTCAGGTGTGCTTTCGTTCAACTTCGGCGACATTCACGCTCACGATCTTGCGTCGATCCTCGACACGGAAGGCGTGTGCGTGCGCGCGGGGCACCATTGCACGATGCCGCTCATGGAAAAGATGGGCTGGCCCGCAACCGCGCGCGCCTCGTTCTACATCTACAACACACAGGCGGATATCGACGCGCTCGTCGTGGGGCTCGAGAAAGCCGCCGAGGTGTTTAAACTCTAGTTCGCATGGACGATTTCTACCGAGACTTCATTCTCGATCACTACCGCAATCCGCGGAACTTCGGGACGCTGGACGCTGCTTCGGCAACCGCCGAGGATTTGAATCCCCTATGCGGCGATCAAATTCGCATGGATTTGCGCGTAAACGATCAGGGCATCGTCGAAGACATTCGCTTCTCCGGCAAAGGATGCGCGATCAGTCAAGCATCGGCTTCGATGTTGACGGAAGAAGTCAAAGGGATGAAGCTCGAAGACGTCGCGAGACTCGGAAAAGACATCGTGCTCGAAAACGTCGGCATCGGGATTAGCCCGACGCGTATGAAGTGCGCGACGCTCGGCCTGCGCGTGCTCAAAAGCGCGGCCATCGGCGAGCTCGCCGGCTGGCCCGACGAAGAGTAAACGCCGCTGATCGCCTTCTTCGTTGACGCGTTTGCACGGCTCGTTGCGGCGACACTTTGCGCGGCTTTCGCCGTCATTCTCTGGGATCTCATCAGTCAGTCCCGCCTGCAGCATCGATTTCTGCGCGGCTTCGTCGGGTTCGTTTTCGCCATTTTGGCGCTGATGCTCATCGCGACCGTGTCCGGACCGGTACGCCAGGACTTTTCGATCATTGCAATCGGTGTATTTCTCGCCGCCTTGACCGTCGACGCATTAATCGGCGATGCCGTGCGGGCGGGGATCGGGTTACGGCGTTAGCGAACCACCCGGCCGATGCAGCACCACCATTTGACCGCAAGGGAATGGGACGAGCTCGCGGCTGACGATGAATTCCGCACGCTCCTGCGCGCGCGCCGCCGATTCACGCTTCCGGCCGTCATTTTCGCGTTCGCATTTTTCCTCGCGCTTCCGATTGGCATCGCCATCGCACCGGCGTACATGGACCAGACGATTGCGGGTCCGCTAACGCGCGCTTGGGCGTTCGCGCTCCTGCAGTTCGTCATGGCGTGGGGATTGCTCGCAGTGTACATGCGCGAAGCGCGCAAGTTTGACAAGATCGCCGCGCGCGTGACCGAGCATGCGCGCGAGGAGTTCACCGAATGACCATCCCGGCATCCCTCGTGATGTTCGCGCTCTTCGTCGCGATCGCGCTCGTTCTCACCTATCTGGCGTCAGGGCGGAGCAGAACGAGCCGCGGCTATTATGCAGCAACCGGGATCAGCGGCGTGCAAAACGGCTGGGCGATCGCCGGCGACTATATGTCCGGCGCGTCCTTCCTCGGCATTGCCGGACTGATCGCTTTTTACGGATTCGACGGGTTTCTGTATGCGGTGGGCTGGCTCGTAGGGTATCTCGTCGTGCTCTTCCTAGTCGCCGAACCGCTGCGCAACGCTGGCCGCTACACCGTCGCCGACATCATCGGATTTCGGCTTGGCGGCCGCGGCGTGCGAGCCGTCGCCGCGCTGTCAACAGTTGCAGTCACGCTGTTCTACATGACGGCGCAACTGGTCGGCGCGGGCTCGATCGTCAATCTGTTGATCGCACGTTTCGATGAACCGATCGCCATTGTCGTCACAGGCACGCTCATCATGGTCTACGCGCTCGCAGGCGGAATGCTGGCGAGCACGTGGGTCCAAATATTCAAAGCGGCGATGCTCCTCATCGCGGGCCTCGCGTTATCGCTTCTCGTGCTGGTCCACTTCGATTTTTCGCTCACGCATCTCTTTACCGCAGCATCGTCGGTTCACGTGGGTCACGGCACGAGAAACCTGATGATACCGCTGAACTTCTTCACCGGGCCGCACGCCGCGCTCGATCTGATCTCGCTCTCGCTCGCGCTCGTCATCGGCACCGCGGGATTGCCGCACATCTTGATGCGGTTCTTCACCGTCCCGTCGGCAGCAGCGGCACGTTCGTCGATCGGTTGGGCGATGGCGCTGATCGGCGTCTTCTACCTCATGACGTCGATCATTGGCCTCGGCGCCGCAACGCTCGTCGGCCCCAACATGATCGGCAAAGAGGTGCGCGACGTTCAAGCTATACGGTATATCGCGTTCCGCGCACCACAAGACGCAAAAGAACTCAACGAAGAGCTTGCGAAAAACGGCTTCATCGTGCCCCGTCAAGATAGCAACGTTGCCGCACCGACGCTGGGTCGCGCCCTCGGCGGCGATTTGCTCTTTGCGTTCATCGCAGCGATCGCATTTGCGACGATTCTCGCGGTCGTAGCCGGCCTGATGATCGCCGCGTCTTCCGCTTTTTCGCACGACATTTGGTACACACTCGTGCGCAATAAACAGGGGTCCGATCAGGAGTATTCGTTTGTCGCTCGCGCAACGGCCTTAGCCGTCGGCGTAGCCGCAATCGCACTCGCCGTCAAGCTCCGCGGCGTCAACGTCGCGTTTCTACTCGGCCTCGCATTTGCCGTAGCGGCAAGCGCAAACGTCCCCGCGTTACTCCTATCGCTTTCGTGGCGCCGTTTCACGCGTTTCGGCGCGATCGTATCGATGGTCACGGGCCTCGTCGCATCTCTCGGCCTCATCGCCGTCGGCCCGGACGCGCTCCACGAACACGCACTCTTCCCGTTGCGCAATCCCGCCATCGTCTCACTCCCGCTCGCATTCGTCGCCGCAGTCATCGGCACGCTCGCGACACGCGACAAACCGTCGGAAGCCATGTTCGACCAACTCCTCGTCCGCTCGCAAACCGGCCTCGGAGCCGAGGTATAACCTCGGCTCCGCGATCGTCACGGCGTTGCGAGGACGAAGTTTTGGAAGTTGTTGCCGGTGGCATTGTGAGCCGGCGTGTCGGAAACAAATGTGTAGAGCGGGCGGCCTTTGTACGCCCATTGCATGCCGTTACCGTCGGAACGAGTGAAGATGGAAAAATTCCCATCGGCTTTCTCGCTCGCGGTTGCCTTGTGAGAGGGCCATATTGCAAGGCAGCTACCGGTGCAATTCGATTGATCGGTGGTATCGCCGTTGAAGAAATAGAGCGCGAGACCGGTGGAAGCATCGACGAGAATCGTCTGACCATTTACTTGCGCTACTTTCGCGTCGCCTGAAAAGCCGGTCACTGTAACCGGGCTTGCCGTCGGCGCAGCTGTGGGCGCGCTAGAAGGCGCCATGGTCGGTCCGGCGGGTGGTGACGTCGGCGACATTACAGGCATCGGAGGGTTCATTCCGCTGGGTGCTGTGGACCCCATGGAACCACCACCTCCGCAACCGGCGAGTGCAACGCCGAGTGCGACGATCGCGCCGGTAACCTTTATGATATGCATTTGAAAAACTCTCCTGTGAAATGTCTTTCGACCGGACGTTTTTATTGAATGCACATGAAAAAAGTGTGAGCGGAATTCAATTACGGCGTTGCAAGGACGAAGTTCTGGATGTTGTTGCCGGTAGCGTTGTTGGCCGGCGTATCGGAAACGAACGTATAAAGCGGACGGCCTTTGAAGGCCCACTGCATGCCTCTACCGTCGGAGCGCGCGAAGATCGAGAAATTACCATCGGCCTTTTCGCTGGCGGTTGCAGAGTGACTCGGCCAGATTGCAAGGCATCCGCCGGCACAATTTGATTGATTCGTAGCGTCACCATTGAAGAAATAGAGCGCGAGACCCGTGGAAGCATCGACGAGAATCGTTTTACCGTTTACTTGCGCTTGTTTTGCGTCGCCCGAAAATCCGGTCACTGTGTTTGCGGTTCCCGACGGCGCGCTTGTGCTAGAAGGCGTAGCGGGCGATACCGGTGCGGTTACAGGTGCAGAATACAGCCCGCCGGATCGGCCGGAACCTGAACCGCCGCCGCACGCGGCGAGTCCGAGGCCGCGAAAACCGCGCTCGTAACTTTGAACATGTGCATTGGGGAAAGATCTCCTTTAAAACGTCGTTGGACTCAA
>JAMXLG010000217.1 GCA_024281135.1 Vulcanimicrobiia bacterium | reverse complement strand
AGGGCGATGCAATCGATTTCGACATCGAAGTCGAACGGCCAATCGCCGACAGGAACGAACGTTCGCGCCGGCGGCTCGACCGCGAAGTACGTCGCGTAGACTTCGTTTATCGCCTTGTAGTACTCGGATTTGGCGTAAACGCGAACCATGCACACTTTCTCGAGCGTGGTTCCCGCTTCTTCCAGGACGAAACGGAGGTTGCGCAAGCATTGCTCCGTCTGCACGGTGATATCACCTTTGACGAAGCCGCCTTTCTCAACGTCGATCGGCGGAGTTCCCGAAACAAAAACGAAGCCGTTGGCACGAATGGCAGCGGAGAGCGGAACCTTTGCCGCGCGAGTGACATCAGAGATTCCTGAAACTTCGATCACATCACGGCGCATGATCCTCTCCTCCCATCGGACACAGACTATCGAGCGCTTTAACCGCCGCGACGTCAAAATCCGTTCCTTCCGGCCGTGAATACGTCGCGACATATTCAAAGCCGCCATCCAATAACGCGACTTGCACCAAATCGAGTTTGCGGCCGGCATAGGTTCCCGTCGACTCGATCCACCAGCCGTCGCGGGAACCGCTACAGAGACGCTCGGCATGCGATGTCAGCACGTGTGCATCCCCATGGGTCTGCAGGTACTGCTGTGACTGTTCGGCCCACTTCGCGATCGTAATCGCCGGGTCGGCTAAGCGGTGCCTCAACACGTTGATCTGCTGTTGGAATCCGTCGATCGTTGGTCCGCGCCCGATATCAAGCATTTCAACCGTGCTTCCCGGCGGATTATCAACGGTGACATGCTGCCAGCTCGCGGGCATCGCGAACACGAGCGCGAGGATGGTTGCAATCATGGCTGCGCGCCGTAGAAACAGCGCGCGCACATCGGGCGATACTCGACATCGCCTTCGATCGCGACTTGGTCGCCGCTGCGAATCCGATTACCCGCGCGATCAAAGCGCGGATTCATCGTCGCCTTTCGTCCACAGGAGCAGATATTCTTGAGTTCCTCGACGCTATCCGCAAGCGTCAGGAGGTACACCGATCCGGGAAACGGCTCACCCGCGAAATCGCTGCGGATCCCATAGCAGATAACCGGGATATCGAGCAGATGCGCGCCGCGATGCAATTGTCGCACCTGATCCGGCGTCAGGAACTGGGCCTCGTCAACGAGCACGCATGAGATTCCGCGCATGTTCGACATTTCGTCAAAGAAATCGAGGGACGTACCGTATGTCTTGGCTTCACGTCGCGGGCCGATGCGCGAGGCGATGACGCCGGCACCGAAGCGATGATCGATCGCAGATGTGTAGAGCGCAACGCGGCGACCATTTTCTTCGTAATTGTGCGCGACCTGAATCAGGGCCGTCGATTTTCCCGCGTTCATCGCAGAGTACCGGAAGTACAGTTTCGCCATGCGGCTACTTCAGCAAACCGACCTCTTTGCCGACCGATTCGAATGCCTCGAGCGCGCGATCCATTTCCGCTTTGGTCAAGGCAGCGGAGAGCTGCGTGCGAATGCGCGCCGTCCCTTCAGGCACGACCGGAAAACCGAAGCCTGTAACAAAGATTCCCTGCTTGAGCAGTTTATCGCTCATCGCAATCGCGAAGGCGGTTTCTCCGACGATGATCGGTACGATTGCACTCGGTCCCTCGAGCGGGTCGAATCCTAGACGCTTGAGCCCATCGCGGAAGTACGCAACGTTGTCGCGCAAACGGTCGACGAGTTCGGGATGCTTGTCGAGATAGTCGATAGCCGCGAGCGAACTGCACGCGACCGTCGCAGGCAACGCGTTCGAAAAGAGCTGCGGACGCGACCGCTGGATCAGCATGTCGATCAACGCATTGCTGCCGGCCACGAAGCCGCCGGCCGCGCCGCCGAGCGCTTTACCCAGCGTACCGGTGATGATATCGACTTGACCCGTGAGCCCAAAGTGCTCGATCGTACCGCGTCCGGTCTTCCCCATGACGCCCGTACCGTGCGAATCATCGACGACGCTGACCGCGTTGTACTTCTTGCACAACTCGACGATCTGCGGAAGCTTCGCGAGCGAGCCTTCCATCGAGAACACGCCGTCGGTGACGACGAGAACGGGAGAAAGGCCCTGCATCCCTTGCAATTTCGCTTCGAGATCCGCCATGTCGCCGTGTTTGTATACAGCGCGTTTCGCCTTACTCGCGAGCCGCACGCCGTCGATAATCGACGCGTGATTCAACTCATCGGAAATGATTCCCGAGCCTTCGCCGCAGATCGTCGCAAACAATCCGGTGTTCGCGTTCCAGCACGACACATACGTCAGCGACGCTTCCGTTCCCAAGAATTCGGCGATTCGGTCTTCGAGCGTCCGGTGGATATCCAACGTACCGCAGATAAAGCGCACGGACGCGGTTCCCGCACCGTACTGGCGCAAGCCGGTGATACCGGCTTCGATCACTTCTTTATTATCCGAGAGACCGAGATAGTTGTTGCTCGAAAGCACGATGACGTCGCCCGCTTCTTCCATATGGACTTCGGGCGCCATCGGCGTCGTGAGGTGACGCAGATGTTTGTACGTTCCAGCTTGTTTCAGGCCGTCGAGTTCGGCTTCCAGTTGTGATTCGAACGCCGCGTTCACTTCGCGAGATCCCCCTTGAGGTCGAGAACGATTTTAGCCGCTTCGCCGCTGCGCATCAATTCGAACGCGCGGTCGAACTGCGCGAACGGCAATACGTGCGTGATGATCGGGCGCAGATCGACGCGCCCGCTCTTGACGAGCGCTTGCGTCTGATACCACGTTTCGAACATCTTGCGGCCGTTGATACCAAGAACCGTCAATCCTTTGAAGATGATGCGCTCCGCCAGGTTGATGTTGATGTTGTCGCTTGGAATGCCGAGAAGCGCGGCCGTCCCGCCGTTGCGCGTCATTTGCAGGCCCTGATCGATCGCTGAGCCGCTGCCCGACATTTCGAGCAGCACTTCCACGCCGTCGCCGTTCGTGCGGCGTTTGATTTCATCGACGAGTCCCGGCGTACGAGCATCGAAGATTTCATCGGCACCGAGACGTTTCGCAAGCTCCAATTTCGCGGGATTCACGTCAATTGCATACACGCTCGCCGCGCCTGCCGCGCGCGCAACGGGAATCGCCATCAAACCGATCGAGCCGACACCCGTGATCACAACGCTCTTCGTACTCACACCGGCTGCCATCACCGTGTGCACGGCGTTTCCGAGCGGATCAAATACGGCTGCGAATTCATCGGGAATCGCCGGATCCAACTTCCACACGTTATATTCCGGCATCGCGATGTAGTCGGCAAATGCACCGTCGCGATCGACGCCGATGATCTTCACGTGTTCGCAGATATGCGCTTGCCCTGTACGGCAAAGCACGCACGTTAAATCCGCAATGTGTCCTTCGGCGGAGACGCGATCGCCGGGCTTCACCGAGCGAACGGCAGCCCCCACCGCCTCGACGGTGCCCATGAATTCATGGCCGATTACGAGCGGCGTATGGATGCGATTCTGTGCCCACTTGTCCCAGTTATAAATGTGCGCGTCGGTGCCGCAAACTCCGGCTTTTTCAACGTGAATCAGGACATCGGTCGGCCCGATTTCGGGAACCGGGACCTCGTGCAGCACGAAGCCGGGCTCGGGCGAGAGCTTGGAGAGCGCTTTCATCGTGGATGGCATGTCGGGGACCTCATATTTCACGTAAAAAGGCCCGCGCCTTTACGACGCGGGCCCTTCGTTGCTTTGTCAGCAGAGTCGACTAAAAGTCGTATTCGGCCTGGAAGCGGTTGTACTTGAAGAGCGACGTGCCCGGCGCAGCCGGCGGACCTGCGAAGATCGGCGCCTGATCGCGTGAGCCGTAGCGATAGCGGAACGAGAAGCCTTTATACGGGCCCGACTTCGGGAGGTGATTGAAGTAGTAGAGTGCGTCGAAGTCAAATTCGCGCGTGCTATTCGCAAACGCGTTGTTGTTGTAGTCGTACCATGCTTGCGTGACGTACGTGACGAGACGCTTGTCATCTGACGTGAACAGCAGCTGCGCTTTCGCTGACGTACCCGGGCTGCGACGATCGACCATACCTTGCGTCAACGACGTCGTGAAAAACACATCGGTCGCGTACGAGTCGGTATACGGAGAAGCCCAGCCACCGTAGTAGATGTTCGTCAAACCGTTGGCCGCGGGCGAACAGTCGCCGGTGCCGCCGGTCGGCAAGAAGTACGGGAAGTTGATCGAGCTCGGCTTGACGCCCTTCGACAAACCGAGGACGTTGTTCTTACCGCAAGTGACGCCGGTTCCCACCAACGAAATCGTATCCGTCTTGATCGGAATGTAATCGCCGCCAACAATGAGCTGAACGTTCGGAAGAACGCTGACGCCGCCTTGGAGACCAACGACCGTCGAAGCAATCTTGCCGAGAACGCCGCTCGTCGGATTGCTTTCGCTACCGAATTGGAACGCAACGTACGGCTTCAGCTTGCCGGCAAACGGGTACTTAGCGTCGAGCCAAATCGCATTCGCGATTTTGTTGAAGCCATAGAACGACAGACTCGCCGTGAGCGGAGCGCTCTTCGGACCGGTGTAACCGGCGCGACCGAAGTACACGCCGCCGTTTTGGAAACCATTCGGCTGGTTGTACAACGTCGACATACCGGTTTCACCCGGATACGGGCCGGCGCCCGTCGGAGCGTTCGGAATCTGCGGCGGATCAGTGAGCAGCGTGTAGCTGTTGAAGGCCGAGAGGTTGCGGGCTTCCCACTGGTACCAGTCACCAACTTCGAGCGTGAACTCTTTGTTGAGCGCGTAGGTAGCATATCCACCGCTATATGCAGATGGTTTGATGCGCGTATCCGAAGCCGGCGTCCACACCAAGTCCGTCGGGTTGACCTGGTTGCCGAGCTTGATGAAGAAGTTCTGCGACTTGTACTGCAAGTACGATTCGTACAACGTATTCAGTTCATAACCCGGAACCGTGTCGTCCGGGTTGAGATTCGGAGCCTTGACGTTGCCGCACGGAGGGAAGAGGTGCGATTCCGCAGACACACAGTTGTTCAGCGGATTTGCATACATATAGGTTGCACCAAGTCCGAGACCCGGAACGCCTTGGTTATAGTTATATTCAGCGTGAAGGCTTATACCGGGTAAGAACGATTGCTGGTTAACTTTGCCGGTACCGTTCGTTCCGCTGTACGCGTTCTGACGCGTCAAATCATACGCACGGATGTAGCCGCGATAGCTAAACGGATTTGGCGTGGCCGTCGGCTCAGGCGATGCCTGAGCAACCTTGCTCGACGCTGGTGTTGCCGATGTTTCCGCCAGCGCGAACGTGGTGCCCGCCAAAACCATCGCTGCGAGGACTACGCCAATGCGCGCGAGTTTGGTAAACACGTAAAGAAATATCTCCTTAGAAAACGGGTTCAGGAGGTAACGGCCCAATGCTACAGGGGCCATATTAAGACGCATTTAACATCGCCTTAAGTACATATTCCCAATTCCTGGGACATAAGCCCCATAGGGCCGCCTTGGTTATACTGGGAAAGCGCTTGGTGTCACAAGCGGAAAGGTCGACTAGCCGTAGCGGCCGGTGATGTAATCTTCGGTCCGTTTGTCGCGCGGCGTCGTAAAAATGGCCTTCGTCGGGGCGGATTCGATGAGTTCGCCCATCAAGAAAAAGGTCGTAAAATCGCTAATGCGCGCGGCTTGCTGCATTGAGTGGGTGACAATGACGACGGTGTACTCTTTTTTGAGGTCGTCGATCAGGTCCTCGATTTTGCTGGTCGCGATGGGATCGAGCGCGGAAGCCGGCTCGTCCATCAGAATGACTTCCGGATCGACCGCAAGGCATCGTGCAATGCAGAGACGTTGTTGCTGACCACCTGAGAGGTCCATCGCGCTGCGATCGAGACGGTCCTTCACTTCATCCCACAATGCAGCACCGCGTAAACTCCGTTCCGCGATCTCCATCAGTTTCTTGCGATTGCGCAGGCCGTGGATTCGCGGGCCGTACACAACATTTTCGAAGATGGTTTTCGGAAACGGATTCGGGCGTTGGAACACCATACCGATGCGGTGACGAATCGTTACGGGATCGATATCTTTTGCGTAGATGTCCGTTCCGTCCAGCAGCACGCTTCCGTCAACGTTCGCATCCGGCGTGAGATCGTGCATGCGATTAAGCGCACGCAAGAAGGTCGACTTTCCGCAACCCGACGGCCCGATCAACGCCATGACGGTATGTTCGCCGACGCTCAAGCTTGCGTTTTTGATCGCGTGAAATTTACCGTAGTAAACTTGCAGATCTTTCGCTTCGATTTTCGTGGCGGCCGGCGCGCTGGTTTCTTCGGGGTTCGTAACGATCATGGGCGTCCTATCAGTTCCCGCGAAGCCATTGAGCTCCTACGGTGCGCACGAGTGGGCGCTATAACAGTTGATTAAGGCGTATTAAGACAAATGCCCTCAGCGTATGACGCCGTGGGCATTTGTTCTGAAAACGCATCGACGTACCACTCGCGGACGTCTTGCAACGTCATGCCGCGGCAGTACTCCTCGAGAAACGCCAGAATTTGCCGGCGCATCGTGCGCTCGTCCGCGTCAGGACCCATCGGTGCGAACATAAAGCAAGCGTTACACACGCAGATTACCGCTACGTTATCGAGGCTTTAAGCCTTACGGGGAACCGTCCGCATGATGGGTAAACGAATCGTAAAGACGGTTCCGGAACCAAGCATAGACTCCGTCGAAACGGTTCCGCCGTGCGCTTCGACGATGCCCTTGACGATTGCAAGTCCGAGACCGGCACCGCCGCTTTCGCGCGTGCGCGAACGATCGACGACATAGAAACGTTCAAAAATATGCGGGAGATCGCGGTACGGTATTCCGACACCCGTATCGCGAACCCGCATAATTGCATCGTTCCCATTCGCATCTAACTCGACGGTTACACTACCGCCGCTCGGCGTGTGCCGCAACGCATTATCGATGAGATTCACGCAGACTTGCGCGAGCCGGTCCGGATCGGCTTCGACGCGCACGGGTCGCATCGTCTGTAATTCCAAGCGCACGCCCTTATTCGACGCCTGCGGCTCGAACGTCGCAACGATCTGACGCGCTATGTCTTCCAGGTCGACGTCACGCAAATTGAGTTTCAATTGGCCGGATTCCGCGCGCGCTTGTTCGAGTAATTGTCCGACCAGCGCCGCGAGACGATCCACCTGTACGAGCACCTGCGGCAAGAAAATGTCCGCGGCCTCGTCGTCGGGCGATTCGACGACCGTTTCGAGCATGAGCTTGATCGAAGAAAGCGGCGTGCGCAGTTCGTGCGAAACGTTGGAAAGAAATTCCTTGCGCGCGCGTTCCAACCGGACGATCTCGGTTTGATCGTCGGCAAAGACGACCACGCCGTGAGTGCGATCGTCGTCGCTGAGCGGATAAACGGAGAGCCCGTACGTGCTGCGCCGTTCGCCGTTGACGATCGTCATCGGAGCAACGGATGCTTCGCCGCGCAGAGCGTCGCCGATACGGCGTTCGAGTTCGACGTTCGGAATCGACGCAATCACGTGCGAACCAATCGCGCGCTCGGGATCGAATCCGAAGATCGTCCCGGCTGCGGGATTTGCAAAGCGCACGCGAGCCCTCGCATCCACGAAGATCACGCCGAGCGGCAAGGCGCGCACCAGACGTGCAAAATCCGTGTCCGTGCCCGAAGCCTCTAGAGGCACAGCGGTCTCGATAATCTGCCCGACTTTCTCACGCGAGCGCGCGCGGCTATACATGAAACCGGCGACGCTTCCCAGCGCCGCCGCTACAATTGCTAGTCCGATTATCGAAGGAGTATCAACCACGGGACTAAGCCTTGAACATGTACCCGCGCGAGCGAACGGTTATAATGTGCCGCGGATTGCGCGAGTCTTCTTCGATCTTCTCGCGCAGCCAGCGAATATGCACGCTGACGGTCTGCTGTTCGCCCTCGAAGTCGTAGCCCCACACCTTGTCGAGCAGCGTTTGACGCGTGACGACGCGGCCATTGTTTTCCATCAACACGCGAAGCAAAGCGAACTCTTTCGGCGCGAGTGAGACGCCCTTGCCGCGCACGGTGAGTTGCTGACGTGACGGGTCGAGCACGATTTCTCCGAGTGAAATCGCTTCTTCATGTCCGCCTTGGATCGGGGTTTGGCGGCGCAAGCGTGCCTTCACGCGCGCGAGAAACTCGTGCAGCGCAAACGGCTTCGTAACGTAGTCGTCGGCTCCGAGCTCGAGCGCAAGAACCTTGTCGATTTCCTGATCTTTTGCCGTAAGCATGATAATCGGAACCGAGCTGAATTTGCGGATCTCTTTGCACGCTTCGATCCCGTCCAGGACGGGCAGCATGATGTCGAGCACGATGAGGTCGGGCGACTCGCGTTGCGCCATGGCGACAGCGCTGCGGCCGTCGCTTGCGGTTACGACGGTATAGCCGCTGCGCTCTAAATTGAAGCGCAGCGTCTGTAAGATAGCGGACTCGTCGTCAACTACCAGGATCTTCTTGTTGAAGTCCGGGCTTTTAACGAAGGTGCCCCTAGAGGGCTTCGTCTCCAGCGATCCGTTCATAAAACTTGGCGATCGCGCTGTAGTCGAGCGCGCCGTCTCCTTCTGCCGACCGAGCGGTGTAAAGTTGATAGGCGAGTCCCGTCGCCGGCATCGCAAAACCCATTGCCCGCGCCGCATCCAGCGCGGCAGCCACGTCTTTCCGCAGCAGGTCCATAGCGAAGCCGCCTTCGAAGCTCCCGGCAAACCAGGTCTTGGGTAGCCATTGGTCTAGAACGTAGTTTGATCCCGTCGCCGTTGCGATAACTTTTCGAACAGCGTCCAGGTCGGCCCCCGCACGCCGTGCAAAGACCAACGCTTCAGCGTTCGCGACCATGACGCTCGCAATAATGATCTGATTTACGAGTTTCACGGTCTCGCCCATGCCGACGCCGCCGAGATGGTAAGGCGTCCCCATTGCACGTAGGACGGATTCCACCCGCTCGTACGTACGGGGCTCTGCCCCGACCATGATCGTGAGCGTGCCTTCCTTTGCGCGCGTCGGTCCGCCGCTCACCGGCGCATCGACGAAGTCGACGCCGCGTTCGCGCAGCCGCTCGGCAAACGCCTTGGATGCGATCGGCGAGATCGTCGACATATCGATGACAACGGATCCGTCGCGTAGCCCGTTCTCGGCGCCACGTGAGCCGAAGAGGGATTCCTCGACTTGCGGAGCGTCGGGCACGCACAGAATCACCACGTCGCTTGCCGCTGCGACGGCAGCTGGATCGGCTGCTTCTACTGCACCGGCTTTCACCAAGCGCTCGAGCGATTCGCGCTGTCGGTGCGGTGTTACGTTTACAGAAAAACCGGCGCGAAGGAGCGATGCCGCCATCGGTTCGCCCATTGCGCCGAGTCCAATGAAACCCAGTTTTGGGGTAGCAGTCACGGCCCGGACTTTATACAGGCGCGGCCACGGTCCTGGCCGAAGCGGCCGGGTCATGAGCACAACATTGACAGCCGCCGTCCGGCGCCCGACGTTCGATCAGATGAATCTTTCCATCGGCAAACGTACGCGTTTGCACCGATTGATGTACGAGCACGGGCCGGGAAACGGCACGCTGATGATGCTGCCGATCGATCAGGGACTCGAGCACGGGCCTGTCGACTTTTTCGACAACCCCGACTCGATCGATACCGATTGGATCTACCGGCTCGCGGTCGAGGGGAATTTCTCCGGGATCGCGCTACACGTTGGGCTCGCGGAGAAGTATCAGAAGCAGTACGCGGGCCGCGTGCCGCTCCTTTTAAAGATCAACGGCAAAACGAACATTCCGAGCGACGATGACGCATTCAGCCCGCTCACGTCGTCCGTTGAAGATGCCGTTCGCCTAGGCGCTGACGCTGTCGGCTATACGCTTTACGTCGGAAGCCCGGCTCAAGACGTCGATATCGCGCAGGCGAACGACGTGCGTCGCGAGTGCGAGCGCTACGGCATGCCGCTCGTGATCTGGGCGTATCCGCGCGGCGCTGCTATTAAGGCAAAAGGCGGAATCGATTCTTTGTACGCTGTGGATTACGCGGCGCGCGTCGCTTGCGAAATCGGATGCGACATTGTGAAACTCAACGAGCCGAAGTGGGAGTCTGAGAAAGCGTCAGTGCTTCCGAAACCCTACAACACGCTCGAATATACGGACGTCGAAGGTTTGCGGAAGGTCGTCAAATCGGCCGGGCGCACACTCGTGCTCGTTTCCGGCGGCAGCAAGATGGGCGACGACGCGACAATTCAAAAGGCGCGTGCCGCAATGGAAGCCGGCTGCGTCGGTCTCATTTTCGGCCGCAACATGTGGCAGCGCAAATGGGACAGTGCGCTTGAAATGTCGTCGCGGATGCACGACGTGATGAAGGGCTACGGTCAGGAGGAGTAATTTGACGGTCGAAGAGCGCGTCAACGCGGCGCTCGACAAGGTACGACCCGGAATACAAGCCGACGGCGGCGAGGTCTGGTTGATCAAAGTCGAGGACGAAACAGCGTACGTGCAAATGTTGGGTGCGTGCGGTGGATGTCCAGCTTCGACGATGACGCTCAAAGGCGCAATCGAAGCCGTCGTTACCGCCGACGTCCCCGAAGTCAAGCAAGTGCTACAAGTCTGAAACTACAAAAGCCGCTCGAACGAGCGGCTTTTTTTATTTTGCGCAGTGCGCGCAGTAGTACGAGATTGCGCCGGAATGCGTTTGCGGAACCATGTGTTCGCGTACGCCGCGACGGCCACAATTCGCACAAGCAAACGTCTGACCGATCGAGACGGCAGAATTATCGTGCCCCTCGCTGCGCTTCGAAACCCAGACGATCGCGTAAATGACGACGCCGAGAACGAGCGGTGCCCAGGCGAAAAAGCCGGACAAGCCCTCCGGCGAAATCGTTGTTTCCATACGGGGAGTTGATCTTCGCAGGGGCGCGAAGCCTGACCTCCGGGGGTTTTCGGTGAACGATCTTCAATTGCGCGAACGGCTCGTCGACCGCTTGGACCGCAGCGGCATGCTCTTCGACGAGCACGTGCGAAGGGCGTTGCTCGACGTTCCGCGGCACCGCTTCATCCCAGCCGTCGGGATCGAGGACGCTTATGAAGACCGGGCGCTCGCAATCAAAGAGCGCGAAGGCACCGTCATTTCGTCGATCTCGCAACCGAGCATGATCGTGCAGATGCTGCAGATGCTCGACGTGCGCAATGGCGCCGCGATTCTCGAAATCGGAACCGGGAGCGGGTATAACGCTGCGCTTCTATCCCGTCTTGTCCGCCCAGAGGGGAGTGTGACCACGCTCGAGATCGAGGCAGATTTGCTCGAACTTGCGCAACGGCGCTTGTGCGATCTGGGATATCTCAACGTCGACGTTCGTCCCGCACACGAGCTGATGCACATCGAGACGCGATTCGATCGTATCGTCGTTACTGCTCGTGCCGTCGATATCGATCAGGATTGGTGGCGGCTCTTGAACGACGGCGGCCGGCTCGTCGTTCCGCTCGATATCGGGTACGGCGGCGAACGTGCAATCGCATTCGTGCGCGAAGGCGCGCTCCTTCGCGGCATCGATTCGCACGCATGCGCGTTTCTTGGGATACGCGGCGACACCGACGAGCGGCGCGCGAGCGAGTTGTTTTTCCCGAACCGGGATGCGCGTTATGCGATGCCGCCGGCTGCGACCGCGCCGATGACGATCGTCGCTATGCGTCCGGACGATGCATCGAACATGCGTCTCGATGACGCCGACGTCATCGTTGCCCGTCCGAAAACGATCTTCGCTCTTCGATTTCGATCATAAACGAAGCGCCGACGCATAGCCGGTTAGCTCGACGTATCCGACCCCTAAGCGCGCTCGCGTCTTCGCATCGCGAACGTCTACCGCTCCTTCCCAATACGTCGTCCCCGTCGCATCGACGAGTTCTTGATCTGGGATCACCGGATCGAGTTCGAGTTCCTCGCCGACGCCGCGGACACGGAGACGCCACGCGCTCGGATAACGCGCGGCGGTATGCGGACTCACCCACGTCGCCGTCGACTCAATTGAAAACGCCGAGAGCGGGAGATACGTCGTTGCACCGCTGCGCGCGATGAGACTTCCTGAGGACTGAAGCGTCGTGCGTCCATCGGTTTGACGCAGACGATAGAGCATGACTTCGCGGTTGTCGTCGAGCTGAATCGAGAACCAGTCCCATCCGGATTGGTTCGGCTGCAATTCGTCCGAGCCGTACTCGTGGTCCATCCAGGAGATGCCGTCGACGGCATAGCGAACGCCGCCGCGTTTAAGCGTTCCGCGCGTCGTAAGACGCGTAAAGGAGTAATAGTGCGATGCACACGACGCACACGAGCCTTTGCGTGAAATACCGCCGATACCGTGAATTGCGGGCGGTTTCACTGATGAGAGCTGCAAATCGAGCGCTTCTGCGCCGTGCGACGCGGAAAGGTGCATGATCGGTCGCTCGGCGTTCGTTCCCGTTAACGTCCAGCCGTTGGCCCCCACATCGAACTGCGAGTCGGACGCGAAGCCTTGTCGCAGTGCATCGCGAGCAAGCGTCTCCGAATAAACGAAGGTGCCGTTGGTTTCATCGGTGATTGCGAAATGCGCAGGATAGAGTTGATACGCGTACCATTTGCTCTGATTTTGCTTCCAAGCGGACGCGCGAGGCTCGAGCCCGATCCTGAAAAACGTCAACTCATATCCGAAACGCGCGCCGTTCGCAGAGCGTAGGTGGCCCGTGAAATACCACCACTCCGTCCGGTAGCCGTCGTGCGCAAAATGATCGCGCGGAAAATGATACGTGTACGGCGAGAGCGCGATCAGGAATGCGGCGAGGATTCTACTCAACACGCAGCACCTCCGACGTCTTGATGGCGGCTGCGAGGCGTGCCGGATAGATCGCGGCGATCACCGCTGCAAGCACGACCATCGCAAAGGCCTCCGCGTAAAAGAGTCCGGGAGTCTGCCACTCGATCAGCCATCCGAAGCTTTGGCGATTGATGACGTAGATCAGATCGGCCGCGAGGATGATGCCGAGCAGAATCCCGAGTACCCCCGAAACCACCCCGACCGCTAGCGCCTGCAGAAACACGACTCGCTGAACGGCAGCACGCGTCAATCCAACGTATCGCAGAAGAGCGATGTCGATGCGGCGTTCGAGTACGAGCGCAAAGAGCGTGCTGACGACTCCGAGTACCGCGATGACGATGCTGACGCCGTAGAGCGCATTGGTGATCGCAAACGTACGATCGAACACGGAAAGCGCATAGGCTCGCAATTCGGTATTCGAATTGATGCTAATTCGCATCGGAAGCAGCGCGCGCTCGACCTCGGTTCGCACCCGAGGCGCACTTGCGCCGGGCTGAAGGTAGACGCCCATCGAGTCCACGTTCACATCGTGAAACAAACGTCGAAACGTCGATTCATCGATGAAGAACGTGCCCCCGCTCGTCGAGTAGTCGTTGTACTCGCCGATGATATGAAACGTCGTAAGGCCCGACGGCGTGGGGATCGTGAAAGAACCACCGGGCGCCAAACCAAAGTGCGTTGCGAACGGCACGCTAATGACTGCCGTGTTCCCGGTCTGCAGTTCGTGCGCGATCGCATGGCGATCGACGTTCCCGAGAAAACGCAGTTTGTTTCGATCGACGACCGATGCAAAATTCGTGGCGCCGAGTTGCGCGAACCTCCCCTCGAATGGAACGTCGAGCCCGCGAAACGTATCGACGGCTGCAACTCCCGACAGCCGCGCGACCGTTGCGACGGCGTCCGGTGGAAACGCACCGCGCAACGTTGTGTCGGCGCCTCCCGGTGAACCGATGTACAGATCGGCGCTCAGCGTGTCATTCGTCCAAGCGACGACGGTGCTGCGGAACGAATCGACGAGGACCGCAATAGCGATCATCATCGCGACCGCGACGGTCAACGACGCGACGGCGACGGCAATGCGGCGCGGCGAAGCACGAAGAAACGCCGCTGCGAGAATCGCCGGAGCTTTCCGCGCAAGCGCTTGGATCGGATGCGTCAATACAGCAATCGCAAGCGGCGCCTCAAACGAAACGCCAGCAATCGCCAAAATGCCCGCGACATATCCAAAGAGCGGGATTCCGTCCCCAATCGCCGGCAGGCGCGCAAAGCCTGCTGCGAGCACGAGAAGCCCCGCACCGATGAGTGCCGTCGCTCGCGTGAATCCGGTGATCCTTCGTTCGGCCGCACCCGTGTTGCGCATGATGCGCGCCGGCGCTATCGCCGCTGCGCCCGCGGCCGGAATAGCGGCGGCCGCCATCGACAGCAACGTTCCGAGCGCAAAAGATTCCAGCGTGTCGCGCCAACTCCACACGACTGCATCGGCGTGCGTTCCGACGTACAGTGCAGAAACGGTCTGCTCAACGGCTGCAAGCGAAAAGCGCGCGAGGAACCATCCAAGCACTAAACCGAGCACCGAACCAACAATGCCGTAGAGTGCGCCTTCGCCGACGAACGACCAAAAGATCTGAGCCCGCCGCGCCCCAAGCGCGCGTAACGTTCCGATCTCGGATGCGCGTTGCACGACGGAGATGGCGACGGCGTTGTAAATAAGGTACATGCCGACGAGCAGCGCGACATCGGCAAGTGCCGACAAATTCATCGTGAAGCTCGCAAGCATTCGTTGAATTTCGCCAAGGCGCGTCTTTGGTGTAAGCACGCGAGCACCGGGCGGTACGACGCGTTGAAGCGCAGCAGCTACCTGAGTTATACGCGAAGGTTCCGCCTCGACATCAATGCGATCCAGCTTCCCGATCGAAGCAAACACACGCTGAGCGGTCGCGATGTCCGTGAAGGCAACGCTCGAGTCGACGCCTACCGTGCGCGGTGGAATCACGGCCATCACGTGAAGCACGACCGGCGTTGCACCCGCGTATCCGCGAAGCAGACCACCAGTCTTTGTGTGGTACGTTCGCGCAATGCGATCGCTGACGAACACGCCGCCGCCGTCGATGAACCGATGAAGATCGAAGGCCGGAGCGGCCGATTCCGCGTCGCGGACGCCCGGCGGCACCGTTCCGCGCGTTATATCGATACCGAGTACACGAACGATTTCACCGCCGAGCGAGTTCGATGCGGGAACGCCGACGACGAGATCACCGTTTACGACCGGACTCGCCGCATTGACGCCGAGCGTCCGTTGCACCGCGAGCAACGCGCGTTCGTCAAAACCCTCGCCCGTGCTGACGACCTGAACGTTCACGCGGTTCGCAATGACGTTCACGCTCGTGGAGAACGACGCAATCGCCGTCGAATTCGCGAGCTCGATCGCATACGCGCTCGCGACGCCAAGCGCAACCGCAAAGAGAGTCACGACCGAGCGAAGCGCGTGCGCGCGAGCATAGCCGGAGACGAGCGCACGAAAGAGCAGCGACGCCGCGTTCATTGCACTGATGAAATGCGCCCGTCGCGCATGTGGATTTGCCGTTTCGCGCGCGCCGCAGCATCCGGGCTGTGCGTCGCGATGAGAATCGCCTGTCCGCGCTTTGCGAGCTCGACGAGAATCGAAAGCACCACATCGCCGTTGTGTGAATCGAGATTGCCGGTCGGTTCGTCGGCAAGCAGAATCGCCGGTTCATGCACGATCGCTCGCGCGATTGCCGCGCGCTGTAGCTGGCCACCCGAGACATTCGCCGGAAGTGCGTCCGCACGATCCATGATGCCCACCGCTTCAAGCGCATCGTTGACGCGCTGTTCGACTTCCTTGCCGTTTCGATTCTGCAATACGAGCGGTAACGCAACGTTTTCGCGGAGCGTGAGCGTCGGGAGCAGATTGAAGAATTGGAATACCGTGCCGATCCGGTCGCGCCGCAGGCGCGTCAGTTCGTCGTCGGAGAGCGAAGAGGTGCTCACGTCGTCGATGCGGACGTCGCCGGCGTCGGGTAGATCGATGCAGCCGACGAGATTGAGGAGCGTGCTTTTCCCGCAT
>JAMXLG010000216.1 GCA_024281135.1 Vulcanimicrobiia bacterium | reverse complement strand
TTTCGATACCTTCTGCATACACGGTGCATCCGCGCGTCCGCGCGAGCGAGATGATGGCGCGTACGATCGCGCAATCGCCGACGCTCTGCGGGACGCCTCCGATGAAGCTTCGATCGATCTTGATTTCATCGACAGGCAAATCTTTGAGATATCCCATCGAAGAGTATCCCGTTCCGAAATCGTCCAACGCGAATTTGACGCCCCATTCACGACACGCATTCATGGTTTGCAGCGTGTACTCGATGTTTTGAACGGCGACGGATTCCGTCAACTCCAATATCAGCGCGTGCGCCGGAAGATGCGCGGCATCCAACGCGGAGCGGATGCGCGAGCGCAAGGCCGCGTCGCGGAATTGCCGCAGCGAAACATTGACCGAAACATCGAGCTCTCGCGATTTTCTCCACTGCGCGCATGCTCGCGCGGCCTCGCGCAACACCCACTCTCCGACGCTGGCAATCTCTCCGTCGGATTCGAGCAGCGAGATGAACTCGGCCGGCGCGATCAAGCCGTATTTGGGATGACTCCAACGCAGGAGTGCTTCCGCGGAAACGACGCGCCTCGTCCGGCTATCGACACAGGGCTGATAGAATAAGACAAACTCGCGGTTGACGAGCGCATGGCGCACGTCTTCACGAAGGTCGCGCATGCGCATCATATGCGCATCCGATTCACCGCTGGCGAGCGATACCGCATCGTGATAGCCGCCTTGTGCGCGCCGGATATTATAGTCGCAGCGCGAGAGCAACGCATCGACCGTCGTGCCGTCGTCCGGATAGATCGCTACGCCGGCCGTCGCCGTTATGTAGATCGACATATCGTTGATGTCGAAGGGCGTTACGAGGGTTTCGATCAACTCGTACGCCAACTCCTCAGCCCTGCCGGTGTCACCGTCCATGGCGATGACGACGAAGCGGCCAGAACGAACGCGGCACACGATTCCGTTGCCGGCGTGCTCTTCCAGGCGCCGCGCAATTTCGACGATCAGCTGGTTCGCGATGCGGGTGCCGTATTGAAAGTCTGCCTCGCGTAGACGATCGAGATCGATCGCAACGAGCGCAAAACGCGATCCGCGCACGTACGCGGCTTCAATCGCGTCGTCGCAGAGTTCGGTAAAGCGGTCGAAGTTCGGCAGGCCCGTCAATCGGTCGCGCGTGCTCATCAACGCAAGCCGCTCTTCAAGCCCCAGCTCAATGGCAGCCCGCGCGCGAGTCTCCCGCCGCCGTGAGGCGATCATTACCGCACCAACAGCTGCGGCAATGATGCACGCAATCACGATGGTGCCAAACGGTCCCATCACAATCGCTGCGTTTAACGTGCCTCTGATTTCGCTCGTAACGAGCGCCGTGGCCATAAATGTTCCGAGCGCCAGCGCTACGTCGAGGATCGTCGGGGCGAGGAGTGGTACGGCGGAAATCACGAGAATGCCGCGCGATACGACGTAAGGCGAAAATCCGGAATTTGCGAGAAATACGCCTTGCACGATATAAAACGCCACGATCTCGAGACGCAGCAGCCACCCTGCATAGCGTCGCAATCGCGGAAAGAAAATCGTGGGGGCGCAAAGTACGATCGCTCCCGCCGCAAACGCAAGCCGTAATTGCAACGGTTCCGTCCCCGGCGGAGCGCCTAAGAAATTTGCAAGCGGATAGACGATCGCGAATAGCGCGGACGTGATGACAAACGCACGCCAAATACGTCGCTCTTCCCACGCGGCGCCGGCTTCTTGCAAGCGCCGCTCGTCGACCACGCTCATCGTCAACCGCCTTTGTCATCATACGCCCCGTGACCTGGAGTGAACTCGATGACCTACATTAAAGGCGCCCGGTAAAAACGATTCCCATATGGGTTCCCGCTAACGCGGGAACCCTAACCTGGAACGGTAGAGACCGGAACCTTCACTGCCTGGCCGGCCCCGCTCTCGATCACGGCTCCGCTCGAATGCGGGGCCGAATCCTCTTCTCGGATGAGTTCGAATTGCAGCGTCACTTTGCCCGACGACGGCAACGTCTCGTGGACTTGGCCCGGCGAGCACACGCGGTTATCGCAAAATGCCGCGATCCATCCGTCCGCGACGTGCGCGGCGCGCAAATGAACGGCCGTTCCCGGCACATCCTTGATCGTGAGCTGGTACTTGACTGCCGATTTCGTCGCTGTCGGCAGATCGGCGCCTTTCCACGGCGAGAGCAGCAATGTCGTTAAAGCAAAAGCGAGCATCGTTCGTTCCTTAGGTACGCAGCTTGTAGCCGATGGACATCATGCGCAGCGCCACGCCCAGTGCAACGAGCATCAGCAGCGCGATCATGCCGAGCGAGAGCCACAGCGGCAAGAAGCTTTCGCCGGTATAACTCCGGCGGAAGGCGTCGATCGTGTAAAAGATTGGGTTGATCAGCTCGAGACGCTGAAGCACCTGCGGCAGCATCCCGGCCGAGGTGAAGACGCCGCCGACAAAGGTGAGCGGCGTAATCACGAAGGTCGTGAGCACGGCAAGATGATCGAACTTTTCCGCCATCAGCCCGAAGATCAGGCCGAGCGAACTGAACAGAATCGACACCATACAAAGAACGCCGAAATAGAGCAGCCAGTTTTGTGGCCACGTATGGACGAGGAAGACGCCGAGGACCGTGATGAGCGCAGCGATCAGAATGGCTCGGGCGAGACTGCCCAGGATATAGCCGAAGACGATTTCGAACGCCGCCATCGGCGCGATCAGCATCTCCTGGATCGAGTTCATGAATCGTCCCTGAAAGACCGAACTCGAACATTCGCCGTACGACGAATCGATCGTTTGCAGCATGATGAGTCCGGGAATGAGGAATTGCGCGTACGTCACGCCTTGCACGGTTTGGATCCGGCTTCCGAGTGCCAGACCGAAGACAAACACGTAGAGCAACGTTGAGATCACCGGCGGCCAAATGACCTGGTTGATGATCTTCAAGCTGCGGATCATCTCGCGCTTGACGAGCGTCCACATCGCAACGGCGTTGAACGCCGGCACTTCTTCAATCATGCGCGCGTCAGCTCCAAAAAGACGTCTTGCAACCGTGCTCCATCAGCAACTAGCGATTCCGTCGATTGCTGCGTCACAATCTGTCCTTCACGAATGATCGCGATCGTCTTGCAGAGCTCTTCCGCTTCTTCTAAATAGTGGGTCGTGAGAAAGATCGTGAGGCCGTCGCCGTTGAGATCGCGCAGCAACTGCCAAAGCTCCAAACGCAGCTCGACGTCGACGCCGGCGGTTGGTTCGTCGAGAATCACCAGCTTCGGCTCGTGAATCAACGCGCGCGCCAGCGTCAAACGGCGCTTCATGCCGCCGGAGAGACGCGTGTACTCTTGTTTTGCTTTCGACGCCAACCCAAAGCGCTCAAGCAATATATCGGCGCGTTCATTGACGTGCGGTCCACGCAGGCCGAAGTAGCCCGCCTGGAATATCAGGACGTCGCGAATCGAGAGATACCGGTCGAAGTTATACTCTTGCGGTGCGAGGCCGATCAGCCGCCGGGCTTCGCGCCATTCGATGTGATTGTCATGACCGAACACGCGAATTGCACCGGAGTCCGCTTTTGCAAGACCGACGATTGCATTGATCGTCGTTGTCTTTCCGGCACCGTTCGGTCCGAGAAATCCAAAGAACTCGCCTTGCGCGACGCGCAGCGAGACGTCTCTAACAGCGGTGAAATCACCATAGCTCTTGACTAGGTGATCGATTTCAATAGCAGGAGCGGACAAGATCTACGGAACGTACCCTTTTAGCCGCTTATACCGATGGCGGCGCAGCGTTGCAATCAATTCCTCGCTCCCTGGAATCCCGCAACTGGCGAGTTGGGTTGCAACCTTTTTGACGTCGAAGTCGACGCGGCGCTGTTTGACTTCCCAACCGCCCGAACGCTCCGTGAAGATCGAGTAGCCGACGCGAGCGTCACCGTCTTTGGGCAGGCCGGCCGAGGCGCAGTTTACGAGCATCTTTCCGCGCCAGAAGCGCACGTACGGCAGGTGCAAGTGCCCGAAAGCGATCGTATTTGCACGCTCGTCACCGATTAGGCGCGTCAGCGTCTCGTCATCCGCGTCGGGCCACAAGTGCTCGTCGTCGGTCGACGGGTTCGCGTGCACGATCAGCAATTGGTTGTCGTCGTCACCGATGCGAATTGCAAATGGCAGATCGGCGAGCCACCGTAGATACTTCTCGCCGAGATCGTGGCGCGTCCACTCGAGTTGCGAATGCTCGAGCGTTTCGAAGGTTTCGTTTCCGGGTGCGCCGAGGTAGCGATCGGTATTTCCGCGGATTGCTTGTGCGCCGACTTCTTCCAGGCGCTGCAGCACTTTTTTGGGCTTGGGGCCGTCCAAACAAAGATCGCCCGCAGCAATGATCGCGTCCGCTCCGCCTTGCGCGTGTAAATCCGCAAGACATGCATCCAAACCAATGAGGTTTCCGTGGATATCGGAAAAGACGGCGATCCGCATCTGATTTCGCTAGTCGCGC
>JAMXLG010000215.1 GCA_024281135.1 Vulcanimicrobiia bacterium | reverse complement strand
TCCTCCGTTACTACTATCTGCTGCGCAGCGCGGAGATCGCGCGCATTCTCGGTGCGTCGCCGGTCACGATTCGTTGGCAACTCATGATCGCGCATCGGCGGCTGCGCAGCGCGCTCGACGACCGTGCTCCAAGTGCGCACTCAAAAACCCCGTCAGAAGGAAGATATACAGATGAATCAATCGCCGCAAGCTGAGCGCGCGCGTGAAGCCGTCGGCGCGTACGTCGAAGGGATCGAGATCCTCGCGTACGATGCTGCCGCAGTTGCATCGCGCATGACCGGCGGTGCGGCGCGTCGTGCAACGCGTCGCACGATGCCCGGCTGGGCCGTTGCGGCGGCCGCCTGCGCTTTGATAATCGCGTTCGTGGCCGGCACCCCGAGCGTGCGAGCGCAGGTCGAGCGCATGCTGCAAGCGTTTGCAATAGTCAACGGTCAGAGAGTGCCGGTCGCGGTGAACAGCGTGAGCCTTGAGCAGGCGCGCCACGACATGCCGTTCGCGGTCATCGCGCCGGCTGCGATCCCAACGGGCATGAGCGAAGCGATCGACGAGCTCAATCCGAGCTCGTCGCGGCTGGCATCGTCCTTAGTCTTCCGCTTTAGCAATGGCAATCAAGCGCCGACTTTGACTATCGCCGAACGCAGCGCGCGCTCTATTCCGCCGGGACGGATGCGGTTATGGATGACCGAAGGGTTGCACAACGGCGTGTTACCGCCGGCGCCTCCGCTGCCGAGTGCCGCATCGGGAGAGCACGCCTTCGAGCACGTCCAGTTTGGTCACGGTGGGCAGGTGATGCGACAGATCCGCCTCGAGCCCATCAGCTGGGTCGTGCGCGGAACGCGCATCGACTTGGTCAGCCCACCGGGCCTCTTGAGCAACGCGCAGCTAGCCGCCATCCGGCGCGCGATGTCGTTCTAACTTCGCGCGCCGGCTACATCCCCAGTTCGGTAAGGCCGGGATGATCGGCCGGACGCGGTCCGGCAGGCCAGTGAAATTTCCGCTCTGCCTCACCGATCGGCACGTCGTTGATACTCGCTTCGCGCCGGCGCATGAGGCCGTTTTCGTCAAACTCCCATTGCTCGTTGCCGTACGCTCTGAACCAGTTGTTCGAGTCGTCGTGCCACTCGTACTGAAATCTTACCGCGATGCGGTTTTCGTGGAAGGCCCATAGCTCTTTGATGAGGCGATAATCGAGCTCTTTGGCCCATTTGCGCTGCAGAAACGCGACGATCGCCGCTCGACCAGAAAAGAACTCGGCACGATTTCGCCAGCGGCTCTCTTCGGTATAGGCTTGCGCGACCCGTTGCGGGTCGCGCGTGTTCCAAGCGTCTTCCGCCATGCGGACTTTTTGGCGTGCCGTCTCCACTGTGAATGGCGGCAATGGCGGGCGGGTAGCGTTCATGACGTACGTCTCCCTTATGAAGTCGCTGTCATCAATATACACCCGCATTGCATTATGCCTTGACGTGACCGATGACGATCATCGTTTTGCCGGACATCGGAGACGTCTCGACCGTGATACCGTACCGATCGCCGGCGTTGCCGAGGACAAAGACCGCCGCGTTCATCGGAGAGGTCACGTGGGACTGCTCCGAGCCTGCCGGCAAGTTCTTTTTGTACCAGTCGTAAACGGCGTCGAACGAATCGCCCGTCGTGTAGGCCTTACCCGACGCAGCCGCCGAGCCAACGCCGGCGTTCGAGCCGGCCGCTTCGAGCTGCGCACCGGGATAAACGGGTGCGTCCGTCGTGGCGTTGGCGGTCGTCGAATCGCTCGCAGTGGTCGTGCTCGCGGTGGTCGTGTCGCTCGCGGTCGTCGCATTCGAGCTGGGGTGCGCACAACCGACGGTGAGCGCCGCCATGGCGAAGACGACGGCCGGGAGATACTGCTGGAACAAGGGCGTAGACATTGGGAACCTCCTTTGGAATGAACCAGTGATTTGTTGGCTCATCCTAGCGAAGGCGGCGTACGAAAACGTACCGGCCGATGAACGGCGGCCAGGCTTTTGGAGACGCGGTCACGAGGCGGCTCATTACCAAATAGATACGGTCGCGTTTTTGACGGGATAATACAGATGGGCCAAAACGTTCGAGTTCCGAGCTTGGGTCGCTTCCGTTGCTCGAACGAGCGATCTGGCGCTTGACGAAATCTTAGGATTTTGCACAGACTGCCCGACGCGTGTCGTGACCGTATACGATTCGGTCTAAGTCGCCGACCTAATCATTTGTAACCACTGAAACCACGACTTGACCTCGTCCCGTTGCGGGAAATAGGCCTAACGGCCCTCCTTTTACCGATCGACACGTCACTGGACCCACTAAAAAACCTGGTTGGCTGCAACCATCAAATAAGCGATCCTATTTACAACGCGTTTTGAGAACGCGCACATTATGTACTGGGCCCCTTGGGGCTTAAGACTTACGGGGAATAGAGCATGAACGGTACAACGGGCCCATTGCGGGTGCTGATAATCGAAAAGCAGCTTTTGTTCGCGAAAGCGATCGCCGAAGTGCTTTCGGCTGATCGCGACGTCAAAGTCGTAGGGATCGCCAGTGGTCGTGAATCTACCACTTTTGCGAAGGACGTCGACGTAGCCATCATCGACATCGACTCTGAAGAGATTGACGACGTTGTCGAGTATTTTAAGAACCACTCACCACAGACGCGCATTTGTGCGCTTTCGTCGCACACCCAAGGGGAACTCATGCAACATTGTCTTTCGGC
>JAMXLG010000214.1 GCA_024281135.1 Vulcanimicrobiia bacterium | reverse complement strand
TTCGATCGTAGCAAAGCCTTGCGACGGCGGCGGAAGCTCCAGCACATCGTAACCGTGGTACGACGTGCGCACCGGTTCGCGCCATATACCGTGATAGTTTGCGAGGTCGTCGAGCGTCATCGTCCCGCCGAGCGCTAGGGACTTCTTGACGATTGCGCGCGCGCTCTCGCCCTTGTAGAAGACGTTGCGTCCGTATTTCCCGAGTAGCGTCAGCGCATGCGCGAGATGCGGATTGCGGAAGATCTGACCTTCGACCGGAGGGTTTCCGTTGAAATACCAAGTGGCGATGGAATCAGGGTCGAGTTTGGTGCAGCATCCGCGGAGCGGAAGCGCATTGGGAAGCTTCCAATCGTGCGCGATCCGCTCTGAGACGGGAAAACCGTTCGATGCATAATCGATTGCCGGTACAAGCACGCGCGAGAGCGGCATCGTTCCATAGCGATGCTCGAGTTCGTCCCATCCCCATGCAGCACCGGGAACGGTAACGGAAAGGATTCCGCCTGACGGCATTCCCGATCCCGGTCCCCAGTGTGCGGGATCATACGCATAGCCGAGTGCATGCAGGTGCTCGAGCGTTGCGCCGCTCGGTGCAACACCGCTTGCATCCAACACATGCACCGCGCGTTCTTTTGCAATATACACAATCGCGAAGAGATCGCCGCCGAATCCGGCGTTCATCGGTTCGGTTACGTTCAGCGCTGCGGCGGTCGCGACGGCCGCGTCGACGGCGTTGCCACCTTCCATCAGAATTCGTAATCCGGCTTGGGCCGCGAGTGGTTGGCTTGTCGCAACCATTCCGTTGCGCGCGAGAACCGGCGAGCGGCTCTGTGGAAGCCATCCTTCGGCTCGATCGCCGCGTACGGCGTCGCTCGCTGCGGCAGTGAGACCGAAGATCGCTGAGAGCGCCGCGGCAGCAACGTTACGAATTTGCACGCGTAGACTTCCTCCATTCGGTGGCGGTACATCCGAACTGCAACCTGAACCATCGCAGAAAAACACTCACGGCGGAAAATCCCAGCAACTCCGCGACCGCGGTGAGCGATCGTTCGGGATTCTCTAGGAAACGCTGCGTCATTTCCATCCGCGTCGCGGTCAGAATACGCGAAAATGTCTGCCCTTCCCGTATCAGATAGCGGTGCAAGGTGCGCCGGTCAACGCCAAGTTCTTGCGCGACTTCCGCCGCCGAACACCGGCCAGATGGGATCATAGCGAACAACAATTCGCGAACCTTACGGCTCGCCGTTATATCGCGGCTCGTTGCGATCGAGTCGACGTACGCTTTGACGTATCGTGCCATGGCCGGATCGGTGCGCGCGATATGCGTTTCGAGCATCGAAGCGTCGCAGATGATGCCGTCGAAGTCGCTCCCGAAGTGAATCGGCGCATCGATCACGCGCCTATATACGACACGCTTGCGCGGGGCGGGCCGCATGAGCGAAACGGATCGCGGCTTACGCGAATCGCCGAGCAGCACGCGCAAGATTCGGTAGAGCACGCCAACTGCGAGCTCCGACGCTTGACGCTGAATCGGCGCGCCGCCGACGTCGAGCATTGGCCTGAGTATGACCAAGTCTTCTTCGTGCTCGGTGCGCAACGAATATGCGTCGTTATGAAGAGCCGCATACTGATTCAGTTGCGACAGGGCTTCTTGTATTGTCGGCTGTTCGCGCATCAGCAGTCCAAGCGGTCCGAGCGTTGCGAGTCCGTTTTTCTCGGCGAGCCGCATTCCGAAGTCGTCTACGTTCGCGCGCGACGCGCATTGCTGAAGCAGTTCTTGAACGGCAGCTGCCGGGATCCGCAGGTCGGGATCGGTCAGCGAGCGCGCCGGCAATCCGACGGTGGCAACCATTGCCTCCGGGTCCAAACCAACCGAGCTTGCGACGCTTGCGAACTCGGCGAGAGAAGCAGCCCGGATCTGCGGATCGCGGCTCGACAGCAGCATTGGTGTCCCAGATTGTAATAAGGATGTCCCAAATTGTCAAAGTTAAGAAGAGCTTATCGGCTAGTTTTGTCTCAGGTCCGCCTTTGGTCCCAGCTGGAGAACCCTGATGCATTTTTTTGACGACTCGTTGCTTCCCGAAAACCAGGAGAAGCTCGTTATTCAAGTCGCGCCCTATGGGCCCGAGTGGCTTCCCGGAGACAGTGACGACATTCCGTTGACGATGGACCAGCAGGTTCAAAAAGCAGTGGACTGCTGGAACGCCGGTGCAACGGTGCTGCACATTCACGTAAGAGAACTCGACGGTAAGGGTTCGAAACGGCTGTCGATGTTCAACGAAATGATCGGGCGTTTGCGTGAAGCGGTGCCGGAAATGGTGCTGCAAGTCGGTGGTTCGATCTCGTTCGCTCCGGAAGGCGATGGCCAAAAAGCCAAGTGGCTGAGCGACGATACGCGGCACATGCTCGCCGATCTCGACCCGAAGCCCGATCAAGTCACCGTCACGATCAACACGTGCCAGTTCAGCATTACGGAGTTGATGCTCGACGGCGACATGGACGGCACGTCATGGGAAAATCCGGCAATCTACAACGCCTACCGCGAGCTCTATTATGAAGCCGGTCCGACGTTTTATTTGGAACACTTGAAGCGGCTTCGCGCGAACGACATTCAGCCGCATTTCATGCTGACGCACATCGGTCAGTTGGAAACGCTCGAGCGTTTGATTCGCCGCGGTCAATATCAGGGTCCGATGATCCTCAATTATGTCGGAGTTGGCGGCGGCGGATCCGGAACGCATCCGGCCGACATGTTCGAGTTCATCCGGCGCGTTCCCGACGGCTCGGTGCTGACGATTGAAACGCTCATGCGCCATGTCACGCCGATGATGACGATGGCGATCGCACTCGGTCTGCACGTGCGCGTCGGCATCGAGGACAATTTGTGGGGCGCGAAAGGCGAGCGCCGCACTTCCGTGCAGCAAGTCGAACAAATGGTTCGCATTGCGCGCGAAGTCGGGCGCGACGTTGCGAACGGTCGTGAAGCCCGTGAAATCTACAAGATCGGCACGTGGTACAACAGCACGGACGAAACGCTCGAAGAGCTGGGAATGCCGCCAAATCGTGCACCTGGTCAGCGTGGAAGCCTTACGCGTAAACCCCTCTCGTTTGCTTAGTCCGTAAACACGGATTCGTTGGTTTTTCCCAAGGAGTGTTGATGTCTCTAAAGTTCTTGCTGTCCCGGATTGCGCGCGTCCTCGTCGCATCCGTGCTTGCCGCCGGCGCGTGCGC
>JAMXLG010000213.1 GCA_024281135.1 Vulcanimicrobiia bacterium | reverse complement strand
AAGTACTCATAGAAGAGAATATTATCACCCCAGGTGGGATCGCTTTGAAACTTCTGCGCTCCGCCGAACACCGCACGGCGGCCGTCGTGGTCGCGAGTGAAAATCGAGATCAACCGCCCGGCCAATTCGTCGGCCACCACATTGAGCGGAACGCGCCGTCCCGAACCCGTCGGCATTTCAACGGTGAAGCTGTCGCCGTAAAACGCGTGATAGCGACGTAACGACGAAATCAGCATGAAGTTCACTGGGAACCAGATCGGGCCGCGCCAATTTGAGTTTCCGCCGAATAATCCCGTCGACGACTCAGCCGGTTCATAGCGGACCGTGAATTCCTGGCCTGCGCCGCGCATAATGAATGGCTTGTTTTCGTACTCTTTTGAGAGCGCGCGAATGCCGTACGGGCTCAAAAACTCGTTCTCGTCGAGCATGTACCGTAAGATGCGTTGCAACCGGTCACCGCGCGCGATCGCCATCAAGAACGTCTTTGAAAAATTCGTCGTGCTTGTCTGTTCGATGACATATCGCAGGTCGGGACGCTCGCGCAAGATCCACTCCGCTGTATCATGAACGACCTGTTCGAACAGGGGGCTTTCAGACGGATTGACGATGCTCGTTGCAAAGAGTGGAATCAAGCCGACCATCGAGCGTACGCGCAGCGGAACGCGTTGCCCCTCCGGTGTCTCGACGACATCATAGTAGAAACCGTCTTCTTCGTCCCACAGTCCATCGGCTTCGTTTATCGCGTCACTGATGAAGACAAAATGCGCCGCGAACTTCGCGAGCGCATCGTAATAGACGGGATTCTCTTGCGCGAGAATGCGAGCGATTTCCATCATCGAGATGCAGAAAAGTCCCATCCAACTCGTGCCGTCGGACTGCATCAGTTTGAAACCGGGCGGCAGCGGCGAGCTTCGATCGAATGGCCCGATGTTGTCAAGGCCCAGGAAGCCCCCGGCAAAAACGTTATGTCCTTCGGGATCTTTGCGATTGACCCACCACGTAAAGTACATAGTAAGCTTGATGAACATGCGCTCGAGGAACGCGGTATCGGCTCTGCCCGTTGAGCTTTTCTCATACATGTACACGGCAAGCGCTGCAGCCGGATGGACCGGTGGGTTAACGTCTTCGAATGCCCATTCGTACGCGGGAATCTGGCCGTTCGGATGCATGAACCGCTCGTGCATCAAGACCTCGAGTTGCTGCTTTGCAAATTCTATATCGACGAGTGCGAGTGGGAACGCGTGGAAGGCGAGATCCCAAGCGGCGAACCAGGGATACTCCCACTTGTCCGGCATCGATATGACATCGGACGCGCTCATGTGGACCCAGTTGGCATTTCTCTGCGAGTGCCGTTTCTGGGGAAGTGGCCCGTCGCCGCGAAGCCATGGCACGACACCGAAGCGATACGTCTGCTTCGACCAAATCATGCCCGCAAGCGCTTGTCGCTGTATGTTACGAAGATCTTCATCTGCTTCGCCGGGCGCGAGATCGGTGTAAAAAACATCGGCTTCATTGCGTCGCGCAGCGATCAGGGCGTCAACGGTGAGTGCCGAGAATGCCGGATCCGACTGTTCGCCGAGACGTAAGTACACGGCTCGGGATTCGCCGGGAGCCAGCTCGAGAACATAATGCACCGACGCCTTGGTTCCCTCGTGCTCCGGGTTGACCGCGTCTGCGATTCCACGAACAACGTACGCGTCGATGCCGTCCTTCACGTACGGCGAGCCATTCGGCACGTTCCAGAGTGCTTGTGTATTTGATTCATTCTCTGTGAATAGCAGTTCAGCTTCACCATCAAACTGCAGATACCGGGCGCCGACTACATCGTGCTCGGCAAATATCGTACGCGCGGTTTCGTCAAAGCCAAGTAGCGGTTTACGCGCGGAGCCACCCCAGCTCCACGTGTTCGCGAACCACAGTGTCGGCAGGACGTGGAGCGTTGCGCGCTCGTTCCCGCGATTCGTGACACTAACGCGAATGCCGATCGTCTGCGGGTCGTTCTTCGCGTACTCCGTCACGACGTCGAAATACGTGTCATCCTCGAAAATGCCGGTATCGATCAATTCGAATTCGGGATCGTGTTTCGATCGCCGGCCATTCTCGTCACGCAGCCGCTCGTAGGGAAAGCGCCGCTGCGGATATTTATACAGCGTCCGCAGATACGAGTGGGTCGGCGTCGCGTCGAGATACCAGTAGTAGTCCTTGACGTCCTCGCCGTGATTGCCTTGCGACCCCGAAAGTCCGAAATAGCGTTCCTTTAAAAACGGATCGTTGCCGTTCCACAATGCGAGCGCAAAACACAACATTTGCCGCTCGTCGGAAAAACCGGCGATGCCGTCTTCTCCCCAACGATACGCGCGGAAGCGAGCCTGGTCGAATGGGAAGTAGTCCCACGCGGTTCCGTCGTCACTGTAATCCTCGCGAACCGTTCCCCACTGGCGCTCGCTTAGATACGGTCCCCATTTACGCCACGGAACGCCTCGTTCATTGGCCTCTCGTAAACGCGCACGTTCGGCATTCTCGTCCATAAACGTAGTATGGCCGGTGGCTTCAGACAAAACGTATCCCGTGAGCGCACGGGCGGTGTTAGATTAAACAGATGAGAGTCTCGGGTGACGTTGCGATCATCGGAGCGGGGCTGATCGGCCTCGCAACGGCGTACGAACTGGCGCAGCGTGGCGCGACGGTTCGGGTCTTCGAGCGCGGGGAACCGGGCCGCGCGGCATCATGGGCCGGTGCCGGGATGCTCGCGCCGTATACGGAGCGAGTCGAAGATGAAGCACTGCTAGATCTCTGCACCGCTTCCCTCGCGCTGTATCCGGAATTCGTGCAGCGCATCGAAGCTGCAAGCGGTGTGTCGGTGCACTTGCGTCTCGATGGCATCGTCAACGTGGCATTCGATGACGATCGTATGCGAGCGTTGCGCGAACACTCCGCGCATTTGCGCGAGCGGAACGTCGCATGCGAAGTTCTCGACCGGAGTGAAACGATGGTTGCTGAGCCGTCTCTCGGTCGTCATGTTCGCGGTGCGCTCGTAGTCGCGGGTGAAGGATGCGTCGACAATCGGCGGCTGGGCCGTGCTCTGACCGCCGCGTGCGAGTCGGCCGGCGTGACCGTCGTTCGGAACGCGCGCGAGGTCGCGATCGAGAGCGACGCGCGGCGCGTGCTCGGTGTGCGCAGC
>JAMXLG010000212.1 GCA_024281135.1 Vulcanimicrobiia bacterium | reverse complement strand
ATCATCGATGCGCTGGGCGGCGCGACCGTCTTCCGGTTGTTACAATCGCACGCACCGCTCACGCCGCAGTTTGCGGATGCAATCGTCGATCTCGTTCTCAAAGGTGCAATTCATGGTAATCACCGCTCTCGATAATCCACTTTGGTCAAGCTTGACCGGCACACATGCAACTTACGCAAGCGGCGGTGACGATCTCAAAGTGTATCCGCTCGAGATGGCGCCGTTTGCCGCCGTCCCCGCGCCGGAAACCACGTTGACCGACGATCTGCTGGAAGAAACGCTCGGCGGTCGTCCATTCGTGTACTTTGTCGGAACGTTGCCGCGTCTTGACGCGCAGCGCTTCGAATTAACGCCGTATCACAGCATTCGTCAAATGGTATGCGAAGGATTGAAACCGGCGCCGGTTCACGCAGGCGTCGCATCACGCGACCTTAGTGCGAGTGACGTTCCTGCAATGCTCGATCTAATGGCGCGAGTCTATCCCGCATACTTCCGAGAACGTACGATCGAAATGGGTCGTTACGTCGGGATCTTTGAAAACCGCGAACTCGTTGCGATGGCCGGTCTACGTATGGCGCCGGCCGGCTTTCGTGAAATCAGCGGTGTATGCACCGATCCCCGTTTTGCCGGACGAGGATACGCGGGAATGCTCGTGTGGTCGTTAGCCGAGGGTGTCTACGCAAACGGCGACACGCCGATGCTGCATATGGATTTAGACAATCTGCGTGCATTTCGCTTATATGACGCGCTCGGTTTCGTGCATCGCACCGAAGTTGCGATGTGTCGCGTTTCTCTTGTAGGGGAAAGACCGCGTACGGAGGTGCATCATGAAAGCCAGAGACATCATGACTCCCGAAGTTGAGTGGGTCGATGCGAACGATACCATCGTGGACGTAGCGCGACGCCTCACAGATGTGGATGTCGGCGCCATGCCGATCGTCGACGGCAATCGCCTGCGCGGCATGGTAACCGATCGCGATATTGTTACCAAGGTGATCGCAAAGGGCCTCGACCCCGCCGAAGTCCAGGCGCGCGAGTTAGGAAATGGGAACCCGGTGACTATCGGAGCGGACGACTCAATCGAAGACGCCGCTCAGACGATGGCGCAACACAAGGTTCGCCGCTTGCCGGTGATCGACGGTCAAGCGATGATCGGCATGGTGAGTCAGGCGGACCTCGTCAAAGCGCTAGCGCCCGACAAAGCCAAACAAATGTTGCAGACAATTTCGACCTAACGCCGCTCCGCAAGCATCGCAAGATCGTCGTACTCTAACATCTCGAGGACGGGTGTCTCGAGCGGCAGTTCTTTCGCGACCGGGTTGCGTTCGAAGTAATTCGGACTGTCCATCCGGTCGCGAATCGTCAGCGCCGGCAACGTCGAATTAACCTCATCGCGCGCTTCCGGCGTCGTGTGCGTGAGAATCCACTGTGCAACATCGTCGTCGTTCTGCGCAAGCGCGACGATGGAACAAAAATCGTCAAGGTCGATGTTGAGCGTTGTGAGGACGAACGTGGTTAATCCCTCGATCTTATAGGCGCCGGGGTCACCGCCGGGAAGCGTCGCGCGTACTTTATCTACGGTGCGCGCCATAAAGATGACGCCTCCGAGGACATCCGTCGGTTTTCGCGGCGGCGCAAGTCTGAGATTTAACGGTTCCACGAGCCTCCCTCAAATGTCGCAGGGAGGCCGGGTCAGGCGCCTCCTCAAACTCTCTATACCCCCCTCGACAGAGGGCGGTTTCCGCTGGAGGAACACTTGTCTACCACTGGTTTGGTTGTCGACCGCGGGCTTGAAGGCGTCGTCGTCGGGTCCACTGATCTTAGTAATGTCGAAGGGCAGGTCGGACGCCTGACCTATCGCGGTTATGACATCGATGATCTCGCACCCAATGCGTGTTTCGAAGAGATCGTCAGTCTGCTGCTGTACGGCCATTTGCCGACAACCGAAGAACTGGAATCGCTCAAGCGTGAACTCGCGTCGCGCGCGTCACTGCCGGAACCGCTCATCGCAGCAATGCAAAATACGCCGAAGTCGGCGTGGCCGATGGACGTACTGCGCACGATCGTCAGCGGACTCGCGCTCTTCTCGCCGGTAAATAACAAAGGCGAACATGTCTCCGACGTTCATACCGCGATCGAACTGATCGCAAAGATGACGACGATCGTCGCTGCGTGGGATCGGATTCGTCGCGGCCTCGATCCGATCGAACCGCGCGCCGATCTCTCACATGCGGCGAACTTCCTCTACATGCGCAGCGGCAAAGTGCCCACGGAAACCGAGGAAGACGCGATGGACACGTACTTTGTGCTCCTTGCGGATCATTCGTACAATGCGTCGACTTTCAGCGCGCGCGTTACCGCATCGACACGCGCCGATTTGTACGCCGCCGTAACCGCGGCGATTGCCACGTTGACCGGCGATCTTCACGGTGGTGCGGCAAGTGCGTCGTACAACAATCTCGTTGCGATCGGTTCGCCGGAAAAGGCGGAGAAGTTCGTGCGCGATGAACTTGCGAAGGGCAATCGCATCATGGGCATGGGTCATCGCGAGTATCGCGTGCGCGATCCGCGCGCGAAACATCTCGAAGCGATCGCGAAGAAGCTTTCCGCGCAACGCGGCGACACCAAGTGGTACCCGGTCGCGCGCGAGCTCGAGAATCAGAGCCAACGTATTCTCGCCGAAGAGAAACCCGACCGCAAGATCTATGCAAACGTCGATTTCTACACCGCGCCGTTGATGGCCGACCTCGGCATTCCGGGCGATGAGTACACGTGCATCTTTGCGTGCGGCCGTATCGCCGGATGGACGGCGCACATTCTCGAGCAGTTGCACGACAACCGGTTGATCCGTCCGCAAGCCGCGTACGTCGGTCCGGTTCCCGGCCCGTACGTGCCGATCGAAAAACGCAGCAACGCGGCAGTAGGCAGCGCATGATCGTTATTCCTGCGCTCGATATTCGCGGCGGGAAGTGCATTCGCATGGAACGCGGCGATCTAAAGACGTCGACGGTCTATTCCGACGATCCGGTCGCGCAAGCGCGCGTCTTTGTCGACGCGGGAGCGCAGCAATTGCACGTCATCGACATCGATGCCGCATTCGGTCACGGCGATAACCTGAGCGTTATTCGCGAGATCTGTGCCGCGGTATCGGTTCCCGTGCAAGTCGGCGGCGGTATTCGCAACGCCGATCAAGCGCGCATGCGCATCGATGCGGGTGCGGCGCAGATTATTCTCGGCACGATCCTCGTCGAAGAGGAACGTGTTGCGCGCAACATCATCGGAAAATATGGCGAACGAGTCATTGCCGCAATCGATGCGCGTGGAACGCACGTTGCGACGCGCGGCTGGCTCGAGTCGACGCCGGTCGACCGCGATGCGCTCGTGAAGCGGGTGGCGCAGTGGGGCGTCAAGCGCGTCATCTTCACGGAGATTCGTCGCGACGGCATGGGCGAGGGCTATGACATCGACGCGCTTCGCGCGATCGCAGCAGCCGCTGAAGTGAAGATCACCGCGAACGGCGGTGCGCGGACGATCGACGATATCAAGACGCTGGTGCGCGAGGCGCCGCCTGCGGTTGATTCGTGTATCGTTGGGAGCGCGATTTATAAGGGAACGATCAGCCTGGCGGAGGCCTTCGAAGCCGTCCGCACGTAAGCTTCGCACGGTGGAGAGATTCTTTGTCGTTCTGATGCTGGTGGCGATTACTTCGTCACCGGCACTTGCTGCGCAATCCATTGACCAGATCGCCTCGCGCCCCGAGCTTCATGACTCGATCGTCGCCGGCGAGGTGTACGATCTCGACTCGCACCGGGTACTGTATTCGCGCAACCCGCACACGCTGATGGAAGCCGCGTCGACGACGAAGCTCGTCACGGAGGGCACGTCGCTCGCGCTGCTCGGCCCCAATTTTCGTTGGACCACGCCCGTCTATCGTACTGGCCCGCTCGACGCGTCGGGCACGGTACACGGTGACGTGGTGCTCGTCGCGAGCGGCGATCCGAACCTTTCGCAACGCATTAAACCCGACGGCACGCTTGCGTTCGAGAACGAAGACCACATCTACGGCGGCTCGCTCGATACGCGCGTGGTCCCCGGCGATCCCCTCGCCGTCTTGCGCGATCTCGCACAGCAAGTCGCTCACTCCGGCGTAAAGCGCATCGACGGAAACGTGGTCATCGATACGTCGCTCTTTCCCGATCAGGGCGCGGAAGTGGGAACGGGAACGATTCTTTCACCGATCGTTGTGAACGACAACGTCGTCGACGTTACGTGGAAGGCCGGCGCAAAAGCGGGCGATCCGGTCGAGATGACGATCTCGCCGCAAACGCCGTACCTTACGTTCGTCAACAAAATGACGACCGGTGCTCCGGATTCCGAATACAAACTCACGCCGAACGACGTCCCCGCCTCGAACGGCACGCACACCGTTACGCTCACCGGAAGCGTTCCCGCGGGTAAGTCGATCGTCGACGATTTTCCCGTGCCGGACCCGAAGGCATTCGCGCAGGCGGCGTTCACGGAGGCGCTTACGGATGCCGGTGTTGCGATCGCACCGCCGCCGCCCGCAAATCTTCCGCACGTTCCCGACACCACGAAGTACACAGATGCTAACCGGCTGGCACAGCACGTGTCGCCGCCGCTCTCCGAAGACGTGTATGTGACGCTCAAGGTGAGTCACAACACACACGCCGGTTTGATGCCGCTCATGTGGGCGGTCTACCTCGCGCACGCGAAGGTCGACTACTTGAAAGCCGGATTTGCGAAAGAACACGAGCTGCTGACGAACGCCGGGCTCGACACGTCAAACGCGGACCAACAAGACGGCCTCGGCGGCTTCGCATTCTTCACGCCGCAGTTCATGGTGAGCTATCTCGCGTGGGTCTACAAACAGCCGTGGTATGCAGCGTTTCATCGCGCGCTGCCGATTCTCGGCGTTGACGGTACGCTGTTCAACATTCAAAACGGCTCGCCCGCGGACGGCAAAGTGTTTGCGAAGACCGGAACGTGGGGCAGCAACGATCTATTGAACGATCGCGGGTTGGTTACGAAAGGCCTCGCGGGATTCACGACGACGCGGACGGGTCATCATATTGCCTTTGCGTTTTGGATCAACCGGATGCCCGGCAAACAAAGCCTCGACTTGAGCAAAGACGGCGCGCATCATGCGGGAGAACTACTAGGCGCGATGGCAGCTGCAGCGTATTTGAACTACTAAACGCTGCCGCTCATTTTTTGAAGCGCACGGCGTAACTCACCGAGTTCTCTTTCCGTGAATGTCCGGCGGAGGCGCGCATCGAACCCCTGCGCGCCCTTGCGCAGTCGATGGAAGAGCGCCGTGCCCGTCTCGGTAAGATTTACGATTTGGGTGCGACGGTTATCGGGGAGACGCTCGCGCGTTACGATGCCTCGCTTTTCGAGTCCGTCGAGATGGTGCGTCAACGTCGGACCTTTGATGCCGACCCGCTCGGCGAGTTCGCCGTGGTTCAGCGCTCCGCCGCGCACAAGCGACAGCAGAATGATCCATATGGTATGCGACCCTCCCGCCTCAGCGAGCGCCTCGTCGAAGGCACGGCTCACTTTCCTCGACGTCTGGGTTAGGAGAAGTCCAATCGGGGTCTCGGCGGGTTTCATATTCGAAATATAGATACCAAACAATTCGTCATCTACCTATTGTACTGCTGGAAGAATCGTGATAATAGATAGACATCGAACTATTCGAGGTCTATGAGTAGTAGCATGCCAGTGGAACTCAACCACACGATCGTCTATTCGCGCAACAAGAGCGAATCGGCAAATTTCCTCGCGTACATACTGGGCCTGCCCGAGCCGGCGCGATTTGGGCCGTTCTTGGCGGTCAAGGTGGATAACCGTGTGACGCTCGATTACATGGATAATGATCGCGCCGTCTCACCGGCGCACTACGCGTTTCTCATCTCGGAAAGAGACTTTGATGAGGCGTTCGATAGAATCAAAGCGCGCGGCGTACGGTACTGGGCGGACCCGATGCATACGCGTCCGAACGCGATCAATCACGGAGACGGCGGGCGCGGACTCTACTTTGAAGATCCGGACGGACACAACATGGAGATCATCACGCGTCCGTACGGAGGCGTGTAAAGGTGAAACGCGTCGCGATCATTACGGGCGCGACGAGTGCGATCGGCGCGGCGGCTGCCCATGCATTTGCCGACGCCGGATATGCAGTCGTACTCACGGCGCGGCGAAAAGACGTTCTCGATTCTCTCGCGTCGAGCATCAGCGCGAAGGGAGCCGATGCGCTCGTGGTACCGGCCGATGTTACGGAGAGCTCAGCGATGGACGCGGTCGTTCAACAGGCAGTCGAACGATTCGGTGGTCTCGACGTCGCATTCAATAATGCTGGTGGCGGTCCGCCGACGAAGCCGCTTGCCGAACTCGAACCCGCCGAGTTCGAGCACGCCGTGCAAATCAATTTGAGCGGCACCTTTCTCGCGATGCGCGCGGAACTGCGCGCGATGCTTCAGCGTGGTGCCGGCGCCATCGTCAACATGTCGTCAACGGCGGGATTACAAGGCGTCTCGCGTCTTGGACCGTACTGTGCGGCGAAGCACGGGATCGTCGGCCTGAGCAAAGCGGCAGCGCTCGATTACGCCGCGAGTAACATTCGTATCAACGTAGTCGCTCCCGGCGCAATTGCAACGGAGCGAATTCCGGCGGATCAGCGCGATAAGATCGGCCGCTATATCCCTGTGCAACACATCGGCGATCCCAAAGACGTTGCGAATCTCGTGCGCTGGTTGTGCTCACCTGACGCGCAGTTTATAACCGGAAGCGTCGTGACGATCGACGGCGGACAGCTCGCCGGTACGCCGGCCTATTCCGTGCGCGGATAGGGCGACGGACGAACTTTCGGTTCGGTGCTGCGCGTCGGCGTACGAACCGGCCTCGGTATCTGCGTTTGCACCGGTAGCGGCGTTCGGACCGGTTGCGGCGCTGGGGTCTTGCGGATCGTCGGCGGTGCCGGAATGCGCGTCGGTTGCGGTACCGGGGTTGATGGTTGTTGCGCGGGCGTCTGCGGCGGCAGCAGTTGAACGAAGACCGGATATGACGAGTACGTCACGGTACCGTCGGGGGCGACATACATCGCGGTGATCGGACAGTTGATCGCCGCGCCGACTGCGCTCGTCGGAATTGAGGCCGCGTAGAACTGCGACAGCGGCGCGGCATAGAGCGGAAAATGCCAGGCCGAGGTGCAGACAAATGCAAATGCCTGACCGCCTGGTGGTGCCGTCATCTGCACGCTGATCGGCGATCCTCCGACGAATTGATTTCCCGACACGTTGAACTGAATCGGACTTGCGCCGTAGAACGACGACGGAGGCGTCAGTGCGGCGACGTCGGGTTCTGGAGCCGTTGTCGTTTCAAACGACCATGAACTGCTGAATGCTTTCCCGTCGCTTGCGGTGCCGTTGACCGAAACCGTGTGCGTTCCCTGATGCAACCCATCGCGCGGAATATACGTGACGAACGAGCCCGCGTAGTTCGAGTCGCGCGTCACATCGACATTATCGACGAATAGACGTAGCGTCGCGATCGAGCTTCCGTTCGCAATGGGAAGATTCGCTGAAACCGTCGGATACGCTGATCCAACACGCGTATTGGGCGCAGGTTGTTGCGCCATCACCGGAGCGACGGTTGCTGCCGGCGATGCGCCCGCAGCGACGGCTTGATGCGTGTACACTTGCACGACATGCGCTCGCGCGTCGTATTCGATGTCGGCGTTTAAGCGCGTTGCGAGGAAGCGAATCGATGCGTAGGTGCGCCCGGCAACGACACGCGCGGGCGGCGGGAGCGGAAGATGAAACTGCGACACGCTTCCACCGAGCGCTTCGACCACCGCGCGGAACGGCACCAGCACGCGGCCGCCGTCCTCGATGGCGAGGACGGGGAGCTGCCGATCGTTCACGGCGACGCGAATGGCGGGCTGCGCGCTGATCATCTGAAGAAGTAACGCATCATCCCGCGCCTTTCGTTACATATACACGCGTGGCAGCGACTCGGGAATCCGCGAGACGATTTCGTAGTTGATCGAGCCGGCCCACGTGCCCCAATCCTCGGCGGTGATCTCTTCCTCGCCGTCGCGGCCGATGAGCGTCACGCGCGATCCGCTCTTCGCACTGGGTGCATGGGTGAGGTCGACGATAGACATATTCATCGCGACGCGGCCGATGATGGAACACCGCGCGCCGTCGATAAGAACGGATCCGGTGTTGCTGAGCGCGCGGGGAATTCCGTCGGCATAGCCGAGCGGAATCACGCCGATGTGCATTGTGCGCGGTGCATGAAACGTGGTGCCGTAGCCGACCGCTTCACCGGCGGCGATTTGCCGCGTCGTGATCAGTTCCGTAACGTACGAAAGCGCCGGCTGCAGCGGCAACTTGCCGCCATTCATGGCTTCACGGGTTTGCGGCGACGGCCACAACCCGTAGAGTGCGATGCCGATGCGGCACATATCGAGCCGCGTTTGCGGCCACATCATGGCGGCGGCGGATGCAGCGATGTGACGAATCGGAATCATGCCGTGGGACGCGAGCACCGGTTCGGCCTGCGTGTAGCCCTTATTGAACCGCTCGAGTTGATGCATCGTGTACGGCGAGTCGATTTCTTCGGCTGCCGCGAGATGCGAAAAAATGCCGGCGATTTCTAACTCCGGCACATGACAATAATCTTCGATCGCATCCGCAAGCTCTTCCGGTTCGAGCCCCAAACGGTTCAAACCGGTGTTCATTTTGACGTGTACCTTCGCGCGCTTATGGGCTTTTTTCGCGGATGCCGAAAGCGTGCGCACGTACTCGTGCACGTCCCAAAGCGCCATTTCCGCGTCGAGTTCTAGCATCTCGTCGAAGACTTCCGGGGGAACCGGGCCCATGATGAGGATCGGTGCGGTAATGCCGCCTTCGCGCAATACGACGGCTTCCTCGATCGAATAGACGCAGAGTTTCTTTGCAAACGGCTCGACCGCTAGCGCGGTTTCGACGATGCCGTGACCGTACGCGTTGCCCTTTACGACGAACGCCGCGGCGCTCTGGCCGACGAGATTGCGAAGCGCCTGCGCGTTATGGCGCAACGCTGAAAGCGAAACGTGAAGGGCTCCGATCACGCGTCGATTGTTCGCCGCCGAGCAGGCGGGTTCCGGTGCCGTGAAAGCGTAACGATTACCGCATGACCCAAGCGCGCGTTGCTCTCCTCGGTGTTCCGAGCGACGACCATTCATCGTTTCTTCGCGGCGCTGCCGGCGCGCCCGATCTCGTCCGCCACGAGATGTTCAGCGAGCAAGGAAATCCCTACACCGAGCTTGGGGTCGACCTGCGATCTCCGAGCGTGATGGTCGACGCCGGAAACGTGACGATCGAAGAGACGGAGCACGATCGCATCGCAATCGAAGAGTCCGTTGCCGAACAGTTGCGTGCGGGGCGGCGTGTGCTTTCAATCGGCGGAGATCATTCCATCACCTATCCGATCCTGCGTGCGTATGCGAAGGAATACGGGACGCTCTCTATCGTGCACTTCGATGCGCATCCCGACATGTATCCGTCGTTTCAAGGCGATCGCTATTCGCATGCGTGTCCGTTCGCGCGCATTCTTGAAGACGACCTCGTTGTGCAACTCGTGCAAATCGGGATTCGGACAATGTCGCCGCCACAGCGAACGCTTGTCGAAAAATACGGCGTGCACGACTTTGCGCCGTGGCAGCTGCACAAGGCGCACAGTGCTCTGCCGCGCGGTGACGTCTATGTCTCGCTCGATCTCGACGGACTCGATCCGGCATTTGCCCCGGGCGTTTCCCATCGCGAACCCGGCGGCCTTACCGTGCGTGACGTGTTGGAAGTAGTGAAAGCGATTCCGGGGACGATCGTCGGCGCCGACGTCGTCGAGTACAATCCGAGACAGGATGTCGGGGGCGTCACGGCATCGGTTGCCGCGAAATTCGCGCGCGAGTTTATCGGGTCGATGGCGAGCGCATAGTTGTCGCGTCGAGGCGATAAACGACGAAGGCGAGAGGCAAACCGAAGAAAAGGCAGTGAGCGATCAGTACGTTGAGCAACGCGCTCGGCGTTGCCGGTGGAACGAACTTACGCGCGCCGAGCAGCACGATGTCCATGATGATATAGACGACGAATCCAAAAACCGGTCCCGAGATGTACCAGCGGCGATTCATGAATTGCTGCTGTTGCGCAAGATAGGCGTAGCCGCCGGCCCAGCCGATGCTAACGATGAAGTGAACGAGTAGACCGAGCCACGCGTAGCCGGTGTTCGTGAACGCAACGTCGCCGATTGCCGCGGAAGCAATCCATTGCCACTCTTGTAGTACCGTCATGTGCGAAGGTAAGACGGTGGTTACGATCAGGTACGCCTGGATCAGGATACCTGCAATCACGCCGGCTACGATCGCTTGACGGAAGATTTCATTCCAATTGCGTTTTTCGGTCATACGTTTTGCTTCGCCGAATCGTCTCATACGCATGCTCGGCTGCCCGGTGCAAGGCGACGCCGGCAGGGCGCGGATTCTGAAAATCTAAGACGAAAGAGCGAGCATGCGTATTGCACTACTCGCTCTCGTCTTTGTTTTTTCATCTAGCGTAGCGGCGGTCGCAGCCGACTATCCGCCGCCTACGAGCGGCACGTACACCATTCCGTCGTTCACCTTTGCAAGCGGCGAAACGCTGACCGGCCTGCGCTTGCATTACGAAACGTTCGGAACGCCGCGCACCGACGCGTTAGGACGCACGACCAATGCCGTGCTCATTATTCACGGTACGGGTGGATCGGCGCAGCAGTTTATCGTCGACCGGTTTGCGGGCGTGCTCTTTAAGCCCGGCGGTATTTTGGACGCGCAGAAGTATTTCATCATTCTTCCGGACGAGATCGGCCACGGGCAATCGAGCAAACCGAGCGACGGCATGCGCCTGAAGTTTCCGCACTACGGTTATCATGACATGGTGCGCGCGACGCACGACATGATCGTCAATGGTTTGCACGTCAATCATCTACGCTTGGTGATGGGCACGTCGCTGGGCGGCATGCAAACATGGATGTGGGGCGAGGCGTATCCGACGATGATGGATGCGCTGATGCCGCTTG
>JAMXLG010000211.1 GCA_024281135.1 Vulcanimicrobiia bacterium | reverse complement strand
TCAAAGCGGCGAGCGTTTCCGTAGCGGACGGAAGCAATATTCCCGTGTCGGCCGATGCGAGCTTCGACCCTTCGGGAGTCGATACGCGCAACTCCGATCGCGATTCCGACCTACGCTCGCCGCATTTCTTTGACGTAACAGCCTACCCCAAGATGGAGTTTGCGAGCACGAAGATCACCGGCTCCGATGGAACGCATTTCACGATGAGCGGCGATCTGACGATGCACGGTCAGACGCATCCGATTTCGTTAGACGCGCAGTATCTTGGCCGTATGACCGATCCGCGCGGCCGCACCCACATCGCATACTCCGCGAAGGCGACGATCGATCGAACGCAGTGGGGAATGACTTACGGCAATCCCTTTGCCGGCAATTCGATCGACATCGACATCGAGGTCGAAGCGATTAAATCCTAGGCGCCGTACCACCGAATGTGTTGCCAGATTTGGTCGAACGGTTCGTTTGTTCCGGTGCAAAAATAGATCGGTGAGGGGCCTTCGACGATCCACTTCAGCGGTTCGGTAGACGTTGTCACCAGCTGGCATTTTTCATAGTACTGTCTGAGCAGGTCGATCCGCGTGGCACCGATCGCAATGAGCGTCTGTCCGTCGTATCCGCGCGTGCCCCACAACCAATAACTGTTTTGGCTGCTGATCGCCTTCGGTAATCCGTAGCGCTTTCCGAAAAAGTCGATTGCGCCCGCATCGGCGTAGGTGTCGGCGTACACCGCGGTGAGCGCTCGGGTTCCTTGCGGCATCGCATTATAGATTCGCGCGACGTCTCGCGCTAGGCGATCCCATCCAAACTCTTCGGCATAGAGCGGTTGGACCAGATGAACCGGTTCCCCGTTTCGGCCCGTGAGGCCGATGATTTTGGTGTACGCAAGAAACGTGCGAAGCGGCAATATCGGAAGCGACATCGGCATCGCCGCTAGCGCCACGACAGCGATCGCAACAAGTGCCGTCGTGCGAAGCCACGTTGCGGCTTGTTCGACGACGACCGAGCCGACCGCAAAGAGGGTCGCATAGATGCCGGTCGTGTAATAGCCCTTCGCCTCGAGCGCGATGGCGATGACGATCAGCGGCACCCAGGCAACCGAGACGAAACGAACGTTCTTCAGGCGCGAAATTTTAAAGGGGCCGAGGAGTCCCGCGACCCAGACCGGGACCGCAACCGGGTTCGTGTAGAGAATTTGTTCGCCGAGGTACGCGATTGTGTTCGACGCGAGATTGCGCGACTCTAAAACGAGCCCGTTGTTGAAGGCATGACGATGCGCCGCATCACCTTTGAGCACTTCGAGAAACGGGAAGCCGTGTTGCAACTGCCACAAAAAATTCGGCAGCACCAGGATGAACGCGATCGCGCCTGCCAGCGGAAACCAGGGCGTCGCCAGCACACGCCGCTCGCCGGTAACCAGAAGCCCGACGAGAAAGCACGCGACCGCCAAACACATTGAGTATTTCCCGTAGATTCCGAAGGCGACGGCGAGCGCGATGCCGATCCAAACCAGCGGTGATCGGGCGGCATCTTCGTTACGCGCAAGTTTGATCGCGAGCCACGCAACGAGCGTCCACGATAGACTTTCGAAGGAAGACGTCGTGAGGACATTGCCGAGCGCAAGATACGCCGGCATCAGACCGACGGTAATTGCCGTAAGGATTTGGGCAAACCGGCCGCCGCCGAGATCGCGCGCGATTGCGACAGCGACGACGGTTGTCAGCGCTGCAGCCAGAACGGGAAGCGCGCGTAAAGCAAGAAGTGAATCGTGAGACGGAATCGCAAGCCAGGCCGCCACGGCGACGAGCGGCGGCTGATCGACGTATCCCCACGCGAGGTGGTGCGCGCAGGCGATAAAGTACAGTTCGTCACGGAAATGCCCATAACGCCACGCCGTCGCTGCATGAAGCACGAGCGTGACGAGCCCTGCTAAGAACGCAATCATTGCGCCGTTCGCCGGGCGGTGCCGATGAGGCTTAATGCGAACCCAGCGACGCCGCACCAAAGCCAAGCGCCAAGTGCTTCGTTCCAATCCCACCACAAGCGATCGAATGCGAGGGTCACGATCAAATAGGTACCCATGTACACGAGCGGAACCATGACGGCGAAGACACGGTACGCCGCAGGGTCTTCCGGTCGTGGATCGCGACGGCGCACGAAGATGTCTGCTACGAGACCCGTTGCAAGCGATTGGATCAGCGTCGTAATCAATAGCGGCGTTTGGTTCGTAAATGCAGCGGCCGCCGCTGCGTTCCCAAGGACGTAAAAGATCGTGAAGCTTCCAAATGCGGGGCGAATTCGTGCTACGGTATAGAGGGCGAAGCCGGTCATCGCGATCGCTTGGAAGATCATGATCAGCACGCCGATCGAGATCTTGTAATAGCCGATCGCAAGCGCGGTGAAATAGTCCGGCGTCGCGCCGTTGAGAACAGGTGGTGCATTCGTGCGGCCCGCTGCGGGATCGAACGCATAGGCGGTTCCGAAATGGAAGAGCGTGAGCCACGCAACGAGACTGAGAACCAGCGGAAGTTGGGTGCGCAGCGTCGTCGACTTCATTCGATCGGCGAGAACCGAACGGATCGGGCCACTCGAGAGAAAGAAGATGCCCAAACCCAAACATTGATGTGTCGGACTCAAGAGCGCGTCGACGCCTTCTTCGATACCGATCAACTCGTGCCACACGAGATCGCCGATGCCCGCGAGTATGAAAATCGGGATGCCGAGCACCGCTAGGCGATAGCCCGGGGGTAGTCCTCGATGCCGCAGCCAGTACACCGCGAGCACGACGATCATCGCGAGCATTCCCGAGTAGAAGACGCCGTGATACGGCGTGAAGAACGTTTCGACCGGAACATGACCGTGCGCCCATGCGTCCAGAAAGAAACCGCTCGAAATCCACACGCTGCAAAGGGAGACGGCGTAATCGAACGGCAAGCTGCGCGGCGTGACCGTCATGCGGCAGGATTTACGCATCGTGCGAGCCGACCCTTGTCTCGATGTCGCGCAACCTGATTGCAGGGATCTTATTCGTCGCTGTGACGGCGTGTTCGTCGCCGCTGCCCCTGCCGGGGAACGTCACGACGTCGGACGTTCGCGCGGCGAAGTCGTTCCCGATCCCGATGAGCGCTCCGGATGCGTCGCCGCAAATCGTGCACGTTGCGTACGTTCCTTCGGTGACGCGCGGCCCGGGCGCACGGTTCTCCGGAACGGTATGGGCGAGCAGTAACGTCGCAAGTCTTGAAGTGCGGACCAACCTCTTTTCGATCAATGCACGGAAAACGGGCGTCGGGATCTTTCGGTTCGGCGCAGACGTCTACGATCTGCCGCCGATCTTCGTTCGGCCCTACCGCTTGCGCGTTATCGCGCGAACGGCCGCCGGCGTTGAAGCGGAAGAAGACCTTCCGTTTCGAATTCGGTAGGCGATGACGAAGGCGCACTACGACGTTGTGGACCGGGTCGCGACGGTGACACTAGACCGTCCCGAACGAAAGAATCCCCTGACATTCGAGCTGTATGCCGAATTGCGCGACTGGTTTCGCGACCTGCGCGCGCGTGACGATATCAAAAGCGTTGTCCTGACCGGCGCGGGTGAGAATTTTTGCTCCGGAGGCGACGTGCGCGAAATCATCGGACCATTGACCGAACGTGCACCGAACGAGCTGCTCGAGTTCACCCAGATGACGGGCGACCTAGTCAAAGCAATGCGCGGGGCACCGCAGCCGATCGTTGCCGCAATCGACGGTATCTGCGCCGGTGCCGGTGCGATTCTCGCAATGGCTTCGGATTTGCGCTACGGAACGGCACGAGCCAAAGTGGCATTTCTCTTCGTTCGCGTCGGTCTCGCCGGCAGCGATATGGGCGCCTGCGCGATGCTCCCGCGGATCGTGGGTTTGGGACGCGCAGCGGAATTACTGTATACCGGTCGTGCACTTTCCGGCACCGAAGCCCTCGACTGGGGTTTTTTCAATGCGTTGTACGAGCCGGATGAGGTCCTCGACCGCGCGAGCGCAGTTGCGACGACACTTGCGCACGGACCGACGTTCGCCCATGCGATGACGAAGCGTATGTTGCGTGAGGAGTGGGCGATGCCGCTCGATGACGCCATTGATGCCGAAGCGCGCGCTCAGGCGGAATGCATGCAGACTCGCGACTTCCGCCGTGCGTACGAAGCGTTCATCTCCAAGCGCGAGCCGGTCTTCGAGGGCAACTAGGATGGATGCGCGCGAGCTTCGCTGGCCGTTCTTCGACGACGAACACCGCACGCTCGCGCGCGACTTCGAAACGTGGCTCGCGACTGCAGATGTAGTCGACGATGAAGAAGATCCGGACACTTCGGTTCGCGCATGGGTACAAGCGCTGGCGGCGGCCGGCTGGCTTTCGGCATGCACGAAGCTTGACGTTCGAACACTGTGTCTGATGCGAGAACGTCTCGCCTATCGCTCCGCATTAGCGGATTTTGCGTTTGCGATGCAAGGCCTAGGCAGCGGCGCGATCTCACTCTTTGGAAGTGACGAGTTGCGACAGCGTTTCTTACCGCTTGTTGAAAGTGGTCGTTGCATCGCGGCGTTTGCGCTTTCCGAGCGCGAAGCTGGGTCAGACGTCGCTTCGATCGCAACGCATGCCGAGCGCGGCCGCGACAGCTACGTCATCGACGGCGAAAAGACGTGGATCTCGAACGGTGGCATCGCCGATCTCTACGTTGTGTTCGCGCGAACGGCTGACATGGGTTCGAAGGGCTTGACGGCATTTGCCGTGGAGGCCGGCACGCCGGGACTCACCATTACCGAGCGCATCGACACGATTTCTCCGCACCCGCTCGGCACGCTGCGCTTTTCGCAGATGAGAGTTCCCGCCGCAGCGCGCATCGGCGCGGAAGGCGAGGGCTTTAAAATTGCGATGTCTACGCTCGACGTCTTTCGCAGCACGGTCGGCGCGGCAGCCCTCGGATTCGCGCGCCGCGCGTTCGATGAGACGAAGGCGCACGTCCGCTCGCGCCGGCTTTTCGGCTCCCCGCTTTCCGCCCTTCAACTGACGCAAGGAGCCGTCGCCGACATGGCGCTCGATATCGACGCGTCTGCGTTGCTTGTCTATCGCGCCGCATGGACGAAAGATGCCGGCGCGCAGCGCGTCACACGCGAAGCCGCAATGGCGAAGCTCTTCGCAACGGAAGCGGCGGGGCGCGTCTGCGATCGCGCCGTGCAGCTTTTTGGCGGACGCGGCGTGACGCGGGGAGAAATCGTCGAGCGGCTGTATCGCGATGTGCGCGCATTGCGAATCTACGAAGGTGCAAGTGAGATTCAAAAGGTTGTGATCGCGCGTTCGAGCATGGAGGAGTAGATGCGTTTCACGGGTCACGTCGATCGCTTTGCCGAGGAACACTTACCGCTGCCGGATCAGCTGCCCGAGGTTCTTGATCTCGCGGAGCTCGACTATCCCGACGCGTTGAACGCTGCCGAGTATTTCGTCGACCGCCATCTGCACCATGGACGCGGAGAGCGCCGCGCAATCGTTGTGCCTGGCGGCGTCGATTGGACCTATCACGACCTTGCGCATGCTGCGAATCGTATCGCGAACGTGCTCGTCGACGACTTCGGTATCGTCTCGGGCGATCGTGTGCTGCTTCGAGCGCCCAATACCGCGATGCTCGCCGCATGTTGGCTTGCCGTAGTAAAGGCGGGTGCGGTTGCGGTTACGACGATGCCGCTCTATCGCTCGGCGGAATTGCGATACATGATCGACAAAGCCGCGGTGACGCTCGCGCTCTGCGACAGTCGCCTTGCAGAAGAATTAGAGCTTGCACTCTCCGGGCGCGGCGACGTTCGCGTCTGTTTTTTCAACGGCGACGCGGAAGATGCGCTCGAAGCGCGCATGGACGCGAAATCGTCCGAATTTCGAAGCGTTCAGACTGCGGCGGAAGACGTTGCAATCATCGCCTTTACCTCGGGCACGACCGGGACGCCGAAGGCTGCGATGCATTATCACCGCGATTTGCTCGCAACGTGCGATACCTATGGGAAACACGTCTTACGGCCGCGTCCCGACGACCTTTTCTGCGGCAGCCCACCGCTCGCGTTCACGTTCGGACTCGGCGGATTGCTCCTCTTTCCGCTCTATGCGGGCGCCGCAACCCTGTTAGTTGAAAAGGCCCCGCCGGAAGAACTGTTGCGGGCAATCGACAAATTCGGCGTCACTACGATCTTCACGGCGCCTATCGCTTATCGTTCGATGCTCGGCCTCATCGATCGCTACGACATTTCGACCCTTCACACGTGCGTCTCAGCCGGTGAAACGCTGCCGAAGTCCGTGTTCGAAGCATGGCACGAGCGGACGGGGTTGAGGATTCTCGACGGTATCGGTAGCACCGAAATGCTACACATCTTTATCGGTAGCCCGAAAGATGATGCTCGCGCCGGTTCGACCGGTAAGGCCGTCCCGGGATATGTCGCCGAAATCCATGACGAGGACGGGAACACATTGCCGGCGGGCGAGATCGGACGGCTCGCGGTAAAGGGTCCCACCGGCTGCAAATATCTCGACGACCAACGCCAAGGAACGTACGTGCAGCACGGATGGAACTATCCGGGCGACGCGTACCGCATGGACGAAGACGGGTATTTCTATTATGTCGCCCGCACCGACGACATGATCGTCTCTGCTGGTTACAACATTTCCGGTCCGGAAGTGGAGCAGGCGCTCCTCACGCACGAACACGTTCGCGAAGTAGCCGTAGTCGCGAAACCCGATCCCGAGCACGATACGCATATTGTGAAGGCCTACGTCGTGATGATCGATATCGAGCATCACACGACGGCAAAGATCGACGAGCTTCGCGAGCACGTGAAGCGCATCATCGCACCGTTTAAGGCGCCACGTGAGATCGAGTTCGTCGCCGAACTTCCCAGGACCGAGACCGGAAAAGTGCAGCGCTATAAATTGAGACAGCGTGCGACTGCCGAATAGCTACGCGATCCTCGTTCTCATTGTCGCGGCATTCGGCTTTTGGTGGATCTGGTCGCCGCGCACAGGCGGCATCGGATTCGCCCTTTCATGTGCGGCACTAGCCGGCGTTCTCGTTTACGAGCGCTTCAA
>JAMXLG010000210.1 GCA_024281135.1 Vulcanimicrobiia bacterium | reverse complement strand
CCGAGCATTTGGCGCGCCTCCTCGCCGACCGACAAGACCCTGCCGGTGTTTATGTCCTTCGCGACGACCGACGGCTCGCGCAGAACGATACCTTTTCCCTTTACGTGAACGAGCACGTTGGCCGTGCCGAGATCGATCCCGATGTCCAAAAGTAACTCCTGTGGTGGTGTGAAGGCTTATCCGGTCGCAGAAACGCGTGGATACTCGCTCGTCTCGAACAATCCCGTCGGCTCGACGAGCGGCGTCACGCCGCTGCTTCTTTGTACCTGAGCCCCAAGCTCGGAGAGGAGCTCTTCGAGGCGTTCGTAACCCCGGTCGATGTACTCGAGTCCGATGATCTCCGTCTCGCCGAGTGCGGCCAAGCCGGCAATCACCAGTCCCGCGCCGGCCCGAATATCGGGAGCCTCGACCGGCGCACCGGAGAGCTTCTTCGGTCCCTTGATCACGGCAGCGTTACTTTCCATGGTCACCTTGACATCGGCGCCCATGCGCGCCAGTTCGTTTACGTACGAAAAGCGCGCGTTGAAAATCGACTCCTCGACGACGCTCGTTCCGGGGCAGGTGCAGAGAAAACCGACGACTTGGGGTTGCAAATCGGTCGGGAAGCCGGGGTAGGGTGCCGTAAGAATTCCGGTTCCGCCTGCGATACCGTCGGCTTTAACGCGAATCCAATCGTCGCCTGACATCGTGACCGCGCCGCATTCAACCAGCTTTGTGGTTAGCGCACCCAAGTGATCCGGTCGGCATCCGGTTACCGTGACGTCGCCGCGCGTGATCGCACCGGCCAGCAGTAGAGTGCCGGTGACGATGCGGTCGGGGATGATTTCGTACTCGACGCCATTGAGCTCATCGACACCCTCGATGATGATGCTGTCGGTGCCTTGCCCGGCAATCTTCGCGCCCATTTGGACGAGAAAGTTCGCAAGATCGACGACCTCCGGCTCCATTGCGACGTTCTCCAATTTCGTCGTGCCTTCGGCCAAGACCGCCGCGAGCATCGCGTTCTTGGTCGCGCCGACGCTCGGCACTCGGAACTCTATCGCGGCACCACGCAATCGCGAACCGCGCGAGTGCGCGATCAAATAACCATGCGCGTTGCGCACGTCGCACCCGAGTGCAAGGAAAGCTTGTTCGTGCATGTCGGTCGCTCGCGTTCCGAGGACGCAGCCTCCCGGCAACGGTACTTCGGCGCGGCCGAAGCGACCCAACAGCGCGCCCACGACGTCGAATGACGCTGCGAGCTTGCGCACCAGCGCGTAGGGCGCACGGTACGATGCAACGTTGCTGGCATCGATCGTCAGCGTGTTGTTGCCTTCGTAGCGCAAGCGCGCGCCGACGGCTTCGAGCAGCGATGACATCACCGAGACGTCGGTGATTCGAGGAACGCGGTGGAGAGTCACCGTGCCCTTTGCGAGCAACGACGCAGCCATGATCGGCAACGCGGCATTTTTCGCGCCGTGGGTCGCGACCGAACCCTCCAGCCGCGCACCTCCCCGGATCCGAAGCGTCGTCTCAAGCCGGTCGAGCATTACTGGCCTCTTCGCTTGGGCTGTCCGCTCGCCTACCTGTGTCCGGTTAGCCGCAGTTTTGCGTTGGCGAACTCGATGATTGCTTGCTCGCGAGCGTAGAGCGCGCTATCGGCGCCGGCCCCCTTCTGCCGTTCCACCGCGTCGCTCAACTCCTGACGCGTCTGCGCGACGACGACCTCCTCGAAACGCACCGCCTCGTCGACCAAAACGGTCACGCGATCGGGCAGGGCCTGCATGAAGCCCTCGCTCGTCGCAAGTTCGAGCCGCGAACTCGCCCCACCGCCATCCTGAGCTTGTCGAACGTTTGCCCGCAAAACGCCGGGGCGCAGCGCCGCGAGAAACGGCGCGTGGCGCGGAAGGATGCCTTCTTCGCCCTCTGTCGTCACGGCGATGACCAGCTCCGCGTCGCCTTCGAAGACGACTTGCGTCGGCGTCACAAGCTTGAATGGGACGGTGTTAGCCATGAGCCATCCGTTCGGCGTTCTCCCGCACCTCGTCGATCGTCCCGGCGTAAAAGAATGCTCCCTCCGGCAAATCGTCGACCTTGCCTTCGAGAATCTCTTTGAAGGAGGCAATCGTCTCAGGAAGCTTGACGTATTTGCCCGGACGCCCCGTAAACTGCTCGGCGACGAAGAACGGCTGCGAGAAGAAGCGCTGAATGCGCCGCGCACGCGCGACCGCGATCTTGTCGTCTTCCGAAAGCTCCTCGACGCCCAAGATCGCGATGATGTCCTGAAGATCGCGATAGCGCTGCAGCACCTCTTGCACGCCGCGAGCGACGGAATAATGCTCTTCACCGATCACTTGCGGATCGAGGATTCGCGAGGTGGACGCGAGCGGATCGACCGCGGGATAGATACCCAGCTCCGATATCGGCCGCGAGAGCGCCGTTGTGGCATCGAGGTGAGCGAACGTCGTCGCAACCGCCGGATCGGTGTAATCGTCGGCCGGAACGTAGACCGCTTGCACCGAGGTGATCGAGCCTTTGCGTGTCGACGTAATGCGCTCTTCGAGCACACCCATATCGGTGCCGAGCGTGGGCTGATAGCCGACAGCCGACGGCATCCGCCCCATCAGCGCCGAGACCTCAGAACCGGCCTGCATGTAGCGGAAGATATTGTCGATGAAGAGGAGCACGTCGGCGCCGAGCTCGTCCCGAAAATATTCGGCCATCGTTACGCCTGTCTGCGCAACGCGAAAACGCACGCCCGGCGGCTCGTCCATCTGACCGAAGACCAAGGTCGTCTGCGCGAGAACGCCCGATTCTTTCATCTCGAGCCAGAGGTCGTTTCCTTCGCGCGTGCGTTCGCCGACGCCGGCGAATACCGAGAAGCCTTTGTGGACGTAGGCGATGTTTCGAATCAGCTCCTGAATCAAGACCGTCTTTCCGACGCCCGCGCCACCAAAAAGCCCAACCTTGCCGCCACGCGTGTACGGCGCCATCAGATCGATGACTTTGATTCCGGTCTCGAAGACACGCGCGGTTGGTTCTTGATACTTAAGCGCGGGGGCAGGACGGTGAATCGGCCATCGCGCAGCAGCTTTCACCGGTTCGTCACTATCGATCGTCTCGCCGAGCACGTTGAAAAGACGTCCCAGCGTCCCTTCGCCGACCGGCACTTCGATTGGACCTCCGGTGCCTTGGACCGCTGCACCGCGCACGAGGCCGTCGGTCGAGCCGAGCGCGAGGCATCGCACTTGATTGTCGCCGAGCTGATCCTGCACTTC
>JAMXLG010000209.1 GCA_024281135.1 Vulcanimicrobiia bacterium | reverse complement strand
CGGGGGATTGGGACTAGTGTAAGAGAGATCATGAACAGCCGTCTACCCGTCGAAAACGCTGACACTGTGAGTCTGGTTTGCGCATTGCTCGTGCGCTTTCCGGAAATCGCTTCAATTCGATCGGTGCCCGCGGATCGTACCGTGCGTTTGACCTTCGCGCTGAAGTCGCGATTAGATAAACGCGCCCAATCGACGTTGCGTGATGCGCTGCAAGACCATATCGCGGCGTACCTTACCATCGCCAAGGATGAAGCCGACACGGTCGCCATCGACTGCGAGAGCGACCGGTCCACCACGTTCGTCCACGTCACCCGCGACACCGGAAGCTTTTCTAAGGAAGAGCTCGAGATGCTCGTTGCCTTCTTTAGTGCCGAGTTCCGCGAGTCGCTGGTGCGCAACCCGTTGCCGGCGGATCACCTTGATGCCGATCCAATCGCCCAGGACGAAGCGGCGCTCTATGCAATCGAGGCCCTGCGCGATCCGACGCAATCCAAGAGTTTGGTCGGCTTCCGCGAAGAAGCGCGGGTGCTCGTCTACTTCTTAAAATCATCTCAACGGAAAGCGAAGGCTTCGTCGCGCCGATAGACCCTCTGAACCTGCTGCTCATCGGCGATGTCGTCGGCTCACCAGGCCGTGACACGCTTAAACGCTGCGTCCCGCTCATTCGTGAACAGTACAGCGTCCAGGCCGCGATCGCGAACGGCGAAAATGCGGCGGGCGGCTTTGGCCTCACCGCGCAGACGGCCGACGAGATGTTCGCGACAGGGATCGACTTCATCACGTCCGGGAATCACATTTTCGACAAGCGCGACTTCAAGACGTACTTGGACTCGAGCGATCGCGTCATTCGTCCGGCGAACTACCCGCCGGCGGTCCCCGGTCGCGGTTACGGCACATTCAATGTCGACGGCGTGACCGTCGGCGTGGTGAACGTCATGGGCCGCACGTTCATGCCGCCCGTCGACGATCCGTTTCGAGTCGTAGATGCAATCGTCGACGATCTACGCGCCCTCACGCCGATCGTGATCGTCGATGTGCATGCGGAAGCCACTTCCGAAAAAGTCGCGATCTCGCGATTCTTGGATGGCCGGACCTCCGCCATTTATGGAACGCACACTCACGTTCAAACCGCAGACGAACAAATTCTGCCGGGGGGAACTGCCTATATCACTGATGTAGGCATGACTGGACCGACGGAAGGTGTTATCGGGATGGAAACTGACGCGGTCCTTGACCGCTTCTTGACTGGAATGTCAGAACGGTTCAATGTTCAAAAGAGCGGAACCAAACAATTCTGCGGAGCGGTCGTGAGCATCGATCGGGCGTCGGGCAAAGCGACCGAAATTAAGCGCATTTTCCTGCGAGGCATTGCCTGATGACCAGCGCAGAACCACACGCACATGTTACCCCCGGCACTCTGAAAGTCTCGGCAAAAAGCAATCCCAACGCCGTTGCTGGTGCACTCGCAGCAGTGATGCGCGAACGAGATGTCGCGGAGATTCAAGCTGTCGGCGCGGGTGCGATCAATCAAGCGATCAAAGCTGTCGCGATCGCACGAAGTTATTTGAAGGACAGCGACATCGACGTCGTCTGCATTCCTTCATTTATCACAGTCGAGATCCACGATCACGAACGAACCGGCATCTCTCTAGCGGTAGAACGTCGCCGGCTCAATTGATCGTCGACTTCCACAGTCACACCTTCGAGAGCGACGGAACGCTCTCGCCTCAAGCTCTTGCCGATTTCATGGACGAACGCGGCGTGGAAGTCTTTGCGATCAGTGATCACGACACACTCGCGGCTTACGGTGCATTTCAGCCCCGTAATAACGCGCGTGTCATTACGGGCATCGAGATCAACACGACCTATCGCGAGAACGAAGTGCACGTGCTCGGTTACGGCATACCGCTTGACTCGCCGGAGCTGAATGCCCTGATCGACGCTAATGTAAGCGCGCGCCGCGCGCGTGTCGATCGCATGGTGTCGCAATTGCAGCGCGCGGGGTACGGCATTACAGCCGACGATGTGCTTCGTGAAGCGGGCGTTGCAAAAGCGCTCGGACGTCCGCACGTGGGCAAAGCCTTGATCCGCAAAGGACTCGCGCCCGACATCGAGTGGGCTTTTCGTAACCTTCTTCGCGGTGGAAAGCCGGGATACGTACCCTCAACGCACGTCACCCCGCAGCGCGCGATCGAGGCGATCCATGCTGCAAACGGTGTTGCGGTGCTTGCTCATCCGGGGCGTTTGAAGGATCGCTCGTTAATCGATGAGCTCGCACCGCAAGGGTTGGACGGGCTCGAAGTCTTTTATCCGTTGCATGATGCGGACGATGTCCGCATTTTTCGTGACAAAGCCTCGCAGTACGGATTGGTAATGACGGGCGGTTCGGATTTTCACGATATCCGCTATCATTCGCGCGGCGTCGGAATGCAGGTTGATGTCGAAGACATCAAGCCGTTTCTCGATCGCGTCCGCTAGACGCTAGACGATCTGATCGGTGATTTCGCTGTCCTCGATCGCGTCGTCGACGGTGGGCAGCGCCGACTTGACCCTGTCGATGCGCTCGCGGTATCGCTTAGCTCGTGTGTCCATCCGGTGGGCAAGCGCATCATTCCCGTGATTGCGCGAGCGACGAGCGACACGTTCAGTTAGGTCGACTTGTTCTTCTAAGACTTGAATTGCGGTCCACAGCGCGCCTTCGATCTCTCCGCCTTTCTCGGCGTGAAGCGTCTCTTGCGAAAACGCGTGTCCAACGCGGCAACGGTAGAAGACGAAGTCGCCGTCGCGCTGCTCGACCAGGACACCGCGGCAGTCCGGGCAGGTGAAGCGGGTGAGACGCGCGCCGTTCTCCGAGGGAGCGAAACCATGCGTCGCCGACTGAGACGGCGTGCCGAACGCTTCAAGCAGTTCGTCGATCTGATTGATGGTGCGCACGTACTCGGCGCCCGCTGCAATCGCGTTACGCGGCATACCGGCGTGAAGCGCTTCATCTGGGTCTTGCGCGATCGTCAAACCCCCGCGTTCACGAATCATGCGGATTCCTGCCGAGCCATCGTCGAGCAGGCCCGAAAGAACGATACCAGCGCCGCGTTCGCCTAGCATTTGAGCGACGGAACGGAAAAGCACGTCGATTGAAGGCCGCGAGTGATTTTCTCTGGGTCCCGTCGTCAAGCGGAATTTGCTATCATCGACGATGAGGTGCACATCCGCCGGACAGACAACGCCGCGTCCGGCAATAATGGGGTCGCCGTCGCGGGCCTTGAGCAACGTGATGCCCGACCAGCTATTGAGCAACGTTTCCAGGCGCGCGTCGTCTTCAACCGCTTGGCGATGAATTACGATTGCGAATGCCAGGTTCCATTCGGGGCACAAACGTGGAAGAAGTGCGTGCAACGCCTCGATGCCGCCTGCTGACGTACCGATGGCGACAACAGGGACCGCGCTCATCGCGGTGCCAGGAAATGGCTCATCGCTACAGCATACCCATGGTACATGTCTCTAATCGATGGTGGTTCGACGGAGGGTGCTACGCGCCAGCCGTTTCTGGTCGTTACCGGATCATCGGCCGGTGGCATCGATGCGCTGACGTCTTTTATTTCGCATTTGCCCGACAATTTCACCATTCCGATCGTCGTTGCGCAGCATCTCGCCCCGTCTCGCATAAGCCACCTCGAAGAGATTCTCGGACAACAGACGACGCTTTCTGTCAAAACGATCGTTGATGAAACGCTCGTTGAGCCGGGACATATTTATGTCGTGCCGCCCGATCACGACGTCGAGGTGAGCGATTCGGTTGCAACGACACGTTTGCAAGTCAACAAGGGGCCGAAACCTTCGATCGACCGGCTCTTTTCATCGGCCGCGCAACTCTACGGCGACCGGTTGATCGCAATCATTCTCTCCGGCCTCGGTTCCGACGGTGCGCGCGGTGTACGTGCAGTGAAGAAAGCGGGCGGTACGGTCATCGTGCAAGACCCGCAGAGCGCCGGCTTTGCATCGATGCCACTCTCGATTCCGCCGACGCTCATCGACATTACGGCCGCCCCGGAGTCTATGGGGCGCATCATCCTCGATATCGTCGGAACGTCGGAGTTGCCTCCCGATGGAACGGATCGCAACTTGCTGCGAACGCTCCTAGCGCAGCTGCGCGAACGTAGCGGTATCGATTTCTCGCAGTATAAAACGCCCACGATCATGCGCCGTCTGTCACGCCTTATGGTCGCAAGCGGTGTCTCCTCGATCGGCGAGTATCTCCCGTTCCTCCAGCGTAATCCGGAAGGCTACCAGCGCCTCGTCAATTCGTTTTTGATCAAGGTTACGGAGTTTTTCCGCGATGCGGCGCTTTTCGAATCGTTGCGGGATCATATTCTTCCTAAACTGATGGGCGAAGCGCGCGAGCAGAATCGCGAACTTCGTATCTGGTCCGCTGGTGCGTCGACCGGTGAAGAAGCATACTCGCTCGCGATTCTGTGCGCCGAGTTAATGCGCGACGAAGCGACGGCTACGGACGTGCGCATCTTCGCAACGGATGTCGACGAACAGGCCGTGTCCTTCGCGCGTCGCGGAGTCTACTCGCCAGATTCGTTGCGGCATGTGCCGGAAACGCTGGTGAGCCGCTATTTCAACAAGTACGAAGACCGCTACGAAGTCTCGAAGCAGATTCGAAACATGACGGTATTCGGACAGCACGATTTGGGACAACGCGCGCCTTTTCCGCGTATCGATCTTGTTCTTTGCCGCAATGTCTTGATCTATTTCACGAAAGAACTGCAGACGCGTGCGCTGCAACTCTTCGCGTTCGCCTTGCGCGATGGCGGCTATCTGGTTCTCGGTAAGGCCGAATCAACGACGCCGGTTCCCCAGTACTTCAAACTGGTCAACTCTGCTTTAAAGATTTACGAACGCGAGGGAGAGCGCGTCTTGTTGCCGCCCACTCGGCTCAAAGACACCGTCCAGCAGGCTCCCTTGCCGACGTTCCTCGGGAATTCCGTACGGGAATTGCGCATGATGCACAACGCAAACGAGCCAACACGCGCGCCGTCGCAAGACGTCGTCGCCGCGTATATGAACGGGTCCGTGATCGGGGTCGTCGTCGTCGATCGTAACTACGACATCATCGCCATTAATTCGGCCGCGCGCGCGATGCTCCAAATTCACGGGGTCGGTGTCGGGAGCGACCTCATTCACCTGTTGCCCTCGATGGGCGCGAAGTTGCGGACGATGATTGATGCCGTTCTGACCGGTGAAGCCGTGGAGCCGGCCGTACTTCTCGCAAAAGATCCGGTCACCGGAATCGACCGGTGGCTTCAAGTCTACTGCTCTTCGCAGCGTGTCATGGGATCGAGTTTCGGAGAGACCGTCGGTGTTGTGATCGTCGACGTCACGCGCTACGAGCGCAGAATCTCCGACGTCGAATCAGACTGCTCGCGCATGCGCGCGGAAATGCAAGAACATGTCTCGCGAGCAGAGGAACTCTCCGCGCGCGTAAAAGCGATGCTCAACGCAAATGAAGAGCTCACGGCGATGAACGCGGAGTTACGTACCTACAACGAACAACTCCTGATCAATGCCGAAGAAGCGGCATCTTCAAACGAAGAGATTGAAACGCTGAACGAAGAGATGCAGGCGACAAACGAAGAGCTCGAGACGCTCAACGAAGAGTTGCAGGCAACCGTCGAAGAGCTAAACACGACGAACGATGAGCTCGAGGCGCGAAGCGCGGAGCTCGAAGAAGCCAACGCCGTAAAGCAGGCGGACGTAGATAAGGCTGAAGCCGAACGGATAGCCCTCTCGCTGGCGCTCAACAGCATGGCCCCGCTATGCGCCGTGCTCAATCCGAAGGGCGACGTCTATTACATCGCGCCGGCTGTCTCGGAGCTAACAAACGGCGAGGGTAGGAAAGCGTGGTGGCGTGAACCGTCGCTCCTCACCATGGCGAACGGAACCCGTTACTCTACGAAAATTGGGCGCCTAGACGGCGGTCTAACACTGGTGACGTTTGAAGCGGTAAAATAAAAGCCCGGCCCTACGGGTATCGAACTTTGCTAGCTCGCTACATACAATTTGTCGATGCCGCCCCCAAAGCCGCGTTTCTCTGGGCAAGAAATCGCGGCATTGCGCGTGCGAATTCGGCGGCGTGGGAATGGACCAACGACCTGGTTCAAGCCGAGCTGCTTGCCGCCGCTGCAAACGCGTGTGCGGACGAGTTAAAAGCGCAAATGGTCGCCGCTTCGGAGACGACGTTTGTGCTGGTTCCGCTGCTCGATTCGCATCAGCGAGCCGACTACGTCATGGGGCTTGCCGGAGCTGACCTGGCAGACCTTCCCTCGCTACTGCACGAGCTGCACGAGAATCTGCGGCACTTCTCGCAGACGATCCATCTACTGCCGCAAGCGGTGCTCACTGCGCGCCCGAACGGATCCTTCGACTACGCAAGCCGGCGTTGGTATCAGATTGTCGGTGAGCCGCTGGAGAACGGCGATGTCGCTGGAATGCTCAAAAAGGCTGCGGGCCCGCAAGCGCCGCGCTTAGAGCGCAAATGGGTTGAGGGCCTAAGCGGCGGCGAACTCTTTACGTTCGAAGTTCTACTCGAGACTGTTCGCGGCGCTCGCTGCTTCGAATTGCGGGCTGCGCCCTCATACGAAGGAGCGCACCTTCGTAAATGGATCGTAACCCTCGATGACGTCCACGAACGAGTCGAGGCACAGCGCCAACTGGCGCGCTTTCGCGGGCGATTGACGGCGCTTGCGGACATCGGCGCCGTTGTGCTCGACCGTTCGTTGACCGACGAAGAATTAATCGATCGCACCTTGCAGTCAGCAGCCGGCGCCCTTGCCGCAACGTGGTCCGTGATCATGAGCGTCGGAGGAAAGCGAATCGCTCGAACTTACCCGCCGACGGCGCAGATGGCGGCCGAGTTTATAGAATCGCTTCCGGCGGATGGACGATATCATCTGCGATTGCCGCTCGAATTCAGTGATCCCGGCGATCATCACATCAGTGTCGTACGCTCGCCGAACGGTGAAGCCTTCGATGATATCGATATAGACTTCGTACGCGAAGTCACGCGGCGCATCGCAAGCGCGCTTCAAAACGTCAATGCATATCGCCGTGAATCTCGCATTGCGCGGGTGCTGCAGACGGCGATGCTTCCCGTTTCGTTGCCGCGCGCGCCCGGGATCTCATTCGACGTGTCGTATGTGACGCCGGAAGTGGAGACGCTGATCGGCGGTGACTGGTATGATGCGTTCGAACTGCACGATGGACGCCTGGCATTCTCGATCGGCGACGTTGCAGGACACGGGCTCGATTCGGCCGTCATCATGGGGCACGTTCGCGAGATCGTGCGCGCGCTCGCGCTGCGTGGAGCAGCGCCCGGCGATGTGCTTGCTGAAACGAACGGCGTTGTAATCGCCGGCGGGTATGGATTGATTACGTCGGTCGTCGGCTATCTCGATCCCGCAACGCTTCTCGTGGAATACGCGTGCGCGGGACATGCGCCGCCCTTGCAAGTCGAACCGAACGGAAACGTCGAGTCGCTGGAACTTGGTGACGTGATTCTCGGTGCCGTGCCTCGCGCGAGATTCCGCACGCAATCGCTGCGACTCCATCCCGGCGGCGCGCTCGTGCTCTACACCGATGGACTCGTCGAGTATGCGCACGATTCGATTAGCGGCGAAACCAAATTGCGCACGGTGCTTTCGCAGTGGGCGCGCGACGGCTTCCAAACGAAGGCTGCGCAACTCTCCGAACGTGTGTTGAGCGGCGTGACCGCAAACGACGATGTCGCGATGCTGATCGTGCGGTCACACCGGACCGAAAGCCCGCCGCCCGCTTACGCGAGCGAACGGCGAACCCCGGCGAGTAGGGCTGCCGATTCGCGTTCGTAACGTTCGAGAACGTGCGACTGCGCTTCGATCGCATCCGAGTCTTTCATGAACTTATGATTGATGCGAACGTTGTACGCGCATGCTGCTAATGAAGCCGCGGCGAATTCTGCTGCGCATCCGACATCACTCGTCAAGTTCTTGTTTGGGATGTCTAGGGCGCGTGCGGCAAGGCGCAGCGTTTCAAGCGCGAGTTCCGCAGCGTAAAGCGGCTCCGCGGCGGCGTGCTCCAATGCAATCTCAAGAGCATCGCGCCGGACGAGTTTCTCGTCGTCCGTTTCTTTCGGCATCGCAGTAGCTACGACGACGCGGTCAAAAGCCGCTTCGTCGCGATCCTTAGCCCGCGCGAACTCAGCTCGCAGTTCATCCGCGCGCGCAACAATGTCATGCGCTAGCGCTTGGTATGCGGCGTACTTCGGATTCGTGGAACTGATCCTCGCGACCATCGCAACCAAGGCAGCGCCGGCTGCTCCGACAACGGTCGCAGCGCTGCCTCCACCAGGCGTCGGCCATTCAGAGGCAAGCTGTGAAAGATATTCAGCGAGGCTGTCCACGACCGCCCCTTTTCGGGACCAATGCAAACAGGCTCCTGGGAACCTCCCACTGAACCTAGGGCGGTTCCATCGAACCCTTTATTAGCCATACTTTAAGGAGTTACGTCGTGCCCGTCACGGAAAAGCTTGCTGGTGATGTCAAAGACCGCAGCCTGGCGGAAATGGGCCGTTCGCGCATTGCGTGGGCGGGGGCCTATATGCCGGTGCTCGCGCAGATCCGCGACCGCTTTGAATTGGAAAAGCCGCTCAAGGGCGTGCGCATCGGTGCGTGTCTACACGTCACGACCGAAACCGCAAATTTAATGCTCGCGCTACAAGCGGGCGGCGCCGAGATTGCTCTCTGCGCAAGCAACCCGCTTTCGACGCAAGACGATGTTGCCGCGGCGCTGTGCGAATACGGGATTCCGACGTACGCGATCAAAGGCGAAGATAACGCAACGTATTACTCGCACATTGAGTCCGTTATTGCGACGAAGCCGCACATGTCGATGGACGACGGCTGCGATCTCGTCACCACGATTTACACGAAACACAATCATTTGCTCGCCGACATGATCGGCGGATGCGAAGAGACGACGACCGGTGTCATCCGCCTCAAGGCGATGGAAAAGGACGGCGTGCTTCCGTACCCCGTGATCGCCGTGAACAATGCGCTCACGAAGCACATGTTCGATAACCGCTACGGTACGGGACAATCGACGCTCGACGGTATCATTCGGGCGACGAACGTGCTGCTCGCGGGACGTACGGTCGTCGTCGTCGGCTACGGCTGGTGCGGACGCGGCGTTGCGTCGCGCGCGGCCGGCATGGGCGCGCATGTCGTTGTTGCCGAAGTCGATCCGCGCAAGGCGATCGAAGCGGTGATGGACGGCTATCGCGTAATGCCGATGAACGACGCGGCAAAGATCGGCGACGTGTTCGTTACCGTTACCGGCAACTATCACGTCATTCGCGAAGAGCACTTCAAGCTGATGAAGAACGGCGCGATCGTCTGCAATTCGGGCCACTTCAACGACGAGCTCGACCTCGACGGCATCAAACGCATCAGCAAAGGCATGACCGTGCCGCGTCAGTTCGTCGAGCAGTACGAAATGCACGACGGCCGTTATGTCTGTATTCTCGCAGACGGCCGCCTCGTCAACCTGGCGGCAGGCGAAGGTCACCCGGCAGCCGTGATGGATATGTCGTTTGCCAACCAAGCAATGGCGGCGGGGCACATCGCGAAACACTTCAAAGAAATGAAGAAGCACGTCTACGACGTGCCGGTCGAAATCGATGAAGAAGTCGCGACGCTCAAGCTGTCGTCGATGGGTATCGAGATCGATACGCTGACGCCCGAACAAGTGAAATACATGGCGTCGTGGTCGGAGGGAACCTAGTACAGTGGCACAATATCGCAGACTCTTCACGTCCGAATCCGTAACCGAAGGTCATCCGGACAAAGTCGCGGATCAAATCTCTGACGCAGTTCTCGACGCGCTGCTCAAAGACGATCCGATGTCGCGCGTCGCGGTCGAAACGTTCGCTATTACGGGACAAATCCACATTGCGGGCGAGGTGACGACCAAGACGTACATCGATATCCCGCGCATCGTTCGCGAAACGATCTCCGACATCGGCTACACGAAATCCGCCGTCGGCTTCGATGCGGAAACGTGCGGTGTCAGCGTCTCGATCGACGAACAGTCGCCGGATATCGCAATGGGCGTCGATAAGTCGCTCGAAGCCAAAGGCGGCAAGGACGACGAGTTCGAGCGCACCGGCGCCGGCGACCAAGGCATGATGTTCGGTTATGCCTGCCGCGAAACGCCGGAGCTGATGCCGCTGCCGATCACGCTTGCGCACAATCTCACGCGCCATCTCGCCGCGATGCGTAAGAACGGTGACATTCCGTATCTGCGCCCCGACGGCAAGTCGCAAGTGACGATCGAATACGACGGAGACAGACCGACCCGCGTCGAGGCCGTCGTGATCTCGACGCAACACGAGCCGGACATCGCGCTCGAAGTGATTCGTCAAGAAGTCAGCGACAAGGTGATTCGTCACGTGATTCCTTCGGCGATGTTCGATAAGAACACGCGCGTTTACGTCAACCCGACCGGCCGCTTCGTCATTGGCGGACCGAAGGGTGACGCCGGTTTGACCGGGCGCAAGATCATCGCCGATACCTACGGCGGTATGGCGCGTCACGGCGGCGGCGCCTTCTCGGGCAAGGATCCGACGAAGGTTGATCGTTCGGCTGCATACGCGGCGCGTTGGGTCGCAAAGAACGTCGTTGCGGCGGGACTCGCGGAACGTTGCGAAGTGCAGGTTGCGTATGCAATCGGCGTTGCCGAACCGATGAGCGTGCTCGTCGAAACGTTCGGAACGGCGAAGATTGCAGAAGAGCTGATCGCAAAAGCGGTGCTCGAAGTCTTCGATCTTCGTCCCGCGGCGATCATTCACTATCTCAACTTGCGCCGTCCGATTTACAGACAAACCGCTGCGTACGGTCACTTCGGACGTCCGGATCTCGATCTTCCGTGGGAGCGTCTCGATAAAGTCGATGCGCTGCGCGCGGCGACCGGGTTCACAGGCGAAGCTTTGCGTGTGCCGAACTTCGCGAAGTAAATGATTCTCACGACTGCGCCGGTTGTTGTTTCGGTCTCCACCACGCAACACGCCAACGTGATGCGCGCGGGAACGACATTCAATGTCGTAGTGCAAACCCCGATCGATTCGACGACGGCGCAAGTCGGAGACAACATCGTCCTCCTCGTGAACGATCCTTCGTATCCTGCGATGCAAAATGCGAAGATCACCGCGCACATCACGAGCGTACGCAGCGCGACGAGTCAACGCCCGGCATCGATCGGATTTCTGTTCGACGACATCGTGTTTGCAAACGGGATGAAAGAACAGTTTCGCGGTTTCGTGAACAACCCGCGCGTCACGCGGCGTACGCAGGGCACTCCGCAGCCCGCATCGGCCGTGG
>JAMXLG010000208.1 GCA_024281135.1 Vulcanimicrobiia bacterium | reverse complement strand
CTGATCGGCGCGGTCGCGTTGGTCGTCATTCGCGTGACCCAAATCGCACTTCGACACGGATCGCTTTAGAGAAGAGAGACGGATGCGGAAGATGCTCTTTGTCGGCGCAGCGACATCGCTTGCGTTCATACTTCTCTGTGCGGCCGGTCGAACGAATGAAAATCCGTCGCCGGTTCCTTCCGCGCCGCCGTCACCAACGCCGTCGGCAACACCATCACCAACGCCGTCGCCAAGTCCGACGCCGGGATTCTCAACAGCTGTCTTTGGAACAAACGTCTTCGTCAATCAAGCGGCGAGCGGGCCAGGGATCACGCCGCCGGAAGCGGCGGATTTTCAAGCGGGACAGCCGATTTCTCCCATGTCGCCGTACGATTGGTTTTCGAGTGCGCCGACAATCCCGGGTATTGCGGGCGTCGCGCAATACGAGCTCACAGCAACGGAGCGTACGCGCGCCGTAACGGCGCAAGCCACATTTGGGTTTACCGGCATCGTCGGCGATGGAACAAACGCCGCGTTTTGGGCCGAGCCGCTCCTAGGTAATGCAAGTCCGCACTGGGGTCATTTCTACAATCCGGGAATCGTCTTTCCGACGCAGCCTGGAAAAAATGATTTTATCGGTGCGCAACTATCCGTCCCGGTTTCTGCGTCGCTTGCCGACAACGGCGGCAATTGGCAGATTCGCGGAGGATACTTTGACCTTGCGCAAACGGACCGTTTTGTCTTTGCGCCACCACCCGTACCAAACGTGCTGACCTTACCGTCGCTTACAACTGCTGAGACATTTGGCTCCGGCCCACCGAACCTCAACGCGTGGACGCCACCGTCGGTCAACATGCAGTTGCTCGGTGCGGACGCGCTTGTAAAAATCCGCTCGGCGTCGATTGAACTAACGGATGCATTGTTACCGGCGCTCGCGGGGACCGGTGTGCGGTTGCTCAACGGATCGTTCGTCATCGATCGTGGCGATTACGGTCGATTCTCGGCGCAGGTATCGCACATCGACACCAGTGGCGATCCGATCGGCACCACGACGTTTTTTGGTGTCGATCAAACGCTGTTCCCGGGTCCACAAGGGCGGCTCTTCGCGAGCACGCTTGCAGATCAGCATCAAACGCTTGCGGGCGTTCGCGCATTTTTTCATCCCTTGAGGGGCTACGACGCGCTGCTCGAGCTGGGGCGCGGATGGTACAATGCGGGACTCGTTGCCGAACCCGGAACGAACGCTCCCGGAAACTATCAGCATTACGCGCTAACGAGACACTTCAACAGTGAAGCGGATCTTGGATTCGAATACTACCGGTTCGATCCGCGCTACGCGACGATCATCATGCCCTACGGTGTCCCGGAAAATATTTGGGCGATTGCATGGTCGTGGCCCGGACAGTGGCTGAAATCGACGTATCAAACCATCGACAATACGATCATCGGCATCAATCGCGCAGGATATCGCATGCATGTCGATGTGACGCACGGACGATTAGAAGTACACGCTGCCGGATACGTTTGGCGGCAACTCGAGCCGATCACCTTGGCGCAAGCATCGCAGGAAGGTTGGGTCGACGGCTACTTTCTCCCGCAGTTCAACAGCCAAGGCACGATAGGTTGGCAGCGGCAAGTAGGCGTCTATGCCGCATGGCATCTTCAGCGTGACGATATTGTTGCGGATACGATTTGGGATCGTTCGTACCGTCCCGTCAATAACGACCCCGTGGATCTAGCGAGCATGAATTATCCGCAAGTGGTATTCACGTTCGTGCATCACTGGAACAAGAAAGCAGTCGGCCTCGTCGGCTACGGGCGATACTCTGCCAACGGTATGTGGTCGACGACCCCGGTCCAGGGAATTTACGGCGTCGGCTTTATCGGAGGGGAATGGGACTTCGGCAACCAGCAACTGCTTGTGACTCTGCGCCGGAGCGCTCTGGTGGGGCTGCCCTCTCAGCCGGGTGGACCGCCCCCGACAATGCAGGGAACGACCCTGATCGTGGATCAGCATTTCGCCCTCTAGCGGCTAGGTGAAGCCCGAGGGCTGATAAAATTATCAGAGGATAAAGAACCCGCCTGACCAAACTCGGGCGGGTTCTCCCCAAGCATTCGAGGAGGTCATTACTCCACGTGAAGATCGTGGTTACGGTCAAACTTGTGCCCGACCCGAACGCCGAAAAGCGTATAGATCTGGGCACGAAGCGTTTGGTTCGCACGGGCGTTGAAACCGTGTTGAATCCTTACGATGAGTACGCGCTCGAAGCGGCGCTGCAATTGAAAGAAAAAATCGGCGGCGACACAACGGTCACCGTTTTTTCGATGGCACCCGAGTCGCTCAAGGAGACGCTGCGCAAAGCGCTGGCGATGGGTGCAGACGATGCCGCGTTGCTCAGTGACGCCGGACTTGAAGGAAGCGACGTCTGGGCAACCTCGTACGCAATGTCGCACGCCTTGAAAAACATCGGTTTCGATCTGTTGATCGTCGGCGGACTCTCAGATGATGGTTCCACCGGCGCAACGCCGGGCGCACTCGCCGAATATCTGCAAACGCCTCTCGTGACGAACGTGCGCAAAGCAGAAGTCGCCGACGGAAAACTGCGCTTGGAGCGCGAGACGGATACCGGATTCCAAGATGTGATCGCACCGCTACCGTCGGTCATCACGACGGCGCTCACGTTCGGTGAGCCGCGCTATGCTTCACTCAAAGGCATCATGGGCGCGAAGAAAAAGACGATTGCGCCGCTGACCGTCGCAGAACTTGGCCTCGATCAACCGGTCGGCCTCAACGGTTCAAAAACCGTGCTCCTCGACGCGCAGCCCCCCGCGGTACGCGGCAAAGGTCAAGTGATCGAAGTCGCTGACGGCGCGCAGGGCGCGCAGGCGATCTTCGACTTCCTCAAAGAGCGGAAACTCGTCTAATGCAAAACGTTCTCGTCTACGTTCAACACAAGGGCGGCAACACGCCGAAAGTGACGTTCGAGATGGCGACGCAAGCGCGTCAACTCGCCGATAAACTCGGCGGTAAAGCGCATGCAATCATTGTGGGAAGCGGCTCGTCGCAACTCGCGGAGCAGCTGAAGAGCTATCCCCTCGACGTCATTCACACCAACGACGACGCCGACGTCGACAAGTTCTTGCTCGATCCGGTTGTCGATTATGTTGACGCCGTTGCTCGCGCTATCGGACCGTCGCTGATTCTCATTCCGAATACGCTCACCGGAAAAGACATCGCCGGACGCGTTATGGCGCGTCTGAACGCCGGCATGTGCGCAGATGCGACGGACTTCAAAATCGAAAACGGCCGCATCGAAGCGATCATGCCGAAGATGGGCGGCGCTGCAATCACGACATGCGAGCTGAAGCCTGCGGATTACGGCGTTGTGACGATTCGTCCGAACGCGTTTGCAGTGCAAGCGGGCGGTGCTGGGGCAAGCGTACAAGCAATCGAGAAACCGACTGGAAAGACCTATGCGGTGACGGTCGAGAAGGACGTCGAAGAAGGAACCGGTGAGCTTGCGCTCGAGGAAGCGCCCGTCGTAATTGCAGGCGGACGTGGACTTGGCGGACCGGAACCGTTCGACGCCCTGTTGAAGCCGCTCGCGCAGGCGCTCGGCGGCGCAGTCGGGGCGTCACGTGCGGCCGCCGATGCGGGTTGGGTGCCGTATAGCTTGCAGATCGGACAAACCGGCAAAACCGTCAGTCCGAATCTCTACATCGCCGTTGGAATCTCAGGAGCGATACAACATAAGGTCGGAATGCGTTCTTCCGGTACGATCGTTGCGATCAATAAGGATGGCCAATCGCCGATCACTGAGTTTTCGGACCTCACGGTCGTGGGCGACGCGTTCGCTATCGTGCCTGAACTCACGAAGCTCGTCGCGGCCTCCAAATCCTAATTTAGTCAGGAAGTTAAAGTAAGTTGAAACGTTTCGCAGTTCTGCTCATGATGGCCGTCGCGTTCACCGCCGCGGCCGTCGGCACGACGCCGAAGGCCCAGGCGGGCCTCTTCGGCGGCGGTAAAGCGGCGGCATCGCCGAGCCCGTCCCCGTCGCCGTCGGCGATCCCGACCGCTACGCCCGAACCGCCCAATATCGCAATTCCGCGTCTCGAGGCCAAGCTCAAGGCGAATCCCAACGATCAACAGACGATGGTGGAGCTTGCGGGTCAACTCCTCGGCATCAATCGCCCGGATCTTTCGATTCAGCTGACGCAGCGTTTGCTGCAGTTGGGCGATAAGACCGCACAGGTCTATTATCTCGACGGGTACGCTCAAGAAGCGCTCGGCCGGCTCGACGGCGCGATCGCGGACCTCGAGCAAGCCGAGAATCTCGATCCGAGCAATGAAGGCGTGCTCGAGCAATTGACGACGCTCTATTTGCGCGCTAACCGCTTCACCGATGCCGAGCGTATCGCGAACCGCGCGATCGTGCTCAATAAGGGTGACGCGCAATCGATCACAACGCTCGGATCTGTTTACGCGGCCGAGCAGAAGTTCGACGATGCGCGAACGCAGTTCCTGAAAGCTGCGGCGTTGGATCCGAAGAACACTGCTCCGCTCTTCCAGATCGCATCGACCTACGCGCAGCAGAACAATATTCCGGAAGCGCTCGACTGGGTCGGAAGAGTGCTCGCGATCGACCCGAAAGACATCCAGGCGCTCGTGTTCAAGGCGGATCTCTACGCGCGTCAACACGATGACGCTAAGACGTCGGCTGCGTATGACGACGCAATCCTCGCCGCGACCAGCGACCAGCAGCGCGGCGCAATCATCGTCCGCAAAGCACAGTACTTTGCGAACGAACACAAAGACGCGCAAGCGCAAGCAGTCTACACGCAGGCGATCGCGCAGTATCCGACATTAGGGGATCTCCACACGGCCTACGGCGAGTATTGGGCATCGATAAAGAACTACGGCAACGCGCAACGCGAATGGCAAGCGGCACTCGCAATCAACAAAGATGATCCGCAAGCGTTACTTCAACTCGGCCGGCTTGCGATGGCGGAAGGTAAAATGTCCGATGCTGCTGGCTACTTGAAGCACCTCACCGACGTGCAGCCGGATCCACAAGCGTTCGCGATGCTCGGACAGGCGTACTCGTTCTTGCACGACTACAGTAAGTCGAAAGATGCATGTGCGAAGAGCTTCTCGATGGAGAAGGACCCATCGACGCTCGGATGCATCGCGGGCGCCGACTTCGAGTTAAAGAATTACAAGGAAGCATCGCAAATCTTCGACGTGCTCGATAAGAGTGCCAAGGGCTTCTTGGATCAGAATCCGCAGCTGCTCTGGGTCGCAGGTAAAACCTACGCACAGAACCACGAGAAGCAGAAGGCCATCGACGCATACAAGCGCCTATTGCCGATGATCAAGAAGGGCACCAAAGAATACAATGAGGTAGCAGCCCAGATCGCGACACTCAGCCATAAGTAGCTCTCCAGTGTCATCCTGAGCTCGTGTCATCCTGAGCTTGTCGAAGGACCGTTACGAACAAAACGCCCGCCGAAACATCTCGGCGGGCTTTTGTTTATGATGTGCGGAAAGCCCGTGGCACATGCTAGTCGTCACAGACGAGCTTTACGGCGATCACCTCCGCAACGTTGGGCATATCGAATCGCCCGACCGTGTAGAAGTGGTCGCTTCGCGTTTGAGGGCGCGCGGTTTCCTGAACGAAACGATCGCTGCGCGCGATGCAGCGGACGAAGAACTGCTGCGCGTGCATTCTCCCGCGTATCTCGAACTGGTGAAACGGGAAACTTCCAGCACGAAGCGTCCGCACTACCTCTCTACCGGCGACGTCGTCGTCGACGAACACTCGCTCGCTGCAGCGAAGCGCGCAGCCGGCGGCGCCATCGCGTCCGTGGACGAAGCAGCGCGTTTGAAACGGCCGGTTTTTGCGCTCGTTCGTCCGCCCGGGCATCACGCCGAAGCGCAACGTGGTATGGGGTTCTGCCTCTTCAACAATGCGGCGATCGGGGCGCGAGCGTATCAGGCGATGTACGGTGGCAACGTTCTTGTCATCGACTTCGATTATCATCACGGCAACGGTACGCAAGACGTTGTCGGTAACGGGCTTTCCTACATATCAACGCACGCTTCGCCCGCTTATCCGGGAACGGGATATGAGATCGGGTGGCTCCACGGCGACGCGCTCGTCAACGTTCCATTGCCGGCGTCGGGAATTGCAACGGAAGCCTTCATCGCAGTTTGGGAACGGCTGTTGCGCCGGGCAGCCGGGGCGCTGCGTCCGCAGATGATCGTGGTGAGCGCCGGCTTTGATTATGTGGCAGGCGATCCTGTTGGCGACCTCGGCGTTGAAGTGGATGCAGCCAAGATGTTAGCGCGCGCAATTAACCGCGTCGCCCTTGAGTACACCGACGGTCGTATCGCCTATGTGTTGGAAGGCGGCTATGACATCGCTGCACTCACCGAATCTATCGCGCAGATTCTCTCTAGCGAGAATGATACGGAGGAGAATAGCGCTGACACGCACGCGATTCCCGAAGCCGTGCAAGAATGCCTGGTGCGTGCAGATAGAGTCGGCGTGTAAGTTAGAGCACGTCGCGAGCGTGTTCGACGCTCAGCGCTTCTAAAATGTGCAACGCCTCTTCGGCGCGATCGGTCGGAACGAAGAGGTGATCGTGATAGAACGCGCTGACGGCGTTCGCCGCGATCATGTGCTTCGCGAGTTCACTCGTGACGGCAGCGAGAAAGCCGACCGCTTGTAAATCGGAGTGCACGCGCAACGTTATGCGACGCGAGACAAACGTGTACTCGATGCCAAGCGACTCTGCTAGGCTGCGTTCGATCACGACAGTCGTTCCTTCGCTTTCGTGAAAGACGAGGAGCGGGCGATGTGCCGAGGTGAGAAACGAACGATCGACGCTGCAAAACACCCACTCACGTGGGTCGAGCGCCGGCTTCATAAAAATCAGCAGCGTACGGAGATCGCGTTCGGGGACGGACATTACGTACGCTAGGGTACCACGGAGGCTGCGATCTTTTCTAGCTCTGACAAGCTCAATTCGCCGACGAGCGTAAAATGCAATCCGGATTCCGACCACGTGAGTAGCGTTGTCGCGCCGTCTTCGGTGTACTTCGCGTCGTGATCCTCGACCTTGGTGTTCGTCGCGTGGAAGTTCTCAAAGCCGACGTCCGCTGAGCCTTGATGTTGGAAGAGCGAGACGGTGCGTACGCCATCGGAATAGAGCAAGTGCAGCGTACGCACGCCCTTGATGTCGATGACGTCACCTTCGACCGGCGTGAATCCCTCCGGCAGATACTTGGGGCCATGTGCCGGGAATCCGGCAGCTGCCATAACGTGCTGCAAATCGTTCGAGGGCAATCCGCGTGACGGACCGTCGACGCGCTGCATTCCCTTCGGAAGATCAAAGATGCCGGACGGAATCGTGTTCGCGTAACGAATTTGCTCGAACCGCTCCTGCATCGAAAGCGCGCCGTTCGCTGCGTAGATTTCTTTTTCTAGAACGAGATTCGTTTGCGCATCGGTCTTGATGCGCATCGTCATTTGTCCCGTGTACTTGTTCGTCAGAAGAACGACGTGCACTGGACGGCCTTCGACGGTTTCGTCGGGCGCATAAGTCGCCGTGTAGTTCGAATTGAGTACCGCAAAGTTATCGTCTTCAGCGACTTGATCGTCGATCGCGTCATCCTGCGCGACGACGACGCGATTGCGCTTGACGTCGATCGAATAGGTCGTTTCGCCGCGCGAAATGACGGAGTCACCATAATAGCTTTGTGGCGCGAGATACCAGCGGCGCGTCAAGTCGGGTGCGCGGTGCTCGATCCGATAGACCGCCGCAGCGGTCTTCTGGCTTCCGAAACGCAGCACTTGAATCTCACCGACGTACGAGAGATGCTTTGGCGCAGCGATCGCGTCACGCAAGAGCGTCGTCGGCGCCGGATTGGGCGCATGCGACGGATTGGGCGCATGCGAAGGGGCGGCGCCAATCAGCGCCGCCGCCAGAGCAACAACGAGTGCGCCGCTAGCGCGTTGCGGCAATGACGCTCGTCCCCGTCGAAGCGATCCATTGCTGATCGCCCGCCGATTCGTCACCGCGCAGCGACGGGTCGACCGAACCTTCACCGAACGGCATCGTGCTGTTCAGCGACGCGTGATCGCGCAGATAGTACGCCGCGTCGATCGTCGTGATCGGTCCGCGATGATGCGTAGAGGTGTAGCCGAAGAATGCGCCGACCACGAGGATGGTGGCGATCGGTACCGCGATCGCAGGACGGAAGAACGCCGCGATGCGCTGCCCGAAGGACGGCTGTGACTGCTGCGCCTCAACGGCATCCCAAATGCGCGCGACGACGCCTTGCGGCAACTCGCGTTCGGTCGTGCGAGCGTACGTGCGTAACGATTCCGAGAGGCGCGCCTGTTCTTCGTACATAGCGCGGCATTCCGCGCACGATTCCAAATGCACGAGCAGCGCTGCGTCCGCCTCGGGACTCAACTCGCTATGGAGGTAATCAATTATTGCTTCTGTTGTCGTGTGTTCGTGATTCATCATTTTGCCGAGTAGTGCTCAACGAGCTTCCGTAGTTGTTGGCGTGCGCGATGGAGACGTGAGCGAACCGTTCCGATCGAGCACCCCACGATTTCCGCGATTTCCTGGTAGCTGTATTCCTCGATATCCGCAAGAACGACCACTTGGCGCTGATCGGGTGAAAGCGCTGCAAGCGCCTTCGACATCGTCTCGCTAAACTGCGACTCGACGAGGTCTTCGATCGGCTCCACCGCCAGGGGCCGCCCTCCCGCGTACTCTTGGGGGACATTATCTTCAGGGATCTCCTCCTGATAACGCCCTTTTCGCCGCCGAAGTTCGTCCCGGTACAGATTTGTGACAATTCTGTATATCCAGGAAACGAATGAGGTCCCGGGCTGGAAGCTCCGCCAAGCCCGGTACACGCGAATAAACGCCTCCTGCGTCAGATCGCGGGCGTCGGCTTCATTGTGGGTGAGGCGTAGCGCGAAGTTATAGGTCGCCTTGCCGTGCTGTTCGATCGCCCGCTCGAGGAACGCGGTTTGCTCAGGAGACGGGGGCTCGAACGGCTTGCGCGGTGCTGCCATGGACTGCCCCAGGGTTTTCCTCGATTCTCAGGTCTGCCTGCTGCTCCGGCCCCAAAGGACGCGCCCGACGACCCAGAGGGTCACCACGACGATCCCGAGGATGATGAAGAAGAGACCGATCTCGAGGGCCACAATGCCGGCGAACTGACTTCCGCCGCAGATCGCGACGACGTCGGCGATCAACGAGAGCTTAAATCGCTCGAACGGGTTGCTCGCCATACCCGCAACGGCCGAGGCCTCAGCCATCACACCCTGCGGATCCCAGCCTGCCGTATCTACTAAGTAGGCGACCGTTCCGTTCGGTTGGATAATGTAGAGCTTGTCATTGTGAATGAAGTTCGCCGAACTGACGCGCAGCGAATTGATGCCGAAGGCGTTGAGCAAACGCTGAATCGTCGATCCCGTTCCGGTGAGTAGCCGCCAAATCTTCGGATCCGCGCCGTATTGATGACCGTAGTCACGCAGCACTACCGGTGAATCATACGGCGGATCGAGCGTGATCTCTACGAGCGCGAAACGCGCCGGGTCGAGATGTGATTGCATGAACGCGTATTTGCCCGAGATCGCGGGGCACAAGTTTGCATCAGGACAGCGGGTGAAAACGAAACTGAGCAACACGACCTTGCCGGCAAACGCGCGATTCAGTTGCACGAGCACACCATTTTGATCGACGAGCGTTGCGGCTGGGATTTTTTTGCCGACGTCGACCGGCTCTGCGCGCCCTTGATCCGGCATGCCGGGAGAGAACGGCGCAGCGATCGTCGCTTGGCGTAACGTCCACGGCGACGTCGAACGATCGATGATCCCGTCGATGCCGACGCCGGAACGCACTGCAATCGACGGCGAGAGTTGATACGCTCGCGTCTGTTCCGGCACCATGTTCGTCACGGTTTCGTTGCGCACGACAGCGCCGTGCGATCCCGTCGGCGCGAGCACAAGGCCGTGCATCGGCGCAAGGACCGTAGCGAGCAGCAACGCGAGCGCGGCAATCATTGCATCGCGCTCCGTGCGTCTGAGGCGAGCGTCGTCACGCCGTCATCTTGATCTGCGATCGAACGCAGCCCTCCGTTTCGATCGATGAACGTCACGATCGAAATGTGCGCCTCATCGTAGTCGTCTTTGCCGCGCTTTCCGGGAATCTTTTGCGACCACACGTGGTAGGCGCGTTCAACGGCGGCGATTTGCTTCGTCGTCCCGGTCAAGCCGACGATCGGTGCGGGGGCGAAGCGTTTCAGATACGCATTCATGACGTGCGGCGTATCGCGTTCGGGATCGACGGTGACGAATACGATCTCCGCGTTGCTGTCGTTGCCGATTGCTTTTTCAAGCTTTGCAAGCGTCAGCGGACACGTGTCGGGACAATGCGTAAACCCAAAATAGAGTGCGACGGCTTTCCCGTGTTGCGCGGAGAGCGTCCACGAGGAGCCGTGCTGGTCGGTCAGCGTGAAGTCCGGTGCTGCGGGGTAGCGCGAGCAGCCCGCACCGAGCAGTGCGAGCCCGAGCGCAAACAACCGCACGAAACGGGGCATGACGGTAGTGTACCGCAACGCCTAAGGTCCGGGATGGAGAATCGTCGCAGGACTTGCGTCTTGTGGGGCGCATCCGAAAATCCGTACCATGCAGCTCGCCGTCTTCTTGCTCCGGCTCATTCTCGGAGGTCTGTTACTCGTGACAGGTGCGTTAAAAGCCGGTCACGCGCCGGAGCTTGCGTCGGCAATCGCCGGTTTTCGCCTCCTTCCAGGAGAGGTCGTGGCTCCGTTGGCGCTTGTGTTGCCGTATTTCGAGATTCTCGTCGGCCTCTATCTCGTTGCCGGGTTGTTCACGCGCGTTGTCGCCTGGATCACCGTTGCGCAATTCCTCGTCTACGCCGCGGCGATCGCGTCGGCAGTTATTCGCGGAATTCCGGCAAATTGCGGATGCTTTGGACCAAACGATCAGGCGACGGCCGATTGGCCGCATGTCGCATTCGATCTCGCACTTGCGCTCATTGCCTATATCATCGCGCGCTATGCGCCGGGCATACTCGCTGTTGACCGGAGACTTCAATCGAAATGAATCGACGGACGCTGGGCGTCATTTCAATCATCATCATCGCCGTACTCGTGATCGGCGGCGTGCTCTACGTGAAGTTGCGTCCGTCGCCACAGTTGCAGAATGCGTCGGTCGCACCGATCAACGCGTTAGCGACGATGGGCCAAAAAGCGCCGGATTTTCAAACGCCGACTACGGCCGGTCCGTTCGATCTTGCGGCCGTCGACAAGCCGGTGCTCCTCGAAGTCTTTGCGACGTGGTGCCCGCACTGTCAGCGCGAAACGTCCGTCATCGACAAGCTCTACGAAAAATATAAGGGTCGCGTGAACTTCATCGCGATCCCGGGAAGCGACACGGGAATGGACGGAACCAGCCCGGAGTCGCAGTTCGACGTACTCAATTTTCAGACGCGGTTCAATGCGCAGTATCCTATTGCCGCGTACGATCCGAATCTCGGCGTCGCGAAACTCTACCTCAAAGGCGGATTTCCGACGATTGCCGTGATCGACAAGAACAAGACGATCACGTATCTCAACAGCGGCGAGATTCCGTACAACGAGCTCAACAGCGAGCTCGCGAAAGTTACGAAGGGCTAAGGGTCTGTCGACAGACCCTAGTCGTTCGGCGGGAACGCGTAGTTCGGCGGCGGGACGACCGGTGCACCGACTTCGAGCACGATTTGATCGTGCGACTTGAGCGGAATCATGCGGAGGTCGCCGTCGTACTTCTGGCCGTTGAGGTACGCCGTCACCGGGCCTTTTAAGCCCGCAACGTTGGTGCGTGAGAGCGGCTGACCCCAAATATCGAAGAGGATGCCGAGATTGTACTCGGATCCGCCCGGCGGCGAGAGTTGCGGCGCTTCCACGTGAATGATGCCCGATGCATCGTGCGTGTGAATCCAGTACAGACATCCCTGCGGCGGAACCGCCGCGCTTCCGATATACTGCGGCACCTGCACTTGGGTGCCGTGATTGAAGATCGAGAGATGCGGATGCACGTGTAACGTCACGTACTCTTGCCCCGCGCACGGAATGCCGTCGACGGGTTGGCCTTGGCCGCCCTCTTTCGTGTCGGCACCAACCTTCGATGTCGCGATCACGGCCTTACCGACGGCCACGCCGTCTTGGAGCTGAATCGGCGCAGGACCGCCGTGCGCCGAGGGCGCGGGTGAGGGCGTTGCATAGGCCGCTTGAATTGCATTGTTTTGCTGCCATCGCATGATGCCGAAGACGGCGATGATCAGGACGACCACGGCTGCGAGCGCGATATACACGATCATCATCGGGTCGCGCTTTTGCGGAGC
>JAMXLG010000207.1 GCA_024281135.1 Vulcanimicrobiia bacterium | reverse complement strand
GCGCGAACATCATCGCCTCGGCGATGCGTTCGAGGTGTTGTTGCGCCGCATGCACCGAGCGGAAAACGTAGCGGTCGACGATCGTATCGATGACGTTGTGCAGCCGATGAATACCGATGCCGATTGCCAGCGCTCCCGCAATTTCCACGAATATACCGAGTCGTGTCTCTTCTAGTCGCTTTGCTACGATCCAATCGATCAACGCGAGAACGGCGACTGCGATTGTCGTGATCAAGCCGTAGACGAGCGCACGGCTCACGAAGAAGCGCACGTCGATCACGCGATGCTTCAAAATCGCATAAGCCACGGCGATGGGAATGCAGATGTTGAGCGTCTGTAGCATGTTGATAGCCCAGAGCGGAATATCACCGTTCGTGAACTGCAGAATTGCCTCAAAGACGAACAGCCACGCTAGGCCGCCGAAGCCGCAGATGAATCCGAGCCCGACCCATTGGAGCCGCTTACGTGCGCTCTCCTCGGAATGGATGTAATTCGCAACAAATGCTACGATGGCGGCGACGTATGCCACGAAAGGCAGCGTAAGGTTGAACCGCAGGACGAATTGGAGTTGGCGCTCGCTGCCGCGTAGCGCCGTGTTGAAAATCCCGCCATATCCGAATATGAGATCGATCGTAAACCAAACGGCAGCGATCGATAGTAAGATCGGCAAGAGTCTTCGTACTCCCTTCGTCGGTTCCGTGCGCGGAAACAGCATCGCAAATATAATCATCGATACGCTGCCGGCGATCAGGAGTGCAGTCATTGCCGCGGAGTAGAACGGCATCGCGCCGTCGCTAAGACGCGAGAAGACCGAGATCGCATTCGAGCTGACGCCGACAGCGTAGAGATAAAATGTCCAAGTGAGCCACGATGGCCGCAAATATGCGAGCGCGGCCGCAATAATCACGAACAAACATTGCTCGATGATAAGGATAACATCGGTAACATTATCCGCCGTCGTCCGCGGTTTCGGCTCGGCCACAAGCGTGACATTTCGCGTAGAACTTCCCGCTATCACAGGAAGTGTAATGGTCGTGCCTCGAGGTGCCGGGGAAAGAATGGTGAGATAGCGCCGCTCGTGAGGTGTGATCTTCGAAATGTCTACGCGATCGTCGAAGTGAAGGCCCGCTCTGGCTGCCGGCAGACCCGGCATCACACCGGTGATGCGCCCGTCCGGCGTCGCATTATAGCCGAACGTTGAAAAGGGTCTCCACGGCAAGGCGATATCCGGTGCCGTGAACGCAAGCGCGAAGACGGCAATAGCGACAACGACAATCCGGTTCACCAGCTGTGCCGTCATTCGTGAACCTTCTTCGAAAATGCGCGCTTGACCACCCACTATCCGTATAATGATGGAACCGAGGGCGGTACGGTGGAGGTTGATATGCGCTTACGTGCTTTCGCACTCGCGCTTTCGCTCATCGCTTCTACGTTTGTGCTTCCGGATGCCGCGCTTGCGCAGGGCAATGCCGCTAGCGGCTGCATCAATCAGTGGCTATTCAACGGAGTCTGGCGAGCGAGGGTCGACAAAGTCGAACCGTTTATCAAAGACGGTCAACAACAAGGTTGGCAAGTCACGCAGACATGGCGCAACGGAGTATCGCGACAGCTTTCGCCTGCTGATTCTCAGATGAAGGATGAGACGTTATTACTCTCCAGCGGCAACGTGCTCCAGCCTGATGCCTATCGCCAACAATCTCTCGTCTTCAATAACTTTGCGCCTTCCGGTGAACAGACGTACGTGCAAGACTTTCTCTTTCCAAACCTCAAAGGCGATCCCAATGACAAGCCGAAGGCAATGACCGTTACGTTCGACGGTGCGACGCTTGCGAAGCTGAACAAGCCGCACTTCACCACAAACCAATACAATTTTCACTATGATCTGACGTGCACCGCGAGCGGAGCGGCGGCACAAGCGCAAGGCGGTTCAAGTCAGCTCGCTGCTACGCCCGGCTGCATGAATCAGTGGATGTCCAACGGTGTGTGGAAGGTGCGTGTCGTCGCCGTGGGTCCTAATCCGGCGGACGTGACAAAGGCGTCAGATCAGAACGGCTGGCGCGTAACCCAGGAATGGGTGAATATCACGCACATGAAAGTGTATCCAAGCGGTTTGAGCGACGGAACCCTTCGCGTCGCACCCACGAATGTGACCGACGAGTTTCTTGCGACGAAGAACGGAAACAACGCCTCATCGGCGAACGCCGTCGGCGGGTTCGCGATCGGCGCGCGCAATGTTCCGTTTTTGCCGAACGTTCCCTATGAGTTCACACAGCTTTTTGCCGGAGGGACGCTCGACCCGGCCGATACGCCGACGCGATTGCTCGTAACTTTTGACACCGAGACGCAGAACAAAGTCAAACTCTCATTTCCCGTACCGCGATACACTCAGAAACCAGCGAACTTTCGGATCAGCTTAGCCTGTGGCGGCACCGTCACCATGGCGCCGGGCGTTAACGCAGAATCGTCGGCACAGCCGGCCAGTCCGCAGGGAACGGCCGCACCGCAAATCGCCACTGCGCAAACACCGTCTGCGGCAGCGAACGGCAAAGTCGATCCGTGCGCGATGCTGAGTCAGAACGACATTGCATCCGCGCTTGGCGTCGGCTCATCGTCAGTTCGAGCAGCGCAGCGTCCGAGTGAAAATGAATGCTCGTGGGCGGTCGCATCGCACGTCGGTGCACCCGCGCAAACGGTCGTTCTCACGACGCAAGCGGTTCAGCCAACAAAAACGGCGTGTCATGGATTGAACTGCATCAATGCGGTGACATCCGTACTAGGGCCGGCGATGCCTGCGCTACCTTCACAGATCGCGGGCGCGTTCACTGACGCCCAAGCGGTCTCGGGATTGGGAGACAAAGCCGCATGGAAAGATGGAACGCTCACCGTTGTGAAAGCAGATCTCGCGTTCCAATTGCTGGTCCGTGGCTCCGCATCGCCCGCACTCGCAACATCGGAGACATTGGCCCGCGATGTTCTGAGCCACGTTCCATAAAGGGCTACAGCATGTCCAGCCCGCCGTTCACGTGAAAAGCGGCGCCCGTAATATATCCCGAGTCGTCTTCGCAAAGAAATTTCACGACTCGCGCGATTTCATGCGGTTTGCCAAGTCGTCGCGTCGGAATTTTACTGACGACTTCCTCCAGCGCTTCCGCGGGCATCGCAGCAACCATCTCCGTCTCGATGAATCCCGGCGCAACGACGTTCGCGGTGATGCCTTTGTTCGCGGTTTCAAGCGCTAAGCTCTTGGTGAATCCGAAGAGACCCGCTTTCGACGCGGCATAGTTTGCCTGTCCGATGTTGCCGGTGGAGCCGATGACGGAACTGATGTTGATGATGCGTCCGCTTCCGCGTTCAATCATGTGCTCGAGGACGGCTTTCGTCATGTTGAATGCGCCGGAGAGATTGACGTTGATGACGCCCCACCAATCTTCCGACGTCATCTTACGCAGCGTCTTGTCGAGCGTGATGCCGGCGTTGTTGATCAGGAAATCGACGCGTCCGTACTGGTCGAGCACTTCTTTGACGACGCGCTGACAGTCTTCGAAATCGTCGACGCGTCCTTGATGAACAGAGACCTTGCCGCCGCCGTCGCGAATCTTTTCCGCGCACGCTTCAGCTGCCGTTTGTCCTTTGTTGTATCCGGCTGCCACGTGCGCGTTTGCGCGCGAGAGTTCGGAACTGATCGCGGCCCCGATGCCGCGCGTACCGCCGGTAACAATTGCAACTCGTCCTGTAAACATCGTGCCTCCCGTCGGCTGGAACGACGTTAATGCGGACGGGTGGATTCTAAATCCCGCGTGGTGTACGAAGCGCGGTGACGACCATGAAT
>JAMXLG010000206.1 GCA_024281135.1 Vulcanimicrobiia bacterium | reverse complement strand
GCGGCGGGGGCGGCGGCACGCCCCCGCCGTTCACCGGAATCGGCGTCGCCATACCCTCCGGCAAAATCGGCGTTATAAGCGATCCCACGTGGGGTAGCGTGGGCGGCTACACGCAAATGCACACATCCCAAGTTCTAGCATTTCCGCCAAACTCAAAGATCACGATAACGAATCTTTCTTCGTCGACGCCGCACACCCTCAACGTCATCGCGCTAAACAACACGCCCCCTCCGAATTGGCCGGCAAGCCCAAGTCTATCGATTAACCCGAGCGGAAACGGGGTGCTCGGCGTCGGCTATGCGAGCGGCATCATCAATGGTGGCAAATCGGTAACGGTCAAGCTCACGAACCCGGGAATTTATCTCATCGGCTGCGCGTTTCACTATCTTTCGAACCAAATGCGCGACATCATCGAGGTCGCGACGGGCGCGACACCCGGACCGACTGCCTCGCCTGGACCTGGCCCCTATATCGTCAAGCGCGCGGCGTCGGCGCCACTGCCGCGGCCGCTGCGTCAACCGCGGCTTGTCGACCAGCGCGGCCGTTCCTTTACGCTCGCGTCGCTGCGGGGAGAACCGCTCGTGATCACGTTCGTATCCGCGCACTGCACCGATGCGTGTCCGCTGATTAACGCGCAGTTCGCCGACGCCGCACGCAGGGTCGAACGCGCGCATCTAGCGGCGCGCCTGCTGACAATCACACTCGATCCGGAGCACGATTCGTTGAAGGACATGCGCGAGCTTGCGCATCGCTTCGATGCGAACCCGCGCTACTGGCTGCTCGCCGGCGGATCCATTACGGAGGTTCACAAGATCATGCACGAATTCGGCGTGGTCTCAATCGAAGGGCGGGACGACCGTCACGAGGCGCACACAACGTTCGTCTACGTGATGAATCCCAACGGCGCATTGGCGCAAACGATGCTCGCGTCGAGCGCGCTGAGCGATTCGATTCTAGACGCAGTGCACGATGCGGGTCAGGTGGCCGCGCGATGATCCGGCGGCTCGTCATGACAAGCGCGCTCACTATCGCCGCGTGCACTAACGGCGGCATTCCGACTTCGTCGGGCAGCGGCGCCGGACTTACGATTCAGGTGAGCTTGACGCAGTTCGGAAACCCCGCGCCGACGCCGTACGGTACGAGCCTGGGCTACTCGCCCAATGTGACGACTGTCTCCGTCGGCTCGCAGATTCATTTCGTCAACGTCGACAGCTTCCCGCACACCGCCACCGCGCTTGTGGGCTACACCTCGTTTCCGAGCAACTATAAGATCCCTTCGAGCGCGCTGACACAGACCGGAACTACTATCTCGAGCAATTGGAGCAGCGGCGCGCTGCAAGCCAGTCAATCGTCGCAAACGATCACCGTCGATGCGCCGGGAACCTATCTTTTCGGCTGCTTCTTCCACTACTCCGGCGGAATGCGGGCGGCGATCGTTGCGCAATAAACTCATAACCGTGGGGCTCGGCGTCCTCTTCGTCGCTTGGGCCTCGGCGCCAGCACGCGCAATTCCGATCTTCGCGCAGCGTTACCACCTCCGTTGCACGCAGTGCCACAGCGTGCTGCCCGAACTCAACGCTTTCGGGAACTACTTTCGCTCGCATGGTTATCGCTTGCCGCTGCCCGAGCACGGGACGACCGTCTTTGCGATCCGGTATCAAATGGAATACGACAAACAGCCGGCGCCGGACAGTCCGCGGTTTGTGCCGGGCGGAATCGTACTCGGCAGCGCCAACCTCGGCTCGATTACGGCCTTTCTTCACTACAGTCTGGGCGCGGGAGGCGGACCGTCGGCAACGTATCTGGCCTTTCTCTCCCAATACAACGAACACACGCAGACCCTTTACCGCGGCGGACTCTACGAGCTTCCCTTGCTGCAATCGCCGGGCGAACGTCTCGACGACCTGCAGCAATACGGCTACTACGGCGCGCACGTCGGCTTGAATAACTTGCCGCTCTCATCACCGCGCTGGGGACTCCAAGCGGAAAGGACCTTCGGCAAACTTCGCGTCTTTACGACAGCCAGCGTCGGCGCATTTCAGGGCGCGCCCTATGGTGGAAAGCCCGTCAACACGGGCGAGTCGACCTGGATGAAGTTTCCCGAGCTCAGCGCGTGGCTGCGCTACACGCTCGCGCAAACCACCAAGGCCGATTTCGACGTCGGCGCGAGCGCACTCGGCGGAACGCTCGGAGTGCTGACCACGGGCAAGCAGCCATTCGCCGATCTTTACACGCGTTACGGCATGCTCGCGCACGGCAGTTACGGTCCCTTGGATTTGCAAGCCGAACAATGGTATGGCGTCGACCACGATGCCGACGGCTTGTTGTCGGTCATCCACTCGTCGGGGGGCTACGTCCGCCTCAAGTACTACCCGATCCCGCACGCGTATTTGGGCTTGCGGTACGACGCGTACGCGAATCCCTTTATCACTCGCGACTTCGTCTACTACGGGGCCGTCATGATCGAGCCGTTCCGCATACTGGCACAGGAAGTTCAGTCGCCCGAACAGCATCCGTACTTCAGTGCCGCGCTCACAATAGCTTTCCCCGGTCCGTTGAAGTACTAAGGAGTTGTCATGCGAGTGCTCGTCGTTGAAGATAATGTACCGGTAGCGGAATCCATACGGTTGATGCTCGAAGCGCGAAAGTACGCGGCCAACGTCGTTACCGACGGCGAGACGGGGCTCGATCATCTCTTGCGGCGCTGTTACGATGCGGCGGTGATCGACGTCGGCTTAC
>JAMXLG010000205.1 GCA_024281135.1 Vulcanimicrobiia bacterium | reverse complement strand
GCAACGTGGAGCTCGTCACTGATATTCTGCCAGGACTCACCGCCGTCGGTCGTTTTCCAAACTCCGCCGCCGGCCGTTCCCGCGTAATACAGCAACGCGTGTACGTCGCTGCCGACGACGGCAGTCGCGCGGCCCTCCGGCAGTGCAGGTCCGATGGATCGCCAGCGCATTTGATTGATGGGGCGCTCGTCGGCACGAGCGCCAAAAGGACAAACGGCGAGCACCAGGGTGCTCGCCGCAATGCACAGCGTTTTCCAATTCATCGCCAACCTACTGGCCCTGATCTTGCACGACGTTTCCGTCGACCTTCACGAGAGAACGTAAGTCTTTGCTCTTCATTTCGAGCCACTTCCCGTTGTTTAGCGCCCACGTGTCTTCAGATTTTGCGGTCTGTTCGATGTCGTGCTTCCCGTCGGGCGCTTGAACTTCGCCCGTGATCTTCAGTGACGAAACGACGACGATCGTGTTCGGGTCGGATTGCGTCGCGCTCTCGATCTTGATATCGCAGGTCGCGGTGTGGAACGTCTTGAGCTGTTGCTTCATCATGCCGACGAGCTCGTCTTTTTTCGTTTCTTTGCCTTTGAAGTCGACGTTGACGAAGTCGGGGGAGAGCGGTGCGGTTGCCGCTTCCATATTCTTATCGCTTGGATCAAGCGCCGCGGCGCACGTTAGCTGATAGTTGTCGTCGAGGGTCTTTTGAACGTCGGGCGTGACATCGGCGCGCGCCGGAGCCGCAACGAGAACAACGGCAGCCGCCGCGAGGAGCGCTGATTTAAAATCCATTGCCGGCCTTTCAGTGGAAGCAGCTACGGCATCTACTTCAACGCAAGGCTGCCTGTTTCAAGTGACAAAGCCGCATGGTATACCACGCGGCCTTGTCAGCAATGGTGGAGACAAGGGGACTCGAACCCCTAACCCCCGCGTTGCAAACGCGGTGCTCTACCAATTGAGCTATGTCCCCGAGAAAGAGCCACCCGAAATTCGTGCCGGGCCGAATGGACCCTTTTCATATCCGCTTCAGACTATTGTCACAGGCTAATCGTTGAGAGACGATAGGGGTCCACAGTAGAGGTACTTCCGATGAACGCTCGTTGCATCGGCGGCCTCGCCGCCGCATTTCTCTTTCTCGTCTGCGCTGCGGGCGCACGCGCGGCAACCGCGGTCGATCCTTGTTGGCAACTCCTCTACCGAGCGCTCGAACATAGCGCCGCTGCTCCGCACTCCCCTTACATAAGTTACGCCGAGTCGATTCATATCACGCAAGACGGTCAACGGTACGAACGAGCGAACGCCTCGGTGACGTATCGAGATGACGGACTTGCCTATGTCGACGACGACCGCTGGGTGCACCCATTCATAAGCACCGTACTTGAGCCCGGGCCGCCGGTGCTCGGCCCGTACGGACCGCATCGCGCGACGTGGTTGGCGATGGATCAACTGCCGTCGTCGACTGGGTTGCCCGTGATCGCGGAAACGCGTAACTACAGACATGAATGCGTCGATCAGGGTGATGAACTCGTCGACAGTAAGCAAACGGCACACTTGGTTATTGCCGACGCACCGGAAGATCGCCCCGCATTGAAAGCTATTTGGATCGACAGGCATTCGCTCGAAATCCGGCGAGCCGTCGTTAGCCAGTGGCTTACCTTTCTTTACGATTATTCGGGAAAACGCGGACAACAGCTCATCGACTACACGATCGCAGTTGAGGACGTTGCAGGCTTCAGCGTGATCAAGCAGGTGAATTGGGAGTACACGTATCGCGTGTACAGCCAATACTCAACCATCAGCGCCGAGTATACGTTTGGCGGATTCCACTTCGATTCGCAGCCTCCGACCGGAACGCTCTTCGCAACCGTACACGAATAAAGCCTACGGCCCGAGCTGAAAGGTCAGATGGTCCAGCTCCGGCGCAGCGCAACGCGTTCCGAGTTGCGTGGGACAGGCAACGCGTGCAGCCGGAGTAGATGACGGAGTGAGCGGTAACGAGTACACAAATATCGAGCCATTAGCTGAATCGCCGATATAGACGTTCCCAACGCCGCTTACGGCATCGCTTGTGAATGCGCTTAAGTTTGCCGGAAGATCCGGCGATGGAACAAGCAGCTGGGGCATGCTCGCCGAAGAGAGCGGTAACGCGAAGACGCCGAGCCCCGATTGTGGGAGCGGCGTCGCGCTGGGCGCGGGCGTGGGAAGCGCCGGATAGGTAAACGTGGTCACGGTATTTCCTTGACCATCGAATGCGAATTGGCCGAAGCTGAATCCCGGGGCAATACGTTTGGGAGATTGTGAAAAAGCGGGCGGGCTAAACGTAAAAAGCGCTCCGGGTGTGTTCACGTACATTGCTCCGGACGGGTCGAATTGCGGAAATCCGGCAACGAAGTTTGCATACGACGTCGATGGAGCACCGTTGGGGATCACCGTCGCGGCCGTGCTGTAGGAAACAAAGGGCGGTGAGAATTCGCGCAGATCTTGCGTTGTGGGAATCCAAAGGTTTCCGCCGGGATCGAAGTTGATAGCGCCGGCGAGCGCAGCCGTAAGGGTTGCGGGACCCGACGCGATCGACACCTTTGGTTTAGCTGTGCCGATATTCGGAACGATCTCCAGCGTTTCGACGCCGAACGTTCCGGAGCCGACAATTTCCGCGGCGGTGCCGCGATATTGATCGACGGCAAACGCCTGAAGATTATTGTTTCCCGGAAGGACCGCTGTCGGAACGCTGCCGCTGCTCAGCGGCAATTGGTAAATTGCGACGGCATAATCCGCCGATCCGTTTTGAACCGATGCATAGCCGACGTAGAGATGTTGCGATGGGTTCGGTGACTGCGGTACAAACGGCGTCGGGGTAGCAGAAGCATCCGGTGTAGGCGATGATCCGCCGCCGCCACAGCTTGCAGCGCCCGTCGCGAGGAACGCAAAAAGTACTGCCAACGAACGGTTCAATTCGTCATCGCTCCTTGAAGAAACGGCGGTGTCGCAGATTTATCGGAACAATGGACGCTGCTGGCATTTTGCGGAATACCGTCACGATAAAAAAGTGAAAATGTCGTCAACGCGTTAAACGGCACCGCATTGTTTGTATCAAAACTGCTGACGGCGCTCGGAAGAATGCGAAATGCTCCGCCGGTTCCGGCGTAGGCCCCAATATTGTTACCGCTCGCGGCTCCTTCGGATCGTTCGCCGGGAGCTGCGGTTCCAATTGGCGAGAGCGGTGCGCCTGTT
>JAMXLG010000204.1 GCA_024281135.1 Vulcanimicrobiia bacterium | reverse complement strand
GAAACCCGATTCTTGCGCTGCTGCTTTGCAGCCAGGTTCATCTCTTCGAGTTCGGTGTACGGCAGCTCGAGAAACTCGCGCAATTCCGGCATAGTCGTCGTCGTTCTCCTACGTGACAGAGCGTGGTGGTACGTTCGACGCTTATACAAGAACCGGGCTGGGCCTTTGGCCTTCCGGTAAAAGCCGGCAGGGAGACGCTACGTCAGATGCTGCGCGAGCCGGGTCGCGTTGCGGGCCACGATGCCGTAGATGGAGAGCTGCGGGTTCGCGCCAACGCTCGTCGGGAAGACCGAACCGTCAAAGACGGATAGGTTCTCCACGTGGTAGTGCGACCCGTATCCATCGACGACCGAGGTCCTCGGATCGGCGCCCATCCCGCAGCCGCCCATCACGTGCGCGCTCACGACGCGGGTACGCAAAATCTCCATCGGGAAGCCGGCGATCGCCGAGCGAGCCTCCGTGAGTGATGAATACGGCGTCGCATTCTCATGAAGCGGAAGCACCGAGCGCGCACCGGCGGCAAATTGAATCTCCGCCATCGTGAGAAGCGCGCGACGTGCACCGTCCCAAACATAATCTGTCATGGGATAGTCGAGCACCGGCGTGCCGTCACTCTTCAATTCCACCACGCCGCCGACGCTCTGCTCGTGGAAACCGTCGCGAAGGAGCGCAATTATTGCGCTTGTGTAGCGCATGTTCTCCATAGCTTGCGCGGCTTGTATGCCGTATCCAGTCAACGTGCTCGACGTCAACACCGGATGCAATGGAGGCACTTCGAGTTTATATCCGATCAGTCCATCGATCGGATCGACGTGGAGAAAATGATCGGAATAAATCGATTGCGGTGCACCGGAGAACGGATCGATGATATCAGGCATCACGGCTGCAGAAACCACGGTCGGGTGTAGGAACGTTCGCGTCCCGACGCGCTTGTACGGATCGGGAAGATTGCTTCGCAGCAGCAGGGCCGGCGAGCCGATTGCGCCGCCTGCAAGGACGAAATGCCGCGCGTGAATCGTCACGCGATGTGCGCTCGGATAGATGCCGTCTGCATTCATCGCAACGCACTCGAGCGTTGTTACGCGCCCACGTGAATCAGCGATCAGGCGTTGCGCGCGTGTTCGGCTCAGCAAAATAGCGCCGTGGTCGAGCGCACTTGGAATCGTCGTGACGAGCATCGACTGCTTGGCGTTTTTCGGACAACCCATCCCGCAATAGCCAAGATTCCCGCAGCCCTTCACGTTGCGAGTAATCACGGCGGTCTGAATGCTGAGTGCGGCCGCGCCGCGACGCAACACATCGTTGTTCGCGTTCGGCGGTTCCGCCCACGGCTTCATATTGAGCCGCTGCTCCATGCGCTCGAACCACGGCGCGAGACCGTCGACGGTAAACTCGCGCAACCCGAAGCGTTCCCGCCAATACGCGAGCGTCGCGGGCGGCGTGCGAAAACTGCTCGTCCAATTCACCGTCGTCGAACCGCCGACGGAACGGCCCTGCAAGATGTTGATGCCTTTATCTTTGGTTTTTCGTGCTGCGGATTCTTGATACAGATTGGGATACGACTGACTTTCGAGCATCTTGAAATCGGCTGCCGTCCAATACGGACCTTCCTCCACCATCAATACGCGCAATCCCGCGTGGCTTAGAATCTCGGCTGACGTGCCGCCGCCCGCGCCCGTTCCGACGATAACGACGTCGACATCAAATCGCTTGTCGCTCTCGAAGCGCGATGCGTCGTAGATATTCACGAGAGTTTCGGAGGTCCCGGGTAACCAGTTTGCGGCCACGATTGTGGAAAGCTATACCACGCAGCGTAGGCCGTTTGGTGCAAGGCATCGTAGGCGCTGCGCAAACTCGCGATCCGATTGTAGCGCCAGCCATTTAAAAACCGCGCGATCTCCTCGTTGCTCGCGAGATGCCACGGCCGCATGACGCCTGTCGTAATCATACGAAGCGGCGGACTGCGCAAGATCAGGAACAATTGCGCAACTTCGCCTTGAACGCTCGGCGTCAATCCAGCGATCGCGGTGTCAAAACCCTCGATGGCCTTGCGCAGCGCATCTTCGTCCATCGGAAGCGATCCGGCGAGGAGAACCGGGAGAATTGCCGTGAGAATTTCGCGATCTGTTTCATCCAGTGCGCGGTAGGCAACGCCCGATGCAAACAGTAACGCAGCGGCTGCGACGCCCGAGCCGATCCACTGACCGCGATTCATTCTTCTTCGTCGAAGTAGTCTAGGGGATCTCCGCGGAACACACGCCGCTCGGGAATCTTCACCGACCACTTGTTGCTGTCGGGGTAGTGCGCGTGATCGTTGAACGGATTGTCCGCGATCACATAGACAAGAAGATCTTCGTTGCTATCGTTGATGAATTGGTGAGCCTCGCCGGGCATGAAGAGCAACGCATCGCCGGCGATGACCCGCGTGGTGCCTTCTTTGTCTCGCGCTAGCCCCGTGCCGAAAACGACGAGATAGAATTCCCACTGAGTGCTGTGCGCGTGATGCGGATACGGCTTCTTCCCCGGAGGTATACGAAGAAGTTCGACGTCGAACGGGTGACGCTTCA
>JAMXLG010000203.1 GCA_024281135.1 Vulcanimicrobiia bacterium | reverse complement strand
ATTTCAGCGGGGCGAACCTCGATGGTGCGAACCTTGCCGGAGCGACACTCAACGGATGCGATCTGAGCGGCGTAGACCTCCGGCACGTCGACCTTTCGAAAACGAAGTTGATCGGCATGGATTTTTCGAACGAAGCAACCCCCAAGCCATAGGTTTAGGGCGCGCTCAGTTTAGCGCGCCCTGGTAAACCGACTGATCTGAAAACGCCTTGCGATTGGTAGGCTTGGTTCGGTGCGCGCCAATCGCTGCTCAAGAATGGAGGAAAGGAGAATGATCGCGCTGATGCTCGCCGCTGCCGTAGGGCTTCCCACAAACTGCATGGGATGTTCCTTCGCGGGCCGCGACCTGCGTGGTGCCAATCTGGCCGGCGTTTCGTATGTCGGAGTCGACTTCGCGCGTGCGGATTTACGCAATGCGAACTTGCACGCCGCTAAGCTCGTCGGCGTCGATTTTCGTCAGGCCGACCTGCGCGGCGCGGACCTTCGCGAGGCGAATCTCACCGGCGCCGACTTCTCGGGAGCGCAAATGCACGGCGCGCGATTTGGGTCAACGAACTTGACCGGCGTCGATCTGCGCGATGCCACTAGCGGGCTCGACGATGCGGATCTTCGAGGGCTGCTCCGGCGCTGCATCGGTTGCGACCTGCGTGGCGCTTCGATTGCGGGTCGCGACCTCTCCGGTGTCTCGATCGTTGGAAGCGATCTGCGCGATGCTGCCGCGCGTGGCGTTCGGTTCGCCGGGGCCGATCTGCAAGGCGTGGATTTCGTCAATGCCGACCTGCGCCAGGCCGACCTTCGCAACACGCGGCTCTGCTCGCGTAACGAAGACGGCCGGATCGGCTGTGCCGATTTTCGCGGCGCAAATTTACAAGGCGCGGATTTGCGCGGAGCCCGGCTCTGCACCGGCGGCCGCGAGTCGCGCCTCTGCGAACCCGTCGACGCCGCGACGCTGCGGCGCGGCAGCAACTCGAATCTGGACGGCGCGATTCTTTGATGCGGGCCACGCTTTGCGCGCTAGCCTACGCGGTCGCGATCGCCGTAACGACCGCGCACGCCTTAGCTTATCCGCACCTCGCGGTGCCAAAGGGGGCCGATCCGTCGCTCGATCCCAAAGCGCCGGCGACGGACTGGGCGGAAGCGGCGAACTGCCAACTCACATGGGACGCGGTCCGCTCGCGCCCCGCAAGCGAACCAACTAAAGCCTGGATAACGACCGACGGACACGCCCTCTATCTGCGGTTCGACGCGACGCAGCACGAACCGATCGCGGCGGCGCAGCACACGAACGACGTCGGCCAAGGCAGCGATGACGCGGTGTGGGTCGACCTGTGGCCAAACGGCGTCAGCGGTTACTTCTATCAGTTCTACGTGACGCCGAACGGGACGCATTACGCATTCTCTTCCGAGAACACGGCTTATTCGCCGAACTGGGAGACGCAGGGAGAGGCGCACGGTGCCGGCTACACGGTCACGATGCGGATTCCGCTCGATGTGATCCGCAACGCGCACGGCGGCGTGTGGAAGGCACAGTTCGTGCGCTACATTCGCGCGACGGGCGAGCAGCAAGTCTGGTCGTACAACTCCGTTCAGATGCAGCCCGACAACTACGGAAACGCCGACTACGCCCACGCCGGCAGCCTCGCGTTGCCGCAGCTCAACGTCGGATTCGCGCGCCCAAAGCCGCGCGCCGCATTCTACGCGCTCGGCGAGGCGGCCAGCAAGACGATTGGGGGCTCAACCTCGCGCGTCGGCGCCGATCTCTCGATTCCGATCACGCCAACCGCGTCGTTCTACTCGACCTTTCACCCCGACTATTCGAACGTCGAGCTCGACCAGCAGACGATCGTGCCGACCGTCTATCAGCGGTTCTACAACGAGGTGCGCCCGTTCTTCACGCAAGGAGCAAGTTTCTACAACCAGTTCAACTGCGATGCGTGCCAGAACATCCAATCGCTTTATACGCCGGCGATTCCGACGCCGTCGGAAGGGTATGCGGTCGAGGGTAAACAGGGTCCGTTCGGCTTTGCTAGCTTTGATGCGATTGGTGGCACTCGCAACGACCTGGCAAGCGTGCTCAACTATACTTCACCCGGCACGAATTGGAATGCGAGTATTCAACGCGTCGCAGTCACCATGCCGGGGTTTAGCGACTTCGCTACCGAGACCGGCGTCTCGTGGTCCGATCTCAAGCATCTTAGCCTCTACGCGAATTACGGCAACAACTCAGGAACGAACGTCCTCGTGCCGGAAGAAGGCCAATACTACGAGGCCGGTGGCGGCTGGGCAAATCAGACGTTCGGATTCTTCGGCGCGACACGCAAGGTCGGCGAGTACTATAACCCGACCGACGGATTCGTCTCACACCCGGGCATCGCCGGATATGCTCTCTATATGGCAAAGATCTGGGATTTTGACAGCAACGACAGTCTCACGTCGGCCGGCCTATCGGGTTTCGTCGACAGGTTCCAAGGGCCGCTCTACGGCATCTCGCAAAGCGACAATCAGCTTCTCCTCGACATCCTCACCAAGCACGCGCTCGACGTTCAGGTTTTTACCGGCTCAAACTATTGGCGTTTCAACTCGCTCTTGACGCCGATCACTCAAGCCGGCGGTTTTCAAGTCACTTACGACAGCGGCTTGCAGACCAATAATCCGGGAAACTTTCCGAATCATGGGACGTCGTCGTATCCCACGCAGCTGACCTACAACACCGGCCGGTACGGCGCCGGCCGGCTGGACACATGGTTTCGGACGACGACCATTCGTGTCGGCAACCGGGGCGCGCTTACGATGGCGCTCGACTCTACCCAGCAATGGCAGCCGGCGCCGATTGTCAATAATATTCAATGGTTCGAGAGTTTGGCTTACGCCTACCAGATCAGCAGCAACTCGTCGTTTGCGATCGGCTTACGGCGCGTTATCGGCAGTCCGCCGCTTCCCAACGGCGGCGGCAACTGCATCGGGGAGTGCTCGAACGTCTCGATCGCCTACCACCTGCGGCTGCGTAATAGCGAGTTCTACATAGCCTACGGTAACCCGAACGCGCTCGTGACCGTGCCGCAGGCCATCTTCAAGGTGATTTTTTATGCAGGCGCCGCGAAGGGCACGTAAAAAATATCCAGCATGCGTTTGTCAGCTGTTGCACTCCTCATATTAGCATTCTCGCCGATCGCCGCGGTGGCGGCGGCCCCGGTTCAGCCGGAGGACCTTTTCAAGGTCACGTTCTTGAGCAACGCGAGCATATCGCCCGACGGCACGCACGTGCTCGTCGAGGCGTCGCGGATGGACGGTCCAAAGAACACCTATGACCGGACGATCGAGCTCGTCGACGTTTCAAACGGAAACCTGACGCACGACGTGACGAAGCACGTCGGCGACGGCGATTACGCGTGGATGCCCGACGGCCGCAGTTTCGTCTTCGTCAGGACGGTCGAAAAACAGAAGCCGCAGCTTTACCGCTACACGCTCGCGACCGCGAAGATCGTGCAACTCACTCACATTAAGCAAGGCGTTTCCGGACCGGTGGTTTCGCATGCGGGGGATCGCATCGCGCTGAGCGTGACCGACTCAGACCCCGCCCCCAACGCCTACATCGATTTCGCCAAGGCCGGCTTCACGCCGAAAGACGGAGAGAAGAAGAGCGACATCAACGTCATCGACCAGCTTTTCTTTGAAACCAACGGTCAAGGTTATACCTATCGCGACCATCAGCATA
>JAMXLG010000202.1 GCA_024281135.1 Vulcanimicrobiia bacterium | reverse complement strand
CGCATGAAAATCTTCGCGTGATCCGGCACGGGGCGAATCGCGGATTGGGCGCCGCATTTCGCAGCGGCTTTGCCGCAGCGGCCGGTTCAGTCGTTGTTATGTACGACTCAGACCTCTCGTACCGTCCTCAGATCATTATCGATATGCTCGTAGAACTCGAGCGGACCAATGCCGATTTGGTTCTCGCCTCGGCGTACATGCACGGCGGCTCCGTTGTGGGAGTGCCGTGGCTACGTCGGATGCTTAGCCGCGAAGCGAATCGATTTCTCTCGTTTGCAACCAATGGCCGCTACGCGACGTTCACCTGCATGGTGCGCGCGTATCGCGTCGATTTCTTCAGGAACATCGAGACGATCGAAGATCGCATGGAAATTAATCCGGAGCTGTTTTTCAAGGCAATCAAGAACGGCGCCGTCGTGGCGGAGATTCCAGCCGAGCTCCGGTGGAGCAGCGAGCGCTCGCGTTCGCACGCGAAACTCGACCCCCTGAAAACGTATAAACAGGTCATGCGTACGTTTCGATACGGCGTCGCTTATCGTCCGGCGGTCCTGCTGGCACTGCCCGGCATCCTCCCAGGTGTGCTGCCGCTCATCGTTGCAGTATGCGCACTCTTGCGCTTGAATCTCAAAACCATTGCGTTGATCACGCTCGTCACGATGATCATCCAAAACGTGAGCCTAGCGCTTTTCGCCGGTCAACTCGGTGTGTTTGCCCGTAATGTCGTCAAACGCCGGAGGGTTCGCGTGCGCTCATAGGCGGAGAACCCGAATGTCCTTATCGCTCGGGACCTTCGACTCGCGCAATAGGCTGGGGAGTTCTACGGCCTTTGCCGCGGTCGACGTATGATGATCCAAGCACTTCTGCTCCGTGCAAAGGCTTCTGATGTCGTACATTTCCCCGCTGGGGACGCCTGCATCAATTCAACCCGCCCCAGCCCCTCGACAGAGCGAAACGGCGCACGCGTCGGCCCAGCACGAGTTGCTCGTTTTCTGGCGTTCGCTACTGCGCCGCAAACGTTTATTTCTCGCGATCGTGGTGGGCTTCGTTGCGATCGTCGCCCTCCTCACGATTCTCACGCCGAAGTCGTACACGACAACCGTTCGCCTCATGGCAGGTAATTCGGGACAAAGTAGCAGTAGCGGAAATACGGCACTGCCGATTTTGAACGCGCTCTTGGTGCAGAGCGGCGTGCAGACGGCGGAAACCTTCGCGGCACTTGCGCAACAACAAAGCATTGCAGATACCGTTGTGAAGAATCTTGGGCTGCAAACGACGCCGAGCAATGTTTTGAGCCGCGTTACGGTAACACCCGTGACGAATACGGCCCTCCTCGATCTTTCGTTCAAGTGGTCGAATCCCGAAGACTCCGCGCGGATTGCCAATGAATTTGCCAAGGTCTTCACCGACACGGAGCGCACGTATGTGCAAGGCCAAGCGACGGGTGCACTCGGGTTTTTAAACGCGGAGTTGCCGCGCGCGGAAAAGCGCATGCATGATGCGGCAAACAGTCTTGCGGACTTCCAAGCACGAAACGGGATTATCGAGGAAACCAGTCAGACACAACAGGTCGTCGCACAAGAGGGACAGGTTCAAGCGAAGATTCAGGACCTTACGCTCGATTTGCAAGGGGCACAGGCGCTCGATTCGAGCCTGCGTTCAGAAATGGGCGGAATGCCGGCGGGCAGCAACCCGATCCTGACGGACCTGAAGACCAATCTCGCGCAAGTGGAATCGAAGCTAGCCATCGCGCGCGAACAGTACACCGAAGCGCATCCGGCAGTCGTGGCGCTCGTTCAGCAGCGCGATGCGTTGCGCAGCCAGATAGCAGCGCAGTCGAGCGGCGCACCGACCAACGAGACGGTCGTCAATCCGAATCCTGTTTATCAATCACTTCAACAACAAGAAGCCGCCGCTAAAGCTCGCGTCAATGCAGACACAGCGGACCTCGTCCAACTGCATCAGCAAAGCATTCAAATAGCGAAAACTATGACGGCGCTTCCGCAGAAAAGCATCGAGCTCGGGACGCTTCAGCAGCGCGCGAAGTCGGCCGCGGACGTGTTCCAGGCGCTCCAGCAGAAACACACCGAGGCGACCATTGCGCAGACGACTGCGATCAGCGACGTAGCGGTCATTCAGCCGGCAACGGCGGACGGAGCAGTGGTGACGCCGAGCCTCGCTCGAAACCTTACGGTCGCGCCGATTGTCGGGTTGATTCTGGCAACGCTCGTGATCTTCGCTCTGGATTATTTCGAGCGAACCCTTCGTGATTCGACCGATGTCGAGAAGGTTATCGGACTGCCGGTTATGGCGTCGATTCCGTTGATGGAGAGCAACAGCCGGCGCGCGCTGCCGTGGGTGCAATCCGTCACGCTCGAAGCGTTCTTGCATCTATGCGTCTCCCTGGGCATGTCAAAACGCCGGCCGCTGCGATCGCTCGCGATCACGAGCCCCTCAATAGGTGACGGCAAATCGACGATCGCCTTCAACTTGGCCAAAGCGCTTTCAAACCTCCAGCCACCAGTGCTTCTTGTGGACGCCGATATGCGCCGCTCGGTGCTACACCTTCATGGCGAGCGCCCAAATGAAAGCGGACTATCGGACGTGTTGACCGGTGAACGCACCCTCGACGACTGCGTACAGGAAATTTCTCCCCAGTTTCATCTCCTGAGTGCGGGAAAGAGCGTCGCAAGTCCGTTCGCCCTGATTCAATCATCGCGCTTCGATGACTTGCTCACCGAAGCGGCGCAACGCTACTCGCTGACGATCATCGACTCACCCGCACTCGCGTGCGTCGCCGATGGCTTTGCGATCGCGCGGCGTGTCGACGGCACGGCTCTCGTCATTGCAGCCAACGCGACGGACGAGCGTGTCGCCAAAGACGTTGTAAGCCACTTTGCGAAGCTTGGGATCGACAATCTTCTGGGCGTCGTCCTCAACAAGGATCGTCAGCGGTTCAGTGATTACAGCGATTACTTCGCCGGCGCCACCCGGGACGCATTACCGAAGGGATCCGCTTAGGTCAAAGACGGCAGTACCGGCGCATGCAGGCGTCCTGATCTTGTAGCAAAAGCAGCCGCCCATGGAAAGCATCATCGTTACAGGCGCTTCGACAGGAGTCGGATACGCAACCGCAATGCGGTTGGCGCAAAGTGGGTCACTCGTCTTCGCCGGCGTTCGCAAGGAAGCGGATCGCGAGCGCATGAGCACCGTGCACCCGAACATCCGTCCGATCATCCTGGATGTGACCATTTCCGCCGATGTAACCCGCGCCGTTGAAACAGTACGCACTTCCGGAACTTCGCTGCGTGCGATTGTGAACAACGCGGGAATTGCCGTCGCCGGGCCGCTCGAATACCTGCCGCTCGAAGCCCTACGTCATCAATTCGAAGTCAATGTCTTCGGGCCGATTGCGCTAGCGCAAGCAGCACTTCCGCTGCTCCGTGAAACGACCGGTCGAGTCGTCTTCATCGGCTCCATCGCCGGTCGCCTTTCCGCACCCTTCGTCGGACCATACAGCGCGTCGAAGAGTGCGCTCGCGAGCCTCGCCGACGCGCTTCGGCAGGAGCTCTCGCCATTCGGCATATTCGTTTCACTTTTGGAATTCGGGTCGGTCAAAACGCCGATTTGGAAAAAGGGACGCGAAGCGAAGGATCAGCTCATTGCGTCGATGCCGGACCAAGCCGTCGGGCATTACGGCAAAGTGGTCGACGCGATCGTTGCGCAGACGCGGCGCGAAGAACGCGAAGGCATGGATCCCGACGTTATCGCGAACACCGTCTTGGCCGCAATTCAATCGACGCGTCCACGCGAGCGTTACGTCATCGGACGTAAAGCCCGAATCCAATCGATTGCGGCTGTCTTGCCGGCGCGCACGCGCGACGCCCTTGTAAA
>JAMXLG010000201.1 GCA_024281135.1 Vulcanimicrobiia bacterium | reverse complement strand
TCGTCGCCCGCGCAGCCGCGCCCAGGCGACGTCATTTCGATTCGCGCGACCGTTCGCAATAGCGGCTCATCGAGCGCGCACGATGTCGTCGTGATGTTGCCGACGCCGCCACTTACGACGTATATTGCGCGCAGCGCGCGCATCGACGGCCGCGTCGTTGCTGCCGTCGAAGGCGAAGCGTTCGATTACGATAGCGCCACGGTGGTGAGCGAGCGCCTTGTGCCGGGACAATCGGTACTCGTCGAGTATCAAGCGCAGATCAATTCGCCGCTCGCCGACGGCACGCGCATTAAAGCGGCGGGCTCGGTGGGCTCGCGCGAATCCGCAGAGTTTTCGATTTCGTCGGCGGAGATCGTCGTCGTATCGCCCGTCGATTTCGACGGTGATGAAACCGCGCTCACGGTGTTGAGCGACGATGCCGTAACGCCGGGCATGCGTGTGCCGATGATTCTGCGCGCGATGAATAATGGCACGGGGATCGCCGAACGGGTGCAAATGTCGTTCGCGCTGCCGGCGGGATTGATCTATGCACCCGGATCGGCGCACGTGGACGGACAGCCTGTTAGCGACGATTCGATTCCGGATCTAACGTTTTCGCTCAGTTCACTTGCAGCGGGACGTATGGTGGAAGTGGGCATCGCCGCCACCGTGGCAGTTCCGGCACCAGGACAAACGGTGCTGCCGATCGATGCATCTTTGCGATGGAAGGGCGGCGAGCGTTCGTTCTCGCGTCGCCTCGCGGTTCGAGTCGCGCCGCGTTTCAGCCGCGCGCGCAATTTCGTCGCGGCAAATCAAGGCGTAACGCAAGCGCGCGATGAGGTGACGTTCGACGTTCACGCGTACAACGACGGAACGGCGGCGGAATCGGACGTGCGTCTGCGACTCGTTCCGGGTTTGTATCTCAACGACATTCGCGTGAACGAAGGCACCGATGAGCCGAGCCTCTACACGGGCCCGGTCGAACTCGGCGTCGTCGTTCCGCACAACGAACGTATCTTCACCGTGCATGCACTCATCGCGTCGAAGGTTCCGGATCGTTCGACTGCGTCGCTCGGGGTCGTACTCGAACACGCCGACGGTGCCGTGGATCTCGGCACTGCATCGGTCGTCGTGCGTTCGCGTGCAACCGTCGATCGTGTGGAGTGGGAACTCGAGTCGCACGAACCGCTGCGGCCGAATCGTACGGTTGATTTAATCGTTCACGTGCACAACAGCGGCTCCGACGTCTTGCGTGACGCGCGTTTGTCGCTGACGTTACCGTCGCAACTCGTCGTTGAGCGTGCGGTCGATGCGCGTCGCGACCGTGATGGACTTGCTTTCGCGGACGTTCCGCCGGAGAGCACGCACACAGCCCGTCTTACGTTACGTCTGCTTCGTGCGGTCAGCGGGAATCGTACGCTCGCACTCGAGGGGGCGCTTCAAGGGAAAGGCATCAGCCCCGTACCTTTCGCCGCGCTGGATGTGCCGACGTACGCGGAAGCACAGTTCGCGCAGAGCTCGCAGTTGCTCGCGATTCCGTCCGAAGCGGTCAACTCGGGCGAACGCTTATATTACGAAGTGCGCCTGCGCAACGAAGGCGACGGCCCGGCGGAGCGCCTGACGATTCGCGTGGTGCCGACGAATCTTGCGGTCTACGTTCCTTCGTCGACGACGATCAACGGCATGGCGATTAACGACGATGCCGGCGCATCGCAACTGTGGTGCGCGCGCGGCCTCGTACTCGCTGATGTGAACCCGAACGTCGAGTTGCGCATTCGTTGGGAGATGATGGTGATGTCGCCGCTTGCGGAGGGCACGCCGCTCGATACCCGCGCCGTCTTCGAATGGGGCGAAGGCACGACGTTCGCAGTCGCCGCACCGACCGTTCGCGTGCAAGCGCAGCCGACGCTCAGTGAATCGGCGGCGGGAACCCCGCTCTCGATCGCGCGCATCTTCCCCGCCGAACCACCTGCGCACGAGCCGCTGCCGTTACCGGAGCCCGAGCCGCAACTAACGCGGCCCGAACACATCGAACCGCAACCGCCACGCGCGATTGCGGAAATCGTCGCGCAGCACGCAGAAACGTTCACGGCGCCCGCAGCGCCGCCGGAAGAACTGCCGACACCGATTCTCTACGTCGATTTCACGGCGGAACGTCTTGGCCACACGCTGCGTATGCTCGAGCGCAGCGATTCCGCCGGCGGATTGATCCAGCATCTCTTTGCGATGCGCATGCTCTTCCCCGAAGCCGTGCTCGACGGTCAGCCGCAACTGAGCTCGACGTTCGCATCGGCGAGCCGCGCGATGCGCGCGCCGCTCGAGAAGCTTTTCGTGCGCTTGCGCATGCCGCGTCTACAAATCACCGGTAAGGATCTCGAGGATCGCGAGAGCCGCGACGCGCTGATCAATCTCGTCAACGACATCATCTTCGCACCGTCTGCGCGTCCGAAGGCGCCGCCCGAGGGCATCATTCGCGTCGAAGGCAGCGTGGAACTCGATGTCGTTCGTGCGTTACTTCCCGAATTAGAAGCGGCGCCGGTTGGTGCAGTGACGCCGTGGTTGATCAACGCGCAACTCTTGGGTACGACGATCTATAATGATGGCAATCGATCCGATTCGCTCGAGTACTATCGCGCGGAGTTGCTCAACGTGCTGACGGTTCTCAACGAACTTCCGATCGAAGAGTTCCATCGCGTGTTGACGTCAAGCGTCAATCGTACGCTCGATGACGCGCTCGGGCAAGTCATCGAAGCGCTGCGCGGTGCAGCGCACATTGCTGTCGAGTAATCCGCTCGCACTCACACTCGTCGCACTCTTCATCGTCGGGGCGATCGTCTTCGTCATCGGCACAATGCTCTCGCGCGAACGCGAAGCCCGAGTGATCCAGGCGCAACCCGTAGCAGTACAAACAGTACAAACACCAGCCGAACCGGTACTCGACGTCTCAGGCCGCATGGATCTCATCGAACGCCTCGTGATGGTCGGTCAACCCTGGTGCACCGAACAACTCATCACCATCCGCAACGAAGACCCCGACGACTCCGTACGCGAAGCCGCCGACGCTGCACTCATGGTTATAGGAGCACGCGCGGACGGAACTTCATGACGCCGAAGTCCCGACACGAGGGCGCGCTACTGGATGATTTCGGGGCTCTTTTTGAAGTACTTGACGAGAATGTCGCGTGCGATCGGGGCTGCGACGCTAGCGCCGTAACCACCCGAACGATCGACGAACACGGCCATTGCGAGTTTCGGATGGTCCGACGGAGCCCACGCAATGAACCACGTGGTGTTTGCGCCTGCGCCGTTGCCGGTTTCGGCGGTGCCGGTTTTGCCGGAGAACGGAAGATCTTTGATCTTCCATCCGTACGCGGTGCCGCCGGGGTCGGTGACCTTCCCCATGCCTTCGCGCACGTACATGAGTGCGGCTTGCGTTGCGGGAATTTGGCGGATGATTTCCGACGGGAACGTTTTGACGACTTTACCGTTCGGATCGACGATGCGGCTTGCGATGTGCGGGCGATAGAGCGTTCCGCCGTTGATCACCGCGGATGCAATGTTGGCCATTTGCAGCGGCGTCGCTTGCATGGCGCCTTGACCGATGCCGAGCATGCAGACTTCGCTCGGCTCCATTGGGACGCCGAAGTTCTTCAGTTCCCATTCCGGCGTTGGCCAGTTGCCGGCGTTTTCACCCGGCAGATCGATTCCGGTCTTCGCCGAGAGACCGAAGAGGCGCGCCCACTTCTCCAAACGCTGACGCCCTAAACGCCACGCCATCTGATAGAAGAAACCGTCGGACGAGGCGGCGAGCGCCGGAACGAACGTCGTGTTGCCGAGGCCGCCGGAAGCAATATCGCGTGCAACGTACCCGCCGCAATTCCACGCGCCGCTGTCGTAGACGACTTCGTTCGGTTTAACCAAACCGTCCGAAAGCACGCCGCTACCGGTCACCATTTTGAACGTCGATCCGGTCGGCGTTGCCGCACCGATCGCGTTGTTGAAGAGCGGATCGGTCGGGTCGAGCAGATACTTGGAAACTTTTTTCCAGTTGTTTGCGGCGAAGTCGTTCGGATCGAATTCGGGCACGCTTGCCATCGCAAGAATACCGCCGTTCCACGGATCTTCGACGACCACGCCGGCCGCAAGTTTCTTCTTGCCGGCCCACTTTTGAACGCCGTCGACCAACGCTTGCTGCACGATCTGTTCCAAGCGCCAATCCATCGTCGTGACCAGCGTATCGCCGGGGACCGCTTGGCGCGACGGGAGCTTGATGCTGGGCACGACCTGGCCTTGCGCATCGACGACGACTTGTTGTCCGCCGGGAACGCCGCGCAAGTACTTGTCGTAGGTCCACTCGAGACCGTCTTTGCCGATCACGTCGTTCGGCGTGTAACCGTCGCTCTTGCGTTTGTTGTATTCGGATTCGGTAATTTGACCGACGTAGCCGAAAGCGGCGGCACCGACCGGGCCCGAGGGGTAATCACGAATCGGTTGGACTTCCAAATCGACGCCGGGCATGTCGGTCAATTGCTCCGACAGACGCGCGACTTTCGGAACAGGAAGATCAGTGGCCAGCATGACGGGACCGTACGGTTCGTAGACTTGCACTTCGTCGAAATTCTTGTAGTTGACGCCGTGATGATGGAGCAGCTGCTCCCACAGCGACGACTCCGGCACACCGAGGATCGACGCAAGTGTATGCAGTTCGCCCTTCACGTCGGTGACTTCGGAGGGAATCAAGCCGACGACGAACGAGGGGCGGCTGCGCACCATGACGTTTCCGTAGCGGTCGCGGATCATGCCGCGTGGTGCAGCGACTTCGATCAAACGAATCTGATTTGCTTGTGCGGCCGAGCGAAACGCTTCACCCTGAACCACTTGCACTTGCACGAGGCGAATGATCAGGGCAATAACCGCGGCCATAATTATCGCCGTAAAACCGGCGATGCGCCACGGCGATTTCTGCCAGGTGATGCGCGGAACGCGCCGGCGGTCGATGATCATAAGTAGTAGTCGCTATAGCGGCGCAGCGCAATCATGACAATCATCATCGCGATAGCGTTCATGACGGACTGAATTACAGCTTCGTGAAAGTGCATCGTGGCCAGACCCGGTGGATAGCCTTCGAATCCCCACACGACCCAAAACACTAGTTGACGAACGAACGTCGCCGCAACGGTAATCGTCGCGACGAGGGGAAACGAATCTGCAAAGAAGCCGCGCGAAATCACTTGTGCACTCACTGCGCCGACAAGCGTGGAAATCGTAAATGCGGCGCCAGTGCCGGTTGCAAGCATGTCTTCGATTGCGCCCGCAGCAAGTCCATACGCCGCCGCTTGCCATACGTCGACGCGAATCGCATACCACACCACGGCAACAAACACAAGACTCGGCACGACGTTGCGGAACGCGAGCAGATGCACGAGCGTGACTTGCACGAGTGCAGCGACAATTAACCAAAGTGCGGAAACCCACCACGTCGGAGCAATCGGACGTGAGAGCTGTAATCTATTTCGGGACAACGACAACGCGATCGAGGGCGCCGATATCGACGGACGGTTTCAGAATTGCAGTTTGATACAGTGTTGCATCGCCACGTTCAATGCGTGCGATGGTACCGATCGGAACACCTGAATGAAACGATCGGCCTTCGCCGGTGACGACGACGTCACCAACTTTGATCTTCGCATCTTGCGGAATGTACTCGACGCGAACGCTCGAGAGATTGCCGCGCGCGATTCCCCAATACCGTCCGCGACGCGTAACGGCTGGAATGCGGCTCGTATAGTCGGTGATCAACACGATCTTGCTCGCAAACGGCGTCACCGATTCGACGCGCCCGACGACGCCACCGGATGCAAGCACGCCGTCATCTTTGTGAATGCCGCTGCTGCTGCCCTTATCGATCGTGACCGTGCGCGACTCGTTCTCCGGCGGAAAGCCGACGACCCGCGCTTCGACGCCGCCCGGAGCGGTATCGATGATGGGCCGAACGCTCGCTTCGGCTGCATACTGTGATGCAAGCTCATGCAAACGCGTGTTCTCTTGCTGCAGCGATTGGTTTTGCGTACGAAGCTCTTTGTTCTCTGTTGCCAGTTGCGGAATCGAGACGACGCTCGTTCCCGCGCCGCGCACGGTGCTGACCGTAACGCTCGTTGCAGTCTCGATAAACGAGGCAAGGCTCATTACCGCAGTTGTCAGCGGGCTTTCATTGCCCGATCGCTCTGCGTTGATCTGCAATATCGCAACCAACGCGGCTACGATAATGACGGTTATGAGCGCAAATAACTTGCGTTCGTCGCGATAGGTAAAAATGACGGCCCCCGGATAGCCTCGTTACAATGCCATAATTACGGCGTTTTCTTCGTTATCGGCAGAGAAAAACCTAATCGTTGTAAGGTGCGAATGAAGCGACCGAGCGGAAACCCCATGACGGTATAAAAATCGCCGGTAATTGCTTCCACGAGCGCCGCCGCCCGGCCCTGAATTCCATAGGCGCCGGCCTTGTCCATTGGTTCACCGGACGCGACGTAATCGCCGATTTCTTCCGCGCTTAGCGCATAGAAACGCACTCGTGTGGTCGAGTCGTCCTCGACCAGTTCCGTCCGCCCGGGAACGCCGAGAGCAAACGCCGTGTGCACCTGATGTTCTCGCCCGGATAGCAGCGAAAGCATGCGCACGGCATCCGTGCTATCGAGCGGCTTATTGAGTGCTGTGCCGTCGAGGTCTACGACCGTGTCGGCCGCAACGATCAGCGCGCCGTCGCCGACCGCCTCGCGAACGTCGCGGGCTTTTGCGCGCGCATGCCGCCGAGCGAGCTCCAACGGCGTTGCGTCGGGGTCGTCCGGCTCTTCATAGCTGCTTGGTTGAACGCGGACGTCGAGCCCGAGCGAGGTCAGGAGTTCGAGCCGCCGCGGAGAGGCGCTCGCGAGAACGATTTGCATTCGCCGGTTCTTCTCAATGCTGTTGGGGGGCTCCGGTAGACTCGACAGTGATGGTGCACCGGACAGCCGCTCGAACGCGCCTGCTGCTTTTTGTTGCGAGTCTCACGGTGACGGCATGTGGCGCTCAAAAACCGCATTACAGCGGCACGGTGCAGACGGAATTCTCTCAAGTTGGAAGCCAGCTCGGCGGTCGCGTCGTCGCGGTGTACGTTCAAGCCGGTTCGCCTGTCCGCCGCGGGAACGTACTGGTCCGGCTCGATCCGGCAATTCTTCAGGCGGAGCTTGATCAGGCGCGAGGGCAAGCCGCGCAGATGGCGGCAAATCTGGAGCAACAGCGCAACGGCGCAATCAAAACCGACATCAGACAGGCGCGAGAAACGAGTAAAGCGGCGCAAGCGAGCTACGCGCAGACCGTCACGGGAACGCAGTCACGCATTTCGGCGGCTCAAGCGGCGATCGACACGGCGCGCGCCGACGAACGAATGCAACATCTGAACTTCGACCGCATGGGCGCATTGGTGCAGACCGGCGACGTGTCCCGTCAGGCGTACGACCAGGCGCGATCGTCCTACGATCAAGCGAAGGCGCGAACCGCGCAGGCGCTCGCGCAATACGACCAGTTAGTAAAGGCCGATCTCCCCGGCGAGACGGCCGCCGCGCTCGGTAACGCGCGGTCGGCTCACGCGGGATACCGCACCCTTGCGAACGGCACTCGTCCGGAACAGATCGCGCAAGCGTACGCACAAGACCGAAATGCGCGCGCCTCCGTCGCGCGGGCGCAGGCTCGTCTCGATGAGACGGTGATTCGCTCGCCGGTCGACGGTGTCGTATCGAGCTTCAGTCTGCATCGCGGCGATATGCTCAATGCAAATCAAACGGCCGCTGTTATCGACGCGACCGGCGATCCGTACGCCTACATTTACGTGGCGCAGCGCGACCTCGAACGGATTCGCACGGCAAAGCGTCTGACGGTCCGCGCCGATTCGGGTGCGGGAACGTTCGACGGACACGTCGAGTCGTTCGATCGCAACGCCCAATTTACGCCACAAAACGTCGAAACGGCCGATGACCGCGCGCAGCTCGTCTACGGCCTCAAGGTGCGCATCCACGATCCGGATCGCAAGCTGCTCTCCGGCACCACCGTCTCGGTCGACGTTCCGTGAACGCGATCGACATCCGAGGCCTGACGAAGAAATACGATGAGCACGTCGTCGTCAACGACGTGACGTTCTCGGTCGAAGCCGGTACCATCTTCGGCTTTCTCGGTCCCAACGGCAGCGGCAAAACGACGACGATCAAGATGCTCTGCGGACTCGTAAGGCCGACCGCCGGAACGGCGACTGTTGCGGGATACGATATCGAGAAACAGTCGCTGCAGGTGCGCCGCTCAATCGGCTATATGGCACAGGGGTTTTCGCTCTACGGCGATCTCACAGTGGATGAAAATCTCGAGTTTTACGCGCGCGCGTACGGAGTAAATGAGCGCCGCGGCGAGCGCAAAAAGCGCGTCATCGACATCGTTGGAATCGAGCGCTATCGCAACTATCTCGCTAGCGCGCTCTCCGGCGGATGGCAACGGCGGTTGGCGCTCGCGTGCGCACTCTTGCACGATCCGGCGGTCGTGTTTCTCGACGAACCAACGGCGGGCATCGATCCGGTCGCACGGCGCGATCTGTGGGATCTACTCTTCCGCCTCACGGCCGAAGGTAAGACGTTTTTCGTCACGACGCACTACATGGACGAGGCCGAACGCTGCTCCACGCTTGCGTACATCTTTCTCGGAGACGTCCTCGCGCAGGGGTCACCCGCACAAATCTGCGCGTTGCCCGAAGTAACGCCGCCGGGAACGCACCGTTATGCCGTGCAGACGGACGACGTGATGGAGGCGTTCCGGCGCGTTCACGATGTGAAGGGGCTGCGCGAAGCGACGATTTTCGGCCGTGACATTCACGTCGTCGTCGATGAAAGCGTAACGCGCGCCGATGTTGCGAGCGCCGTCGGGCTCGATCTCTCACGTGTGAACGATATCGAGCCTTCACTTGAAGATGCGTTTGTCGCACTGACCCGTGCAAGGGCGGCGGCGGCGTAATGGGAAATCTGTTCGACTTTTCGGGGATGCGCGCGGTCGTGTATAAGGAACTACGCGAGATCTTGCGCAGTCCGACCACGCTTGCGCTCGCAGTCGGCGTTCCGTTGGTCCAGCTGATCTTACTCGGTTACGCCATCAACACGACGGTGATCGACGTGCCGTCAGCAGTATTTCGCGAGGATCCCGGTCCGGGCGCCCAGGCGTTTCTCGACGGCATCGTCGGTTCGCGAACGTTCAAGGTCGTGCAAGTCGTCCGGTCGCGAAACGCGCTGATCGACTCGATCGTCGGCGGACGCGTGCGGGTCGCATTCGATATTCCCGTGAATTTCACGGCCGATCTCGCAGCCGGACGTCATCCGGCGATTGGCGCCTATGTCGACGGATCTGATTCGGCGATCGCACAAGTTGCATACGGATCCTCGGTCGCACTCGCCGGAATGCCGCTGCGGTATTTCACGATCTCCGCGCCTACCGAGTTCGAAGTGCGTCCCACCGTGCTGTTCAATCCGGCTATGCGCAGTGCGAACTTCTTCGTCCCTGGTTTGATCGGGCTCGTGCTGCAAAACATCACGATCATGCTAACCGCACTTGCGATCGTCGGCGAGCGCGAACGCGGAACGCTCGATCAGCTGCTCGTGACTCCGATCGGAACCGCAGGGTTACTCCTGGGCAAGATTCTGCCCTACGTGTTTGTTGCAACGATTCAATTCATCGCGCTCGTATTCGGCATGCGATTTATTTTCGGCGTGCCGGTCGCCGGCAACAGTTTGTTGCTCGCTATATTGTCCCTGGCATTCTTGAGCGTTTCGCTGGGCCTCGGGCTTTTGATTTCAACGATTGCTCAAACGCAGATTCAGGCGCAACTGATGGCGATCTTCGTTCTGCTACCATCGGTGCTGGTGTCCGGGGCGGTCTTCGAACGCTCGCTGATGCCGGTGCCCATGCAGATCTTCGGGTATTTCATTCCCCTAACGTACTACATTGAAATTCTGCGCGGCATCATCGTGCGCGGGGCCGGCTTGGATCAACTTTGGCCCTCGGCCGTGCTCATGGTTGCGTACGGCGCGATCATCTTTATCATCGCAAGCATTCGTTTCGCGCGCAGCACGCGCTATTCGTAGGAGGTGTCCGTGATCGGTTTCAACAGCTTGTTGCTCGCCGCGGTTGTTGCCTCGCAATCGATTTACACGTTGCCACAGGACGTGCCCTGGCACGCACTAGTGGTAAAGGGCGTTCCGGCCGGTGCCCAGGAAGCATTCCTTCGAGGCAAAGCTCAAGATCGGTGTGACGTGCTCGTTCGCAACAAGTTTCCGAATGGTTTTGTGTACCCTTGGCACGTCAACAACGTCTACGGGATCTATACGGTGCTATCGGGGACGCTCGTTCTCGGCTTCGACAAGAACCATGCGCGTGCGAAAGAACGCGTTTTACCGACGGGAACGGTATTACAAGGTCTCGCCACGGAACCACACTACGGTCGCGCCGTCGGCGACACGATTTTCGACGTCTACCTACCGTGCAAGAAGTGATGCACATGTCACGCAAGATTGTCTCGACGACACAAGCGGCGAAGCCGCCGCCCACGTATAGCCAGGCAGTAAAAGCCGCAGGTTTGGTATTCGTCTCCGGCACGGCACCGGCGGATCCGCAAACGGGGCAGATCACCGGCACGACGATTCAAGAACAAACGCGTCAATGTCTAACAAATATTGCGGCTATTCTCGAAGCTGCCGGCAGTTCGATGGATGGTATCGTGAGCGTTACCGTCGTACTCGCCGACGAGGACGATTTTGCCGGGATGAACGAGGAGTGGATGCGCTGGTTTCCGAGCAATCCGCCCGCACGACAAGGCGCAAAGTTGCCGGTGCGCGTTCCCGGACTCAAAGTATCGATCGCAGCGATAGCGGAGTGCTCGTAGCGTTTCTTCGCGGCGTCAACGTCGGCGGACACCGCCGGTTTCGGCCGGCGCTCCTTGCACAGGAGCTCGCGGCGTACGATGTCGTGAATGTGGGAGCCACAGGCCTCTATGTGGTGCGCGGGCGCGTCTCTCGAGAAACGTTTCGGCAAGAACTGCTCGAGCGCTTGCCGTTCGACACGCACGTCGCTATTTGTGATGCGCGCGAGGTCCTAGCGCTCGAGGAGAGTAATCCGTTTCCCGCGTCGCGAGCGGCCGATATGGTTCCGTTCGTAAGTGTTTTATGCGCGCCGGCGCGTCATCTGCCTGCGATGCCGATTTCGATTCCCGAAAAGGGAGAGTGGTACGTTCGCATCGTCGGTCGCCACGGACCATTCGTGTTCGGTTTTTATCGAAAGCACATGAAGACGATTTCTTACCTTGGAAAAATCGATGCGGCGATCGGGGTACCGGCCACAACCCGAACGTGGCGCACGATCGAAACCGTCTTACGCATCCTCAAGAGCGTTTGAGCCGAGGTCGCCCGCGTTATTGATAGACCGTGCCGTCATCGGTCTTCACGTATCCGCCGGTGTGCCGTCCGCGTGGATCGTGATGCGTCCAGTGCACGACCCCGCCCATCGGGTTGAATTCGTATTCACCCTTCACGGTGACGCGTTCGCCATCGTGTAGCGGAACGGGACCAGTGAGATCTACGTTCGTTTCGACGCGCAGCAGCAGATCGCAATCGCCATCGAGCTTAAGTAAGAAGCCTTCGTGTTCGCCGCTTGGACCGCGCCGCGTTCCGAGCACATGGCTAATAACGCCGTTCGCAACGACTTCGCCGCCCGAACCTTGGCTTGCATACGCTGCGCAGATGCGTCCGTTGTTCGGCGGATCGTTTGCGCCGCTGCATGCGGCGAGCGTTGCCGCGAAGACTAACGCAAGACCGGGTCTTGCGTGATGCCGTAGAGCTTTTGCGCAACGATATACTGCCATACCGCCTCCGGTACGAGATAGCGTACGCTTCGTCCCTGCGAGAGGAGCGTTCGAATGAGCGTCGCGCTCTCGGGAAGCTCCGGCATGTTGAGCGTGGCGATACGTTCGCGCAGGTGCTTGGGAACCGCGGAGATCACGCGTTGCAGTGCTTCGCCGCGAACGCCCGGGCGCGGAGCAATGACGAAGCGCTCGAGATTCTCCAAGACGTCGGGGAAGCGTTCCCAGGTAGAATTCGCGAGCGAATCGGCGCCGATGATGAACGTAAACGTTGATCCGGGATATTTTGCGTGGAGGCGCGGCAACAGATCTGCAGTGTAGCCCGTTGCATCGGGACGAAGGTCGGAATCTTCAAGCGCAAAGCCTGGATTTGATTCGATTGCACCGAGGACCATCGCGCACCGGTGCTCCGCGCTCTCGATCGCCGAATTGCGGTAGTGCTGCAGCTTGGTTGGCACGAAGAGCACACGATCGAGGTTTTCCATGAGACGCGCCGATTCAGCGAGGAACAAATGCGCGTTGTGAATGGGATCAAAGGTCCCACCGAAGATGCCGAGTTTCATGAGTACGTGAATTCGTACTGCCCGATCCGGACGGTATCCCCTTCCGCTGCGCCAAGTTCGCGTAATTTCTTCTCGACGCCCATCTTTGCAAGCGCTCGTTCAAAGCGCGCAAGCGCCTCATCGGAATCGAAGTTCGTCATCGACGCGAGCCGCTCGATGCGCTCGCCGGCGATCACGAACGTACCGTCTGATTCACGGGTGATGACGAATGCATCGCGTGGAACGAGTTCGATCTGCGCGGGTGGTGGTGTCACTACCTCAGGCATCGGCGCGTCTTTGATCGTCTGCCAAATCGCGTAGACGAGATCTTGCACGCCCTCGCGTGTTGCTGAACTAATTCCTCGCACGTCGGGGAAGCGCTCGCGTAACTCGCGCAAGCGCTCTTGCGCATCGGGTAAGTCGAGCTTGCTTACGACAAGCAGCGTGGGCTTTTCGAGCAGCTTCGGATTCCACGCGCCGAGTTCTCGTTCGATCGTTTCTTTGTCGTGAAGAATTTCGTCGAGCGGCTTAGCGCCGTCGAGCAGATGAACGAGCGCACGCGTGCGTTCCACGTGCTTGAGAAATTGATCGCCGAGTCCCGCGCCTTCATGAGCACCTTCGATCAATCCCGGTACGTCGACCATAAAGAACGATTCTTCGTCGGAGACGCGCACGACGCCGAGTTGCGGTTCGAGCGTCGTGAACGGATAATCAGCGATCTTCGGACGCGCTGCGGTCACGACGGAGAGCAGCGTGGATTTTCCGGCATTCGGAACGCCGATGACGCCGCAATCTGCGAGCAATCGAAGTTCCAAACGCACGCTGCATTTTTCACCCGGCTCACCGTGATACGCGATGCGTGGCGCTTGACGCGTGCTCGTTGCAAAATGCTGATTGCCGAGACCACCTTTGCCGCCTTTGGCTACCAGCACGCGATCGCCGGGATGCGCGAGATCCGTGAGAAACGCTTCGGATTTGCCTTCGATCGCGCGATAGACGATCGTTCCGACAGGCACCTCAATCGTTAAGTCTTCTCCGCTCCGTCCGGACTTATTTGATTGGCCGCCCGCCTTGCCGGCGTCGGCTGCGAATTGCCGTTTGAAACGAAACTCGACGAGCGTCGAGAGTTCCGGCGTTGCTTCGAGATAGACGCTGCCGCCGTGGCCGCCGTCGCCGCCCGCGGGACCGCCTTTGGGAATGTACTTCTCACGGCGCCATGCAACAATGCCGTCGCCGCCGTTGCCGGCCGCTACCGTGATCGCTGCTTCGTCGATGAATTGCATGTGAGTGAGAAATAGAAAGAGGGCCGCAATCGGCCCTCTGCATTTAAAAAAGCTCTAGCGCGTTACGCAGCGCTGAGCGGACGAACGTTGATCTGCTTCTTGTTGCGGCGTGACGAGAATTCAACGGTGCCTTCGATCAGCGCGAAGAGCGTGTGGTCCTTACCGATGCCGACGTTCTCGCCGGGATAGAACTTGGTGCCGCGCTGACGCACGAGGATATTGCCCGCGAGCACGCGCTCACCACCGAACCGCTTCACGCCGAGGCGCTGGGCGTTCGAATCGCGGCCGTTACGGGTCGAACCGGCGCCCTTCTTGGACGCGAAAAGCTGCAGATCGAAAACGAACATAGCCGGGAGAGTATAACAAAGGCCCCCGGGAGACGCAAGGACCACAAAAGGGGGACTTTAGCTCGTTGCCCGCCCTGCCTCTCGCTTGGTAACACAGTGTGGTGAAGAAGACTGCTGCCGCTTTTGTCGGAGCGGCGTTGCTAGTCCTCGTCACGGGTGTGCGAGGCGTTCCGGCTGCTCATAGCTCCCGGCCGCATCCCTGCGGCATCTCGGCTCCACCCGGCGCGGCCCAGGAGCCGCCACAGATTGCCGTCTGGTCGCTCCAAAAGGACGACCGCGGGCGATCTGAACTCATCCTTCGCGTAGCACATCGAGGTGATCTGTTCTGCTACCGGTACACCGTCGACGGTGCCCTTCAGAACGTTCCGCCGATTCTCCGAGTGCATCCCGGCGAGCGCTTCGATCTGCGGATCGTGAACGAACTTGCTGGTCCTGCGCCCGGCGCGACGATGAAAGCCTCCGAACTAAAACCATGCGCGCCCGCGGCGATGCCGGACATGCAGCCGCGATCGTTCGTCGGCTATCTCAATCACATGACGCTGTCGCGCCGGATGGCTCTGAGCGCTGCTGACGTGAACATGCACTTTCATGGATTCGAAGGCGCAGCGGATGAAGAGAATGTGTTTTTATCGACGTTGAGCACGAGCGCGCACGCGTGTGAGTTTGCAATAGATGTTCCGGCTACGCAGCCGCCGGGGACGTACTTCTATCATCCGCACGCACACGGAGCCGCCGAAGAAGAGGTCGGAGGCGGTCTGTCCGGCATGTGGATCGTGGAACCTCGCAAGCCGCTCTTGCCGGCTACTGACGATCACGCAGTGATTCTAACGTATCGCTATCCCGCCACGCTTGATAGTGCACCGCTCTATGACGACACCGGCCTTTACGTGGCAGCGGTTGCACATGAGGCGTCGCTGCAGCCTGCACCGCAACCCTCGTACGATCCGTTCAATCCGCCGTTATGGCCGAGTACGATTCCGTTGCATGCAGGCAGCGTCATGTTACACGGACCGATGTGCGGCGATCGTCCGGGAGTTGCGACGGCCGTTAACGGCGTTTCCGCCCCCGCAACGATGACGCTTCCAGCCAATGAACCGCAAGTGTTGCGCATCTTGAACGGAACCACCGACAGCATTGAATATCTACATTTCCGCAACGCGCAAGGGCGCATGTTACCGCTCAACGTCGTTGCACGCGACGGCATCGCCGTAGGAACTGACCCGAATAGTCCGTTCGCGCAGTACGAATCGTCGATGCACACCGAGCTGATTCCGGCGGGACGAATTGACGTGATACTCTCATTGAAACCCGGGGAAACGCTCACGCTCTATTCCGATCGCCACTGTAACGGACCGTTCGACGAGGTGCAGATCAACAGGGATCTCTTGGTGCTGCGTGGTGGAGAGCCGGTTGCGACGCCGACGACACTCAAGAGCACTGCAATTACTCCCGCGCAAAGTAGCGCCGCGGCACTCGTGCGTTACGTGCAAACGCGCCGCTCGACGATTCGCAAACGCGCATTTACCTATACTGAGTACGTTTTGCCGACGATGAACGGCAAAGGCGCCCAAAGCGAATATTACATCACGGAAACTGACGATCCGCATTTCCGCGAAGCGCCGTTTTGGCCGGCTTACGCTTCAGCGTCAACCGCACCCAAGCCCGACGTCGTAGTAAAAGCAGGCACTGTCGAAGAGTGGTACCTCGTCAATGCGACACTGGAAACGCACAGCTTCCACATTCATCAAATGGACTTTGTTGCACTCGATACAAACGATGCACCGGCGGTTCTCGATACCGTCGTTTTGCGACCGGCTCGACCGATGCGCAATCCGAAAAACGCGGACTACCCGCTGTTAAAACCGACGGTGACGCGAGTGCTGCTCGACTTTCGTCACGTGCCGCGCGGCACGTTCGTCTTCCATTGCCACATGCTTCATCACGAGGATCGAGGCATGATGCAAGTGGTCCGCGTTCAGTAGCGTCAAGTCGCGTAGGGCGCCGGAATCGGACGGTGCGGCGCCGGCGAAGGACGCACACCGGAACCCTGGCCGAAGCAATTCATCCCGAAGCTGTTGCCGTACGCGAAGCCCGATGAGTTGCCGTACCCACCGTTACGGCCGTGGCCGATTCCGATGCGGTTCCCGTTCGAGCTGATGTCAAAAGGATAGAAGCGCTCACCCGTCAGGGTCGTGTTGCCCCGCATGCCTCGGCCGAAGCCACGACCGCCGCTGCCGCCGCCATAGTTGCCATAGCCGCCGCAGGGCGAATAATAGATATCGCCGAGCGGATAGGGTGGCTGGGTCGCGTGGACAGGAATTGGCCCGGTTGAGACCGTCGAGAAGACTTGATCCGCTCCGACCGGAGCGATGAGCGCGGCCAGGAGGGAGACGAAGAGCAAGCAGG
>JAMXLG010000200.1 GCA_024281135.1 Vulcanimicrobiia bacterium | reverse complement strand
CTTATGCACAACGTGGCGCTTGCTGCGCTTTAGGGATAATGCGCGAACGGGAGCGCTGCTACGCTACAAGCATGAAACGTCTTGCTATCTCAGTGTTGTGCGGCTTCATACTCGCCGCATCCGCGACAGTCGTCGCGTCTGCCGCTCCGCCGAACGTCACCGGTAATTGGAAGGTCGAGCAGAGCGGATATAACGGCGCATCGTCGACCACCGTTCAGTTAAAGCAATCCGGAAACATCGTCACCGGCCGCTCGTCAAACGGAAACAATTTCCAAGGCGAGTTCGTGAACGATACGCAGATGAATGCCACGTGGCATGGACCTGGCGGTGCCGGCTGGATCACCGTTTATGCAACGCCGAACGGCCACAGCTTAAATGGAACTTGGGGCTATAACGGCAGAAAATCCAACGGATCGTTCACTGCGAATAAGTTCTTGCCACCGTCTGCGATTACAGCAGCGGGAACGTGGCACGTTGCGGGCGCCGGAGGTCCGGCCGCGTTCCAAGGAACGATGACGTGCACCCAGTCGGGGAAAGCCGTGGTTTGCAAGGCCGGCCCGATGGTGCTCAACGGCGCATTCAAAGCAACTGATAAAGTGCGCGCAAAATGGACCGGACCCGGTGGAAAAACAGGCTGGTTCTCGTTCTGGTTCAACGGCGACAACAATAGCTTCAACGGCGTTTGGGGGAATGGCGCCGATACGACACCGGCGATCGGACGCGTCGTCGGACAACGGTCACTCAGCGGCGGCCAATAGACGCAACAGATACAATGGGGACGTGTGCCGATCTGGCAACGTCCCCTTCGTACGTGCTATACACCTCGACGGCGACAAACTTCCAAGTAGTTGGTAACCTCGAGTGTTTTTCCGTTCACGATCGTGAGACGCATCACGCCGTCGCTTTCAAACGATCTGCCGACATGCGTGCTGCTCACGTGATATTCGACGAACACATTGTTGCTCGATGCGGCGAACGTTCGAGGAACGATTGTGTATGCACCATGCGTTCGTTGACGAACGAAGCGGAAGTACTCAATGAGTTGATCGTAGCCGGCGGACGTTTCGTTACGCATCTCGCCGGATAGTTCGAAATCGCCCGCGCGGAACGCATCGAAAAGGCGACGCACGTAGGCGATATTTTGCTCTTGCTCGGTAGGCGCGATAGTCACCATGGTCGTTACCTCCGTAGCCGCGTGTGCGTGCATTTCGAGGTAATCAATACGTTCGCCTATAAGTGATTAGCACGTACCATGTGCACACGCGCCGCACTCGTGCTTGGTTTCTTACTTGCATGGTTCCGCCCCGGTTCCGCAGCGGAGTTGATGCCGATACACGGCTATGTGCTTTCACCGCCGGAACACGGACGAGTGGTAATGCGCATCATGCGCGTGCCGGGAATGCTCGAAGACGGCGTGTATTCCGTGCGGTTGACGGGAAGCGGCGCCTTGCCTCGTCCGGGTACGGAAGTCGATGCGGTCATCGTACGGGAAGGCAGCGCACTCGCGTTCTACGATCGGCCGGTACCGGCATCGCGCTTTATCGCCGGGACGCAGAACCCGGACGTAAAACACATTTTAGCGCAGGGTGATCGAGCGCCCGCGTACACACTCATCGATCAACGCGGAGCGCCCGTTCGGTTAGACCGGATCAGCGGTAAGGTGACCGTGTTGAGCTTCGTGTTCAGCCGCTGTCCGGACAAAACGGTGTGTCCCGCAATCAGTGGAAAATTCGCCTACCTGCAGAGTCATCTCGATCCGCGCGCTTTTCATCTCGTTGAGGTAACGCTCGATCCGGTTTATGATTCGCCGGCAGTTCTTGCAGCCTATGCTCGGCGCTTTGGCGCCGACCCGCGAATGTGGTCGATCGTTACCGGTGAGCCGTCCGAAGTGAAGGACGTCATCGATGCGTTCGGCGTTTCGTCTATCGCGAACGGCTCAGCGAGTTACATTCACGATGTGCGACTCGTGCTCATCGACGGTCACGGGGTCATCCACGATGCCGTGCAAACGGCGGATTGGAACCCCGACGACGTCGTAGCGATGGTGAACAATCTTGCGGGACTCTCTTCGAATCCACTGCGTCGCTTCTGGTTTGCCACCGTCGCAAACCTGGTAGCGTTTTGCGGCGGCAACGCTTCCGTCGCCTCAACGTTGCTGCTTGTAGCGATCATCGGAGGCATCTCCTTGATCACGATTCCGCTGCTAGTGTGGATCACGCGCCGGTGGATCATCCTCGGCTGAAACACCGAGAACAAACATCTTTGCACCGCAGGCGGAACACGTGCCTTCGATCGTCGGAAGGCCGCTGCGTTGAGTTGGTTTGGGGTCGTTGAGCGTGCGCGTCGCTTTACAGACGACGCAATATCCCGACACTAGAACCATATTCCGAGATCGAACTTGGCGTCTTCACTCGCCATTGTTCGGGGATCCCATGGCGGCGTAAACGTAACGTCGACTTTTACCGACTCGACACCGTCGACCGACTTCGCCTTTAATTCGACCGCCTGTTTGAATTCGGGACCAACCGGGCACATCGGCGAGGTAAACGTCATTGTTACCGTAACGTGTTCGCCGCTATCGCCGGCGCAATCGATGCCGTAGATCAGTCCGAGGTCAACCGCACTCATCATGAGTTCCGGATCCTGAACGCCTCTGAGCGCTTCGCGAATGTCATCTGTATTTGGCATGAGGCGTGAACCTCCGAAATGCTGCTATACTACAGAAATCATAAACGATTGGAGTACGATCGTGACTGCAACCACGAAAACCGACGGACGCGACGTGTTTACGCTCTCTGCAAACGGGCAAACGGCGGGCAGCTACACAACCGACGGACGCTGGAACGTCGGCGGATGGGCGACCTATCCGCTCGCCTATCCGCTACGCAACGAACCTGGGCTTAACGCGAAAGCAGAGCCCGGTCGCTAGTTCACTTCGCCGTAAAAAACTTGCAGTAGCCTTTCGGTGAGATCGTGCCCTTTACAAGCTTGCAAGACGACGGGGCTTGAAATTGAACGCAGCCGGAGCATTGCTTGCCTCCGACCGGATGCGTAACGTAGTTCGCGGTTTTTTGGTCGATCGTCGCAGCAGCCTCAGCCTCTGCGCAAAGTGACGCGAACGCGCCGATCGCAATCGGTGCGGCGATCAGCTTTCCGATCATTTCAGAGCGCTTCAGCGCCTTGTCATCGTTCATGTGATTGTCCTTTCTAGTGGAACGCCGCGCGAGCTAAGATAGGCGGCGATCTTCTCGGTCGCGTTGCCGTAGATGCAGTGTCCATCACCTACGAGAATATTTTGTGGTTGTAGTTCCCATAACTGTCGTAAGCTGAACGCAGCACGTTGCGGATCGCCGAGTTTCTGATCCGGGACCATCCGCAGGGTACCCGGAGGATCGCCCCAGAGCGCGTCGCCGACGATCACCGTGGCACAGTCGGCGATATACAAGGCAAACTCGCCCGGCGACTTCATTCCGTCGAATTGCACGACGCGCGCTCGCCCAATCGTTTCGCCGCCGTGCAGTTCACGGTCGATCTTTACGTTCATCTCCGCAGCGTCGCGTGCGGGCGCGGCCACTTTGGCGTGAAGTTCTTCGGCAAGAATTCCTGCTTCACGCTCGTGATCTCGCGTCGTGATGACAATCCATTGAGCTGATCCCAGCCCGCGAAGCGTTTCGACGTCGCGCTCTCCTAGCGCAAGCGGGTCGACGATCACATTTTCGGGACCACGTATGAAAAACGAATTGAAAAATAAGGTGCGATCAGGTTGCCAACGTGACCATATCGAAATTCCGTCGAGAGAAGTCTGCTGAAGCAACATATTTTCGTCTACCAACATACTCATCGCGCCTCCGAGGCGCTCTTATTTAGCGTTACGATCAAACGGGTCGGATTCGGCCGGCTCCTCCAGCTCGCGGCCATGAACGAGCGCGATGATGGATCGCGCGTCGTTCTTTGCCCGGTCAAGCCGGGCTAGTGCGTTTCCTGCTTCACGATGTACCTCATCGCGATCGAGTAAAAACGCTACTAAACGTCCGTAGACGTCCGTTTCACGTCGACCGTTCCAAGGCGCAGCATTTGCGGTTGCGGTCGTTCGCTGCGTTCCTGATAGAAGAAGCGCGAGACAGAATGCAGCAAGCGTTGCGAGTATGACGAATCCAAGCGCATAATTTCCCGTACTATCCTTTACGACGCCCATGACGATCGGCGGGAAAAAACCGCCGAGACCGCCCGCGGCACCGACGAGTCCACCCGCAAGACCGGTATTCTTCGGGAAGTATTGCGCAACGAGTTTAAAGACTGCACCATTACCGATTCCAAATCCCAGTGCAATGACGAAGAGCAGATCCGTCACGATGACGATGTTCGCCGCGCCGGCCTGCCATGCAAGGACGAGTCGCGTCGCAACAACGAGAGCGAATACCCAGACCAACACTCGCGCGCCGCTCAACTGGTCCGAAAGCCAGCCGCCGACGGGTCGCGCCAGTGTCGCGCCCATTGTGAAGATTGCTGCTTGCAATCCGGCATCGCGGCGATCGAGCGGAAACCAGTCCCCGAGCAATTGCGGAAGATAATTCGCGAAGAATACGAATCCGCCGAACGTTACGAAATAGTAGAGTCCAAGGTGCCACGTCACCGGTTGGCTGCCGACATTTGCAAGACTTGCGCCGGCAGGTTGCGCGCTCACCAATCCGGGTGCGTCTCGCGCAAACACCCAGAAGACGATCGCCATGATCGCGAGCGGAATCAGATAGAACCAAATCGCTCCGGCTCTTCCGCCTAATGACTGAACGAGAGGAAGCATGGTAAACACGGCTGCTGCCGTTCCGATGTTCCCGATGCCGTAGATTCCGAGTGCGGTGCCTTGGCGCTCCGGTGTGAACCAACGCGAGACGAACGGAATGCCTACCGCGAAACTGGCGCCGGCCGTACCAAGAAAAAATGCGCCCACGACGTAGCTCCAGTACGAGTGCGCGAAGCCCAAGAACGCAACGGGAAGCAGTGTAAAGAGCAAGAGCCCCGTAAACACGCGCCGGCCGCCGTAGCGATCCGCGAGTATGCCCATCGGGATGCGCATCAATGCGCCCAGTAGCGCCGGCACCGCGATCAAAAATCCGGTCGCGGCGTTATCGAGTTTGAGATCTGCTTGAATTTGCCGGGAAAGGGGCGAGATCGTGCTCCACGCAGCAAACGCTACAGTGAATGCTGCCGTTGCCAGCGCTAAATTGAGGTAGGACTCACGTGAGTTCTGCATAGTCCACTCACTTCCGACCGCACCGGAAGCGGTTCGAGCATCGCGAGCGACGTCGCGATCACGAAAACGGCGAATGTGAGCGCAGCGTTGCCGGCATGCGCCTCACGCAGCAGCGGCGGCATGCGCGATAGAACGTTGGCTGCTCCTAGGACGCCTTGTAGCAATGCGAGCGCGGTGCCGGCGAAGAACCACGCGCGCACGCGCGTCATCCCGGTTTGCGCGACAAACGGCGCCGTCACGAGCGCCGCGAGAATAAAAGCACCCGCCGCGGCGCGGTGCAACATCTGCGCCCATTGGGCCGGCGACACACCCGCGAGCGTATTCCCGCAGCCCGGAAATCCCGTACACGCAAGTCCTGCGCCGCTCGAACTTACAAAGGCGCCGATGCACGTCGTTAGGTACGCGAGAAATGCAACGCACGCGATTCCGAGAACGGCGGTACCGGCTCGTATCTTCGGTAGCTTCGAGTCTGCAGCCGGCGCTTCGCGCGCAAGAACCGCCAAGACCGTGAGAATAACGAGTAAGAGCATCGCGCACGCCCAGTGCAGCGCAACCGACAGCGGGCTATTCGCCTCGCGAATCGTCACGCCGCCGGCGATCACCTGAAGCACGAAGACCGCGATCAGCGCGAGCAGCGCCGTCGTCACTCCCGATATTTTCCGGCGCATGCGCCAACCCGCGACGAACGCCGCGACGATGGCAACACCCACCGCGAGTGCGACGGTGCGATGCGTCCACTCGAGGACGACACCACCGATCAACTGGGGAACGAAGACGCCGTGGCATAGCGGCCAGTCGGGACAAGTCATTCCGTCACCGTTGATCCGCACCCAACTTCCCAAGACGACTTGCATGTATGCGAGCGAGGCCGCGACGGCGGAGAATATCTTGAAGGGTTTCATCGTGTACTCCGCGCGTTGAACAGGTCGCTCAGAACGCGCGCATCGAGCAACGCCTGCGCGTGATCGATGGCAGTCTTGTCGCAGATTTTGGAAATCGGGCCGTGCAAAAACTGCTCGATCAACGCCGTCGACATAGCAGCAATGAGCGACCGCTCGTGCTCCGTCAGATCCGGGCAACGCGAGAATAGTCGCCGTACTTCGTTTTCTCGAACCGCTTCCGCGCGCTGCACAAGGGCGCGCACATCCAGCAGCGCGGGGTCGTGGGAAAGCGCCATGCCCGTTTTAGGATACGCGGCTCGGTTCCAACGGGGTTACGCTTGCGCTTCGTCCTCGCTACCCGCAGTTGGTGCATGTTGCACCCAGATCGGGAAATATGCGAGCGTGTCGTCCCCGTCTGCCATGAATTTCACGAGGTATCCGCCGGGATACGGCCACATGAGGCCTGCAAAGCTCACCACATTGCGCGATATCGGCCGCTCGGGCGTGAAGTCCAAATCTCTCAGGGCTTTTTGCGCGATGACTTCGCCTCTCTCGTGCTCGATGACGATGCGGCAGTTCGCTACGTGCTGTGATGCCTCGCTAAAAAAGCAGAAGATAGCGAACCAACGGCCGGTTGGCGCCGGAAAATCGGAAGCCATGACACCGTCCATGACGTTCTTGAACGTTACCGGGCCGCCGGATTCACTTGCGACGTCCTCACAGGCAAACGCCATTTGAACATGCAGCATCTCCACAGGAGTTCAGCGCGAGATCGAGAGAATCCGCGATGTATGGATCAGCCACCGAAAGCAGCCGCTCCGACGAACGTGGCGCTCACCCCCGGTGCAGTGGAAGCGCTCGATCAGATCGTCGTTTTGCTCAAAGACATCGGCTTTCGCGTAAAGACGGCCGCTCTCGTTGAAGCCGCTCTCGTCGAGCTGAAAGAACAAATGTCAGACCGAGAGAGGGCTATTGAGATCGTCCGGCGGCGCGTTCCGCCTCATTCCGTCGTGCTTCCGCCGTAGCGCAAAGGCGTGTTTTCAACGCTTCATCGCGGAAACCGCGAGCGCAAGCGCAAAAAATAAAATCGCAGCCACCGTCGAGAGGATGCGCAAATGTTTCCACTCTTTTCGCACTCCGAGGGCAAACGTCCCGAGGCACGCGAGAGCGAAAAGGACAACCAGAAGAGTACTGAGCACCAAGTGTATCGTACCCACGACGCGACGATCATTTGCGAGCGATGCGGCAAGGAAGCCGTGCCGTTGCATCTGGGCTGCCGTCTCTGCGAAGACTGCTGCGACTGCAGGCCGCTGGGAACGTGATCGTCGTCGTCGGCGCGGGGATCATTGGGCTCAGCGTCGCGTACGAGCTGGCAAAGCGCGGCGCGAAAGTGCACGTCGTCGAGGCAGGCGACTCCGCCTCCGCATCGTCATGGCTCGGCGCGGGATTGCTCGCACCCTTCAGCGATTCTGACGGCAAAGAAGAAGAAGATTTCTTAGCGACGGCGCTCGGCGTTTACCAAGTCTTCGTCAAAGAACTGCATAAGCGCACCGGCATCGACCCGTTTCTCCGGCTTGACGGTATCGTCGAAGCCGCCTATGACGTGGCCGAAGCCGAACGTCTTCGAACGCGCGCAATGACGTTAACGGATCGCGGTATTCATGCGCATTGGTTTGAGCCGGATGAAGCACGCGATATCGAGCCCGCGCTCGGACCCGAGATGTTGCAGGGCGCGTCGCTGGTCGAAGAAGAGGGCCAAATCGACGGCCGGTATCTCGGCCTCGCGTTGCGCGCCGCGTGCGTCGATGAGGGCGTCATCCTCGAAGAGCAGACGGGTCCGGTGACGTTGGAAACGGATGCCGAGCACGTCGTCGGCGTGCGTTCAGGCATGAAGTTTTTGCTCGCCGAGGCGGTTGTAAACGCCGCGGGTGCTAATGCCGGCAAGCTTGCCGGAGTACCCGAGCACGTGCGCATTTCAATCGACCCAGTTGAAGTCGAGATGCTCGCGCTCACGATGCCGCAACGCTTGCTCAAGCGGCCGGTTCGCATCGAGAATTCGTACGCAATTCCTCGAACCGACGGAAGCGTGTTGATCGGTGAAAGCGCGACAAACGGTGGGTTCGAACGACTGCGCGAGGGCGTGGTGCGCGCGATGCCGGTGCTCACGGAGCTTACCGTTCGCGATACGTGGGTCGCATCGCGCCCGCGTTCGCCCAACGGACGCCCATTCATCGGGAAAACGGCGCTTGACGGGTACTACGTTGCTGCAGGACACTATCGCCACGGGATCTTGCTTGCTCCTTCGACAGCGCTCGCCGTGGCGAACGTAATTGAAGGGAGCGTCGTTTAGGCGAAATGATGAAGTCATGATCGAACCAGGAACGATGCTGCCGTCGTTGACGGTTCGCGACGACAACGGAAACGAGATTTCGACGAGCGATTTTCTCGGAAAGCAGCTCGTGCTGTATTTTTATCCGAAAGACGACACCTGGGGCTGCACGAAAGAAGCGACTCAATTCCGCGATGCCTATGAAGGCTTTCGCTTAAAAGACACCGAGCTCGTGGGCGTAAGCCGGGATTCGGTAGAGTCGCACCGGCGTTTCAAAGAAAAGTATATGCTGCCGTTCAGGCTTTTGGCCGACGTCGATTCTGCGCTGTGTGATGCTTTCGGCGTTATCGTCGACGAAAACGTCTACGGGAAGAACGCCATTCAGCGTTCGACGTTTCTCTTCGATCGAACGGGAACGCTCGTCTACGTTTGGCCGAAAGTGACGGTGCTAGATCACGCAGTCGAAGTGTTGAAGGCGCTCCCATGAATGCCGGCGATGTCTTAGGCCCGTGTGAGTGCTTCACGGTGCTGGAGACGCGTATAAACGAACCGGTGCTGGAGTGCGAAGTGTGCGACCACATTGCAGCCGAACACGAGCGTGCGGGGACGCGCGTGTTAACGGGTGGTGAAATCGAAGCGCTGCGCAAGCAGATTCTCATCGAACGGTACGAGCGCCGTCAACAAGAACACCCGCGAAAACCCGACCCGACCAGCGAAGTACGAACCAACGGCGATCCCGAAGTCCACTAGGGAGGCCCTAAAACTCGCTAATCGGGAGCGTGTTCGGCTAATTCTCCCAGCGTGTCGACGCAGGCGAGGAAAATCACGATACGCGGGTACTTGCGCATCATATAGTCCTGTAAGATGACAGCGTCGCGCTTCGCGTTCTCGTCCGTCACGCGGTTTGCTTCGGCTTTGAACTCGGTGAGCAGCGGCAAGAGCTTACGCGCGATTTCTCCTAAATTCGTGTCCGGCAT
>JAMXLG010000199.1 GCA_024281135.1 Vulcanimicrobiia bacterium | reverse complement strand
TCGATAACTTCTTCCGTCGGAATCTCGACCCGGTAGATCCCTTCGTAGGGTTCGAGTTTGAAGGCGTCGACCAATTTCTCGAGCGTATCGTCGGTGGAACCATCGTTGATCACGATGATTTCGAAGTTGACGTAATCGAGCGCAAGCATCGAGTGCAGCGATTCGACGATGATGTTGCTCTCGTTGTAAGCCGGAACCAAGATGCTAACCGGCTGATCGAGCGTCGAATTCGATCGTCGGACCGGATCGGCCATATGAAGCTTCACGTACCACGGCAAACGCAACAGCGCGACCGTTCCGGTAAAGAGATAATAGCCGTTCACGATTACGAAGTACGTGAAGAGAACGTACTCGATGATGAGAACGATCGTGTCCCAGGGCGCATGGAGTCCGTGTACCATCACGTCGCCGAAACCTCTCGGACGGCAGCGCCATGCGCTCCGCGACGATCGGGCGCAGGCTTTCGCATCGCAAAGAGCTTCCTTTCCGTCAGCGCCTGTCGAATAGCATCGCGCGCATAGCGGTCCGGATGTTCCCTCGCAAACTCTTGCGCGAGCCCGCTATCCCCATAGAGTTGCACGACCACCTCGGCTGCGCGAAGCCGCACCCAGTAGTCGCGATGCGCAGTGAGCCTGACGAGCAACTCGCGATCGTCATAGCGCACGCACTTACGCAGTACGCGCAGAGCCGAAAGCAGCACGATTGGTGAGTGGTGCTTGCAGTAGCGTAGCGCAAGCCCGTGATCGCTTTCTCCCGCAAGAGGTGCGAGTGACCGTAACGCCGCTGCAACTGTCTCTTCTTCCTTCGCAAAATCCAGGACGTTTTTGCAGATCACGCGGGCGGGACCGGCCGAGCAAAACCGCAGATAGTCCAGGAGTCGTTGTTTACCGCGTTCCTCCGCACTCTCGATCGCACGCGACATCGCGGGATCGAGCTCCTCCGCGGGAATTTCCTTTAACATGGCTTCGACCCGCGAACGTACCCAGTCGTCACGCATGCGGACGAGCTCGAGCGTCGCATCGATGAATCGCGGATCGATCCGCAGCGCGCATTGAGCCGCCGCGCGAGAGAGTTCCGCGCCCTCTTCGACACACAGCGCAACGGCGCCGTCCATCGCACGCGGTTCGCGAAGATTGCCAAGAACGTTGAGCGCAAGAATCTTGTCAGCATCATCGCCCTTCTCGAGCAGCCGTAACGCATATTCGTCGATACCGACTTCTTCAGCCATCACGTCGAGCTTCGGCAGCACCTCGTGCGCGCGAGGCGTATCTTTCTCACGCATATCATGAAATTGGACGAAGAGCGCAAGGACGATAAACCAATCCTTGAGATCGACGGGCGGAAGGGGATCTGGACATTCGTCTCCCGTGTAGGCCGTTTTGAAGACGTTGCGCCAGCGTGACGTCACCGCTTCGCGCCGCCGTCGGCGTCTTTCGTTTGTAACGCGCACGACCAAGAGCAGTACAACGAGAATGACCGTCATCACCGCAGATAGCGCAACGCTCGCCTCGATGATCGGAACGAGAATATTAGAAGCGTTCACGTAGCATAACCCGAATTTCGAAGCGACTGTAGGCGCCGACGAGCACGTCCCATCCGGCTCCGGCTTGCCACGCAAGCCGCGGATTCATCCAGTGCGTGTTGCTCGCGTTGTAAGAATAGGCTTGATAGACGGCAACATTCGTACCGACACCGGTCGATTCGACGTCACGTCCCGCGGAAATTGCGAAGCTCTCGTCATCGCAGCCGACGGTTCGCTGGTAACCGGCTCGTTCCGAGAGCGCAACGCCGGGAACGTTCGAAAGCACGGCGCCGGTAAATGAGACAAGGAAGTGCGCCTGCCCCGCGTACCGATCGAATCCGAGCGTCGTGATGCCGGCATTCTGCGAGGTATACGCGCGTTCTACATACTGCGCTTGGACGCCGTACCCGTCCGCGGCTCGCACGTCCACGCCGCCGCCGAGCTGCGATGCCGGCATGACGGCATGTGTGGGACTAAAACCGGCGACGACGTTGGCGAGCACATTCGGCGCCAGTTTTTCATAGGCGCCGCCTTCGTAGGTTAAATCGGTTGCACCGAATCGTTCGTCGCGCGCTGCGCGAACGTACATCGAACGCGTATTGCCGTCGCGTGCTACCGCTTGGAGGAAGGCTTCCCGCCACGGAAGATTGCCGCGCGTAACCGATGCGTTAGAAGCACCCGTGTCGACTTGAACGTATCGTGTCGCGGGATCGCCCAGCGAACAGGCGGCTGCGGCCGGGAGACCTGGGAAGATCGCCGCCGCTACAAGACCGAGACCAGCGAGGCGCATCACCCGGCAAGCTCCTTCTTCTTCGCGCTGTCGATGACGGCGGCGAGAATGTCGTCGAGCCGCTCTTCCGGGCGGAAATCGAGCATCCGCTGCGCTTTTCCGATGTCGGGAACACGCCGCTGGATCTCTTCAAAGCCATCCGGATACACCTGATCGAACGGGACGAGCGAAAGTCCCGAAGGCGATCCCGTCATCTCGATAACGCGTTGCGCAAGCGATAAAATCGACGTTTCTTCCGGATTACCGATGTTGAAAACTTCGCCCGCAAGATCGTGCACGCGCTCGAGCATGCGAATCAGCACCGTCGCCACGTCCGAGACCGAGCAGAAACAGCGTGTTTGCGATCCGTTGCCGTAGACCGTCAACGGTTTGCCGGCGAGCGCCTGCGATACGAAACGCGGAATCACCATTCCGTACCGCCCGGTTTGACGCGGGCCGACCGTATTGAACAACCGAACGACCACCGAAGCGAGTCCGCGTTCGCGATGCAGAGCGAGCGCGTAAAATTCATCGAACGCTTTCGCGCAGGCATAGCTCCATCTTCCGATCGTCGGCGAGCCGAAACAGATGGGATCCGATTCGGCCGACGGAATTCGCGTGGTCAATCCGTAGACTTCCGAGGTCGACGCGACGAGAATCGGTACGCGGTGTCGGGCGGCGGCATCGAGCACGACTTCGGCGCCGCCCGCATTGACGCGGATCGTCTCGAGCGGGCTTTCCACGATGATCTTCAACCCGATCCGTGCCGCGAGATGTACCGCCGCATCACAACCATTCATCGCGACGTTGAGCGTCGAAACGTGCCGGATGTCGGAGTCGACGAACGTGAAGCGCCGGTCGTTGAGCAAATGGGCGATATTTTCGAGCGATCCGGTGGAGAGGTCGTCGACCGCGACGACTTCGTTTCCGCAGCGAAGCAGCGCTTCGGCGAGATGCGAACCGATGAATCCGGCACCGCCGGTAATCAAGACCTTCATAGGCGCACGATCTGTCCCCGCGCACGCGCGCGGTCGTCCGCCGCAATCGCATCGCGCGTATCGACCACGACGTTCGCATGACGCGCGATCAAGCCGTAGTTGACCTTGCTGTGTTTGGTCAAAATCACGACACAGTCGGCGTTTTGAATGACGTCCGGAACAAGCGGAATGCTCTCCAACACGTCGTAGCGGCGGCGACGCGAGTACGCGTTGTCGCTCGCCACACGCAGCGATCGACGTTCCTGCTCGATGCTCGCGACCGGGCGCCATTCCGGCCAGTCGTGGAAATCGAAATCGAGGACGGGGACGAGCGGATCGTGATAAGCGACAAACGCGCCTTTCGCACGCAGCCGGTCGATGACGGCGATCGCCGGGCTTTGCCGCGTGTCGTCGATATCGCCCTTATACGCGACGCCGACGACGAGGATGCGCGAATCGCGTAAGGCTTTCGAGCGTTCGTTGAGTGCGTTTACAATCAATTCGACGACGTATGCAGGCATTTGCGTGTTGACATGATCCGCGAGATCGATGAATCGCGCGATGAAGCCTTGCTGCTCGGCTTTCCACGAAAGATAGAGCGGATCGAGCGGAATGCAATGACCACCGACGCCCGGTCCCGGCTTGAACGGCATGAATCCGAACGGCTTTGTTGCGGCCGCATCGATCACTTCGTTCGTGTCGATGCCCAAATGATTGCAGAGCACCGCGAATTCGTTTATCAATCCAATGTTGACCAAACGAAACGTATTTTCGAGCAGCTTCACCGTTTCGGCGACGCGCGCGGATGAGACGTTATGCACGGAAACGACGGCCGCAGCGTAGACTTCGTGTGCGAGCAACGTCGAGCGTTCGCTGCAGCCGCCCACGACCTTGGGAATCTTGTGGAGCGGATATCCGCTTCCCGGATCGACGCGCTCGGGCGAAAATGCGAGCAAAAAGTCGCAGTCGAGCTCGAACCCGCGATCGGTGAAGGACGGCAGGAGCAATTCGTCGGTGGTTCCGGGGTACGTCGTCGATTCGAGGATGATCAGCTGTCCCGGCCGCATCGCTTGCGCGATGCTCGCCGCAGCGCCACGTATATAGGAGAGATCGGGATCCTTTGATTTCGCAAGCGGCGTCGGCACGCAAATGATGATGACGTCGCAGTCGCTCATCGACGAGAAGTCGCACGTTGCACGTAACCGCTCGCCGTCGATCGCGTGCGCGAGTTCGTTGTCCGAGACATCTTGCACGTGCGAGCGGCGCTCATTGATGCGCTTGACGCGCGCGGCGTTCATGTCGAAGCCGATCACGCTCGGAAACGAGCGCGACAGCTCGATGGCAAGAGGAAGGCCGACATACCCGAGGCCGACAACCCCGATGATCGCGCTACGGTCCTTAACGCGTTGCTCGAGAACGTCGAGCGGCGCATTACCCGCGTCGGTAAGCCCGACCGGGGACGAACTAAGGCTCATACTTCTCCCAATGCAGACAAGCCGCATGCTCATACGGGCACCCGCCAGGCATACTCTAGCACGTTAGTTATGAATTTTTATACCAGAGTCATTAAGCCCATGGTCAAGCCATGGCTAAGACGGGCACCTGGACGCCGTGTCAAGAAGCGCCTCTACGAGGAGGCTGCACTTATGAAGGGGATCGCCGTGTGGCTCGCTGCCGCGCTCGTGCTCGCGGCATGTCAAAACAACGCGTCCAATCAACAGGGGCAAGGCTCCGCGTCGCCGGGCGCCTCCGCCGCCGCATCGTCGCCGGGGGCTACCGTCTCAGCAGAGACGTCGGAATCTCCGGGCGGAGATTGGAGCGTGCCGGGCGGCAACGCCGGCGGGAATCGAACGACCGCACTTACGCAAATTACTCCGGACAACGTCGCGCAACTAAAGAAAGCGTGGGTCACGGCCGTTGACGACGACGGTGAGGAGGAAGCAAACCCAATCGAAACCGGCGACACCGTCTATGTGTCGACGTCGCACGATAGCGTGCTCGCAATGAGCGCCACAGACGGCAAACTGAAGTGGGCCTTCACCTACAACCCGCAATACGAGTTGCAATATCCCGTCAACCGCGGCATCGGCCTCGATAACGGAAAAGCCTACATTTTCACACAGGACTGCAAACTCGTCGCGATCGATCAATCGACCGGCAAGATTGCGTTCAACGTGCCCGCGTGCCACGATACCACCAACACGTGGTATTCGAGCGCGGCGTACATTTACAATCATCGGATCATCGTCGGCACGTCGGGAGGCGATCTCGGCGCCAGAGGATGGATCAGCGCTTTCGATGAGAACGACGGGCACCGCGTTTGGGATTGGAGCACGATCGCCCGTCCGCCGGATCCCAACGCGAATACGTGGCCGGGTAATTCGTGGCAGCACGGCGGCGCATCGGCTTGGGCGGGACTATCCGCAGGCGCAGATCCGAACATGGTGTATGCGGCACCCGGAAATGCGGGGCCGAACTTGACGACGTACGGTCACGTTGGAAAGAATCTCTACTCGGACTCGGTTGTCGCGCTCGATATTTCCGGCTCCAAACCGCAGCTGAAATGGTATTACCAGGTTTTACAAGGCGACACTCACGACGCGGATCCCGCGATGCCGCCCGTGATCTTTAATGGAAACGTCAACAATCAGCCCCGCAGTTTGCTTGCGGTCGGCGATAAAGCCGGCGATTTCATCATCCTGGACCGCACGAACGGCAAACAAATCTATCGCATGGCGGTAAGCAATCAAGAAAACATCTTGACGACGCATCCGACGCTTACCGGAACCGTTGCCTGTCCCAATCACGGCGGCGGCATCGAATGGAACGGCGGCGCGTACTCGCAACAAACGAACTACTTCTACATTCCGAGCACCAATGAGTGCGGAACGTGGAAGATCATCTATCCAAAAGAAGTCCCGTACATTCCGGGTCAACCGTATACCGCGGGCCCTCTTCCCAAACGCCGCGTAGCCACCGGTCTGCTCACGGCCATCGACCTAAACACCGGCAAGGTTGCGTGGAAATTCCCAATGCCATATTCCGGTCAAGGCGGTGCTTTGACAACGAGCAATGGACTCGTTTTTACGTCGGATCTTCGCGGCCGCGTTTACGCGCTCGATGCAAAGAACGGAAAAGAATTGTGGCACGACGATACCGGCGCGGCGATTGTTGCTCCGCTTGCCGCGTATCAAGCATCCGACGGAAACGAATACATCGTCGTCATGGCCGGTGAGGGCGGCAATCAACAAACACCCAATCTGCCGAAGCTTGGAAAGGCTCGCGTCGTCGCGTACCGATTGAGCCCCACGCAAACCGTCCAGAACGACACAAGCGGCCAAACCGTCCCCGTCGTCGCGCAGGCATCAACGGGCAACAGGACCGAGAGCGGAAACATTGCGAGCATCGCGGGCAAAGGAACTGCTCCGTACACGCTGCAGCAAGTCTCGCAAGGACAGGGACTCTATCAAGCGCACTGCTCGACGTGCCACGGTGCCAATCTTCAGGGCGTAAGCGCGCCCGCGCTCGACGGACCGGCGCTTGCGCGCTCGCATCTGAACGTCTCTCAGATGTACGACATCGTGCGACTTCAGATGCCGCTCAATGCTCCCGGATCGCTCTCCCCGGACAACTACGCGGCGATCATGGCATTTCTCCTCAAACACGAATGCGTACCGCGAGCGGCCGGCAATCGACCGTTCCCGAGCACCAACGTTCCTGCACTCGCGGAGACGACCGCCGGAGGGCAGATTTGCCCGTAATCATGTAGAAAGCACGCGGTCGATGAAACCGAACGCAGTCTACGTCGGCAACGATCGCGTGCTTCTTCGAACCGTCAACGGCTATAAGATGTTCGTCGACGCGAGAGACGTATCGATCGCGCCGCACCTCATTATGGACGGCGCTTTTGAAGAATATACCGACGCCGTACTGCGCTCGATTATTAAACCCGGAATGCACATCCTCGAAATCGGGGCAAACTGCGGCGTCTTCTCACTGCTTATGGCGCATCGAACGGGACCAACGGGATCCGTGCTTTCATTCGAATGCGATCCCGAACTCGCGCAAATCGTGCGCGACAATCTCGAAATCAACGGCCTCGCCAATATCGGAACAGTGGATGAACGCGCCGTCAGCGACAAAGCCGGCACGCTACGTTTCTTCAGCGCCCTCCATCACCGCGGCAACGGAACGCTCGTCGAAGGCCTGGAGCAAATCCCGCGCATGTCCCAAGAACGCCGAGAAATCGAAGTCCAAAGCACAACGATCGACGACATCCTCAAAGAACGCAACGGCTCGTTCGACTTGGTGAAGATCGACGCCGAGGGAGCCGAAACCGCAATCTTCCGCGGCGGCACATCCCTCTTCGCGGATCGCGGACGCCCGCTACAAGTCGTCGTAGAATTTGCCCCCGCATTCATCTCGAGCGCCGGCGACGACCCCGCAAGATACCTCGACGAATGGGAATCCAACGGCTTCACCATCCAACGAATCGACGAACGCAAAAAGAAAGCGTTGCCCGTAACGCGCGACACGTTACTGGCAACGCACATCTCCGACATTCTGTTGACCCGTAGCGCGTAAGAACTACGTCGCTGCTTTTTCCAAGTGCCCCCCGAATTGGAAGCGCAGTGCTGAGAGAATGCGATTCTGGAACTCAGCTTCGCCGCGTGACGCGAACCGTTCGTACAGTGCGGCGGTGAGCACTTCTGCCGGAACCGCTTCGTCGATTGCGGCTTTGATCGTCCAGCGACCCTCGCCTGAGTCCGAAACGCGCCCCGCGAAGGCGCTCAAGTCCGGATCTTTTACGAATGAAGCGGCCGTGAGATCGAGCAGCCACGAAGCAATGACCGAACCACGTCGCCACACTTCAGTGACTTCTGCCAGATCGAAGTCATATTGATAATGCTCGGGATCACGCAAGGGCGTCGTTTCGGCATCGCTCGTGTGCGTCTGCTTTCCGATGTTCGCATGTTTGAGAATGTTCAGTCCCTCTGCGTACGCGGCCATGATGCCGTACTCGATGCCGTTATGCACCATTTTAACGAAGTGACCGGCCCCGCTCGGACCACAGTGTAGGTAGCCTTCCTCGGCCGTTCCCTTATGCTCCGGTCGGCCGGGCGTACGATCGATGGTACCGCGTCCCGGGGCGAGCGCTTTAAAGATCGGATCGAGATATGCGACGCCGTCGTCCGGACCACCGATCATCATGCAATATCCGCGATCAAGACCCCAGACACCCCCGCTCGTGCCGACGTCAATGTATTCTATGCCCTTCGGCGCGAGTTCGTGAGAACGCGCGATATCATCGATGTAATATGAATTGCCACCGTCGATGAGTATGTCATTCTTCTCGAGTAACAGTGACAGGTCCGCGACACTCTGTGGAACGACGGCGGCGGGCAGCATCATCCACACCGCGCGACGCTTGTTCAACTTAGCGACGAGTTCTTCCAGCGAGAAAGCGCCGATTGCGCCTTCTGACGCGAGACCACGAATTTGATCGGCGCTCCGATCGTAAACGACGCACTCGTGACCCGCGCGGACGAGGCGGCGTACCATATTTGCGCCCATGCGCCCGAGTCCGATCATCCCCAATTGCATCGTGAAAGACTCTCCTCTTCGTTCGGAAGGCCAGGGTAGTTCGTCGCTTTTTTACGCGCTCCCGGGAATACCACGGAGGGCCGCGCCTTCGGACACGGGAACCCGTCGCTCCGGCATACATGATGGATAACGAAGAGCTCAAAGAGGACCAACCGGCCCCACTCGTTCCGCAGCCGGAAGCGCCGCTCGCGGAATCTGCGCCCGCACCGCTAGAACCGGCGCCGGAAACGCAGGAACCCGTTGCACAAGAGCCTGTTTTGCAAGAGGCCGCCGCAGAAGAATCTGCAGCACAAGAGCCTGCTGCACAAGAGCCTGCTGCGCAGACGGCGCAACAAGCGCAGGCCGCGGAAGGTCGGAAGCGCGCGCAAGAAACGTGGGCGCGCATTTCGGGTGCGAAAGACACCGGTGAAACGATCACCGCAAAAGTCAAATCCGAAATCAAGGGTGGGTTGTTACTCGACGTCGAGGGATATCGCGCATTTCTTCCGGCATCGCAAACGCGCGTACCGAAAGGCGAATCGCTCGCGTCGCTCGTCGGCAAAGACGTGCCGGTGAAAGTTATCGACGTCGACCAGAAACGCAAGCGTTTGGTCGTTTCGCATCGCCGCGCCGCTGAAGCGGAACGTCGCGCCACGCGTCAAGCGCTGCTCGCATCGCTGCGCGTCGGCGAAGAGCGCACCGCAACCGTCGTACGCATCGCAGATTTCGGCGCCTTCGTCGATCTCGGCGGAGTCGATGCGCTGGTGCCCATTGGCGAACTCGCATTCGAACGCTTAGAGAAGCCGACCGACGCAGTCAATATCGGCGACACGTTCCAAGTCAAAGTGCTGCGCATCGACGAAGGCGGAAAGAAAATCGCCGTTTCACGCAAAGCGGCGCTGCCCGATCCTTGGCGCGATCACTCCGGGGTACTCAAGCACGGCACCGTCACCGAAGGACACGTCGTCGCAAAGGAGCCGCGCCTGCAGGTAGAAATTGCACCGGGCGTGATCGGCAGCATCTCCGACCGTGAAGCCAATCCCGAAGAGTACGAGATCGGCGAAGCGATCGAAGTCACAGTGCGTTCGGTCGACTATCGCAACCGTCGCATTCGCTTGAGCACGACGCACTCCGCGAGCGCGTTCTCGTCGACGTCGTTCGCACCGCTCGGCAAAGAACTCGGCGGTTAGCGAACCCTATTTGGCAATCGCGGTTTCTTGAGCGGAAACCGCGACCCACGTTCCCCCTCGCAACGTGTAGACATCCGTGTAGCGTAATCGCAGCACGGTGCGCCCGCTTTGCGTAATCGTGTTCAGCCCGTGGACGACCGCTGCATTTCCGACGAAGTCGACGGTCTGCTCGCTGGTGTTCTGCCGGTACGGCTTTGGCGACCGTACGAGCTTCAATTCATCGTCGCGATATCGGACGCGGCCTTGATAATTCGTGTGCACGAAATTCGTTGCAAGAATAGCACCGAGTGCCGATGCGTCGCGATCGTCGATGGCTCGCACCCAACGCGCTTCCGTTGCCAGAACCGCTTGGGCCTTCGGAGGTGCGCTCGCGAATGCCGCGATAGGAACGAGCACTACGAACAGCACGAGCGCAAGTGCTCGAACCGCAACATTCGCAGACGCGAACGCATCGCGAATGCGCCTTGCAAACGCGATTGCATGAGGACCGTCGCCGTGCAAGCAAATCGTCTGCGCGCGTCCGCTCTCGGCGAGCGAGAGCGCTTGCGCGACGGCTTCTTCTTCATCGTCGATCAACGCATCGGGACGAGAACGTGGGACGAGGCTGCCATCGGGCATGTAGCGTCTGTCGGCAAAGCCTTCGCCCGCGGTACGCAGACCGTGCGCGCGACCGCTTTCTATTTGCGCGCCGCCGGCAAGACCGTAGAGCACAAGTGACGTCGAGGTATCGGCGACCGCTCGCGAGATTGCATCCGCTACGGCGATGTTCCGCGCGGCGAGATTGTAGAGCGCGCCGTGCGCCTTGACGTGATGCAATGTTGCCCCTTCTTCGCGTGCAATTGTTGCTAAAGCATCAATTTGCGCACGCACGTCGACGTAGATCTCATGCGGTGCGCGTTCCATCTCTAAGCGTCCGAAGTTTTCCCGATCCGGAAACGAGGGGTGTGCTCCGATCGTGACCCCGTTCGAACGTGCAAGACGAACCGTTTCCCGCATGGTCGCCGCATCACCGGCATGTCCGCCACACGCAATATTCGCCGAAGTGACGATGCGCAGGAGTGCGGCATCGTCGCCGCAACCTTCGCCGAGATCGGCATTGAGATCGATTTCGCTCATCGTCCGCTGCGTTCGAGGGCGAGTGCCCCAAGTGCTTGCAGGTAGGCCGTCCGATTCGAACCGGCGCGCGCAACATCTTCGGGCTGGACGGGAATCAATTGCAGCAGCTCGCCGGGCCGGGCCTGCGCGACGAGCGGAAGGTCCACATCGATCACAATGCCGGCCTTCGGATATCCGCCGGTAGTGTGGGCGTCGGCCAGCAGCACGATCGGCTCTCCCGACGGCGGTACTTGAATCACGCCCGGAAAAACGCCGTGTGAGGGCAATTGCTCGCCTTCATAGCGCAGCGCGTCACCGTGCAGACGATATCCCATGCGGTTGCTCTCGTGTCCGACGCGCCAGCGGTTTTCCCACAACTCGTTACGCGACTGCGCGTCGAACGAATCGATTTCGCCGCCTGCAATGACGCGAATCGACGTCACGCCGTCGTGATACGCGTGCGCGAAAACGCTGAGCTGCGGAGGCGCAACGGCGAACGAACCGTCGGACGGAATCGATGCAACGCCCGCACGCAATCGGTCGCCGGCGCGCAACGCACGCCCCTCAAATCCGCCGAACGCCGCAGCGAGATCGGTTGTTCGCGATCCGAGCACCAGCGGCACGTCGATGCCGCCGCTCACGCTCAGATACGCATACACACCGTGTTTCGCGCGTCCGAATTGCAAGACGGAGCCTGCGCTTGCGACGTGTTTTGCCCAGTTTGCGCAGCGGCGTCCGTCAAGCGTCGCTTCACAGTCCGCGCCCGTAATCGCAAACGCAACCGGTGCGCCGAAGCGAATCTCCGCACCGCCGAGCAACACTTCGATTTGCGCGCAATCGCCGTCGTTGAGCAACAAGACGTTTGCGGCGTCGAACGCAAGCGCGTCGGCAGGACCGCACCACGGAATACCTTCGTGCCGGTGTCCAAATCGCCCACGATCGACGACGAGCATCTGCGGCGCCACCCGCTCGATGATAAGCTCCATCACACCGCCTGGAAGTTCACGCGATCGCCTGGTGCGAACGACGCTTTTCCGGATGCCGCATCGAACACGCGCGCATCGGTACGTCCGATGACGTGCCAACCGCCGGGAGACGCAAACGGGTAAACGGCCGTGTGATACAGGGCAATAGCGACTGAACCGGCGGAAACGGCGGCGCGCGGCGTATCACGTCTCGGAAGACGCAATCGTTCGTCGAGATCGCCCAAATATGCGAAGCCTGGTTGAAACCCGAGAAAATACACCAGGTATCCGCGTTGGGTGTGCAATGTTACGACCTCGTGCTCCGAGAGTTTCAGCGCGGCAGCCACTGCTGGAAGATCCGGGCCGTCCGCACCGCCGTAGCGAACAGGAATAATGTGTATGCGTCTCCGGCGCGCCGCGTTGTTGCCGGGCGCGTTCCATGCAACGCGCAATCGCTGTTCTAACTCTGTCGCCGAGGCTCGCCGTTCATCATAGAGCAGTGTTAGATTATTCATGCCGGGAACGGATTCGAGTACACCGTTCCATTCCCGGGAGTCGGCGTGCAACCGCCATATCCGCTCCTGGTTCTCCAAACGGTTGTCACCGCCGGAATCGACGATGAGTACGTTCGCGCCGAGGCGCCGAAAGTTAGGGGCGCCGAATTGATCCATATGGAAGGCCATTCGCTCTCGCGGATATGAACCACCGCTCCATGCCGTCCCAGGAAGATCCGGTCTTAAAGCCGTCCGTTACCGACGTCGTTGTCGACGTGCCGGGCTGGCATCAGGTGCAGCCTCGCATTCCTGATACTCCGCAGCGCCGTAAGTTAGAGAGGCAGCGCAGCGTTCGCGAGATCGTCTTCGGTATGCAGGACGGAATCCTCACGACCCTCGGCATTATCACCGGCGTAGGCGTTGCTGAAGGCGATCGCAGCGCCGTTTTCATCAGCGGATTTTTGGCGCTGCTCGCCGGCTCGCTTTCAATGGGCGTCGGTGAATATTTGGGCGGAAAGTCCGAACGCGAAGTCGTGCAGGCGACGATCGAAATGGAAAAGGGCGAGATGGCGACTGACCCGCAAGCCGAGTTCGCCGAACAGGTTGCATACTACAAACTCAAAGGCTTTAGCGCGCAAGAAGCGCAGATGATTGTGACGCGCCTCACGCAACATCCGGACATCTATCTCTACGAAATGATGCGCGATGAATTCGGCATCGATCCGCGAGTCGCGGAAGATACGAGTTTGCGCGCGCCGTTCGCAATGGCGCTGTCGTTTGCGGCGGGTTCGCTTCTGCCGATTCTCGCCTTCTTTTTGCCGATTCCGATGACGGCGTCCGCCATTGTGTCGCTGGTGTTGGCCGTCCTCGGGCTCTTCGCCGTCGGCGCATATGCCGCGCAAACGAGCAATCGCAATCCGATCGGCAAAGGCTTAGAGATCGTTGCGTACGGGTGCGGCGTTTTCGTCCTCTCGTATCTCGCCGGTCACTTCATCCCGCCGCTCTTCGGTCACGCGCCCGTCGCCGTTGGCGGCTAAGTTTCATAGGACAACAATCATGCGACCCCACGGTGTAGTGGAAAGGGTACAATGTTCTAGAGTCGTCGGGCCCAATGATGCGGAGGCCGCATTGGGTACGCTAAGGGCGTGGACATCGACCTCGAACTCGCCAAGGCAAGCTTCCTCATAGCGCACGCGGACGACGCATTCCAGCGCTATCCCGAGGGCAGCATTCAGCGTGTGGCGTGGGAGAATCTGAAAGCGCATGTCGCGGCCTGGAAATCGCAACAGTTCGCCCCGGACCCGACCGTGCGGATCGCCCAAGTACATTCCTTGCGCAAGCAATTCGATGACGTCAAAGCGGTGCTGGCGGAAGCGGGGTTGATCGGCCACTAGCCAGAAGCGTCGGTGCCGTGTCGCAATACGTCTATTCTATGTATCGCGTCGGCAAGGTCGTCCCGCCGAAGCGCCAGATCCTCAAAGATATCTCCTTAAGCTTCTTCCCGGGTGCCAAAATCGGCATTCTGGGCCTCAACGGCGCCGGGAAATCGTCGCTATTGCGCATCATGGCGGGCGTCGACACTGAATTCGACGGCGATGCTGCGCCCGCACCCAAGTTGACGATCGGCTATCTCGAGCAAGAACCGAAGCTCGATCCCGGTAAAACCGTGCGTGAGACCGTTGAAGCGGGCCTTGGCGAACTCATCGACGCGCGCAACCGGCTCGATGCACTCTATGCGGAGTACGCAAATCCGGACGCGGATTTCGATAAACTCGCGGAAGAGCAATCGCGTCTCGAAGCGATTATTGCAGCGGCCGGCGACGATCTCGAAGCGCAGCTTGAAATCGCGGCGGATGCATTGCGTCTGCCGCCGTGGGATGCAAAGATCGGGCCGCTTTCCGGTGGGGAGAAACGCCGCGTCGCGCTTTGCCGGCTCTTGCTCTCGAAACCCGATATGCTGCTGCTCGATGAGCCCACGAACCATCTCGATGCGGAAAGCGTCGAATGGCTGGAACAATATCTGCAGCGCTTTCCCGGCACGGTCGTCGCGGTGACGCACGATCGCTATTTCCTCGACAACGCCGCCGAATGGATTCTCGAACTCGATCGCGGCCGCGGCATTCCGTGGAGAGGCAACTACAGCTCGTGGCTCGATCAAAAGGAAGAGCGGCTGAAACAGGAAGAAGCTGAGGAATCCGCGCGGCAAAAGGCG
>JAMXLG010000198.1 GCA_024281135.1 Vulcanimicrobiia bacterium | reverse complement strand
CCAGGCGGCCACTTCATCTATCGCTTCGTCGCCGATCAGCCCGGTACGTTCATTTATCACACGCACGACGATGAAGCAATGCTCGATTCGGGTCTGTACGGCGCGATAATAATCGTGCAGCCGTCCGATCCGCGACCCGTTGAGCGCGGCCTCGCGCACGATTTTCTCGAGATGATCTCGTCGTGGCAGATCCAAAGCGGCACCGAAAACCACTTCACGCTCAACGGCAAAGAGTATCCGGCAACGCGTGCGCTCGACGTACGCTCCGGCCAGCGCTTTCGAATTCGCTGGGTCAACATCTCTGCCGAAGAGTTCCACACGATGCACACGCACGGGCATTACCAGCAGATCGTGGCGCGGGACGCGGAACCGGTCGACTATAGGGATATCGAGGATACGGTTTTAGTCGCGCCCGGTCAGCGCGTCGACGTCGTCGTTGACGCGAACGCCCGCCCTGGAACTTGGTTGATCCATTGTCATGTCCTCGATCACATCGAAGACGCAAGCGGCATGCCGGCCGGTCTCATTACCGCGATTCATTACGTCGGCACGCCGAACACGCTCGTCTCGATGTATCGGGCGATGACACCGGCTTCCGGCCCGAGCACGCGAGGTTTAAGCTTTTGGACGACGGTGCTGCTGGGGGCCGTCGCGGGCTTCACGATCTTTTTCGGCTTGCCGATCGCGCGCGCGCGCCGGCTTTCGCCCGAGAGCATCGCGCTGCTCAACGCGCTCGCCATCGGCATTCTGCTTTACCTTGTCGTGGAGATCGCCGGGAACGCGATCGCACCGATCGCGCAAGGGCTCAACGCTTGGCATTCGCACGCAGGAGCCTTCCCATTCGCGCTCGTTGCGGTATTCGTTTTGGGTTTGCTGCTCGGCTTGGTCGGCCTTGGGAGCGCCGCGACGCACTTCACGCGCAAAGCCGCAATGCACGCGGAGAATCCAATCGTGCTAGCGGCATTGATCGCGATTGGAATCGGAGCGCATAACTTCGGCGAAGGCTTGGCGATCGGTGCGTCGGCCGCGTCGGGAGCGACGGCTGTTGCGCTTGCGCTGATCGTCGGCTTCGGCTTACACAACGCGACCGAAGGCTTCGGGGTCGCGGCGCCGCTGGTCGGGCGTGTCGTTCCGACGTGGGCGCAGATCGGTCTTGCCGGGCTGATTGCGGGCGGCCCAACATTCATCGGCACGATCGTCGGTTACAGTTTCTACTCGCCGACGCTTTCGGTTCTCTTTCTGGCAATCGCCGTCGGGGCGTTGGTCTTCGTCATCGGCGAGCTCTGGAGCGTGCTGCGCCGCACCGGCCTTACCGGATTCGTCACCGCCACGATGTGCGCGGGCTTCTTGATCGCGCTCGCAACCGAACTTTTTCTCGACATGAACGGAGGTTGACATGACGTTCGAAGAGTTTTACCCCGAGTATCTCGCGGCGCATCGGGACCGTCGGACGAAGATCGTTCATTCCGCCGGGCTGTTGAGCGGACTTGCCGTGGGTCTCACAGGAATAGCTCTTCGACGCCCGGCGCTGCTGCTCGGCGGTTTGGCGCTAGGCTATCTGCCGGCGTTCGTTTCCCACTGGGTCTTCGAAAAGAATCAGCCGAAAACGCTCGAGCATCCCGGCCTCTCGTTTTGCGGCGACTTCGTCATGGTCTATCAGTTTTTAACCGGCAAATTCGTCGAGCCCAAAGAATAGGTCGCCGTTAGGGCACTAGCGTGAATACCGTGCCCCAGCCACCGTTTGCGCCGCCGCCTTGCGTCGTGCCGTATAGCTTTCCATCTAGCGCCATCAAACGCGCAAGCGGATACGCACCGTCCTTGTCGGCTTTGAACGTGTACAGCACGTGCTCCTGACCCGAGGTTGCGATGTGAAAGACCGTACCCCAGTTCTTTGGTCCGCCGAAGACGGTCGTACCGTAGAGCGAACCTTTGAAAACGCACAGGCGCGAGTATGGATACGCGCCGTCGCTACCGGCTTTGAACGAGTGCAGCACGTGCTCTTGGCCGGACGTTGTTGCATCGAAGACGGTTCCGTAACCGGCCGAGCCGCCTTCCTTTGTCGTACCGTAGAGCTTGCCGCCGAGCAGAACTAATCCTCCAAAGGGATAACCGCCGTCGCTGCCCGCCTTAAAATTGTAAAGCACGTGTTCCTTGCCGCCGCCCAATCTGAAAATGGTGCCCCAACCGGTGCTTCCACCTTCCTGAGTGGTTCCGTAAAGCGTACCGTTTACGGCGAGGAGATTACCGTAAGGATATCCGCCATCTTTCTTACCGGCCTTGAAGCTATAGATGACGTGCGCGGGCCCCGACGTCGAGCTTTCGAAAGCGGTGCCCCATCCAGCGGTGCCGCCCTCTACCGTCGTGCCGTACAGCTTGCCTTTGATCGCGATGAGCCCGGCGTAGGGTGCGGCGCCGTCCTTACCTGCTTTAAAACTGTAGATCACGCGCTCTTTTCCGGACGTCGTCACTTCGAAGAGCGTCCCCCAGTTAGCAGTGCCACCCGATTGCGTTGTGCCGTACATCATACTGCCGATCTGAGCCAAGCCGCCGCACGGATATGCGCCGTCGTTACCGCCTTTGAAGCTGTGCAACACCTTCTCGATGCCGCCGGTAGTAACCACAAAAACCGTTCCGTAACCGGCCGCACCGCCTTCGTCTGTCGTACCGTAAAACTTGTCTTTCACGGGAATCAAACCGTCGTACGGGTATCCGCCGTCCGCCCCGGCCTTAAATTTGTAAAGCGATTTGTAGCCGGGCGACGCGAGCGCATCGATACCTCCCTGCGTCCGCGCCGACGGCGGCTGACCGCACAACCACGGTCCCGACGCCGGCCGTATGCGCGAAGCGTTGTTGAAGAACGCGTTCGAGAGCGACGTGTTTGGAATCGGCGATTGGCCGAGATGTGCGCAACTCGCCAGCAAAAGGGCGCACGCAAGAGAAGCTACGATACGCATCATGACCGAGGAGATACTCTTACCCGCGGGCACTTTCCCTTGGAGTGTTGCTTAGTAGAGGATGAGCTTGGCTGACAGTGTTAAAGCCGACGTAATAATGGATGCAGCCGTCATCGTGGCGATTTTCGCCGATCCCCCTCACGGCGTGGTGTTCGTCGAGCGCGGCGCGCATCTGCGGCGCAACGCCGGGCAAATTGGGCTTCCTGGCGGCGTCGCCGATCCAGCGGACAACGCGAACGCCGTCACCACAGCACTGCGAGAACTGCAAGAGGAGGTCGGCATTAGTCCGCAACGAGTTCGCATCGTCGGGCAGCTGCCGGAACAGCATCAGGTCTCCACTCATTTGTCCGTTACGCCCATCGTCGGCGTACTCGAACCGCACACGCCGCTAACGATCGACCAGGTGGAAACGACCGGAGCGTTTACTATCCCGCTAGAGGCAATCGTGGCGGAGGGCGCGATACGCGAGGACCGTCGCACGAGCATCGCGCATGGACGAACCGCTTACGCACTCAACTATCACGGTCACCGGATCTGGGGATTGACCGCGAGGATCCTGCGGGAATTCGCCGAGGCGTGGAACGTCGCAGATTCCGACCTTCGGCGCGAGGTCGAGGCGGCGTTCGGAGTTCCTTAGGCCCTCCCCATGGGTCCATAGGACCACTAAGCGACCAAGTCGAAGGTCCTTTTGCCGAGGCCTTAGGCGGGCCGTCGGCAGCGTTTCTACGCGATATGCTCTTAAGAACAAGAAGGAGCGTCGGTATGAAGGCTCACTCGTTTTTGTTGCGGGACGCAT
>JAMXLG010000197.1 GCA_024281135.1 Vulcanimicrobiia bacterium | reverse complement strand
CGGCGATCGCGGCGCTGCGCGAGCAAATCTCTAACCTTGCCGGCAAAACGCCCCAGCGTCGGGCCTGGCTAGTCGGCGCGGCAAGGACGCTGGTGATCGCAATACCGATCCTGGCGTTCGTCCCGGTAGTGATCAACAAGATGAACTATCCGGGCGCGCCGCTCCCAGCGTGGGAATACCGCGAGAAAGCGCTCGTCGGAACGGATCAGGGGCAACGCGTCGCGATTTTTCCGACGCAGTTCTTGGAGCAGTTCGATTGGGGCAGTCCGCAGTTCTACATCGAGAACTCCTTGATCGATCGCCCGATGATCTACGGATTCTTGGGGAGCGAGCCGTCGCAAGGGAGCGACGTCTGGGTGCGCCGCACGTATCGCGCGACACGCGAAGGCTTGCCGTTTTCGGCAGACATGCTCCGTGCCATGGGCGTCGATACGATCATGCAACGCGACGATTTCATTTCCGCGATCGATTTCAGTTCGCCGGGAGAGTGGCGTTTCAATTCCACGACCCTCACCCACGATTTGCTGCATCGTGTCGTCGGCGCGGTGCCGGTGCGCAAGGACGGACCGGTCCGCGTCTACCATCTCGCCGGCGCACTGCCGCTCTTCTACGGGGTGACGCATCCCGTCATCAGCACCCTGCCGATCTTTGCCGATGGTTTTCTCGGGAACGTCGACGCGATGGCGCAAGGACGTGCCGAGTTCAACCCCCCGAGCCGTTCGACCGACTTTACGGATGCGATGGGGTCGCTGTCGCCGATCCTGCCGGGCAGTGCAGACCAGGTTGAGGATCTCGCCGTCAATCAGGCATTGGTCCAAGGCATCCGGGTACAGCCGTCGGCAGCCGACGCCCAATGGTTGACGGAGTTCAAGGTCAAGCGCGGCGGCAGGTATGCCGCCTTCGCGCTCGACCAGGGCCTTCTCTACAAACGTCTCTCACCGAACACGTTAAATATCGACGCCAACGTTCTTCCCCTCGTGAATTCCGGCGGCGCCTGGGCGCGGTACGCTAGCGTCGCTCTTTCGCCGGGCAAACATTGGGTTTCAGACGGTTACGTCGATCCGGATCTTGTGGTCGCGCTGGTAAACGTCGGCGATTTGCGAGCGTGGGAGACTCGAATCACTGCGCTGCAGCGCCGGCTGCCGGGTAATCTTGCTACGACAGAATTGGTCTACGCTCACCGAGCAAGGATTACAATCGCCTCGTCCGGTTCCTATCGTATAAGCGCGACCGCCGTCGGTCCATACGGCCCCGATGGCGTCGACCTAACGCGACGTGTTAGCGGTTCTGCGCACCGAGGTGCGTTTCCAGCCGATTTGGGGGCGACTCTGCCGTACATCGCCGGCGACGGCGTTGTCGCCACGTCGCAGCTCATGATGCCTCCACAATGGTACAACGAGGATCCAACCGCTTACGAATGGCAGCGCGGAGATCCGCTCTCGTGGTTTCTTTTCGCACGCGACGCCCACGTGCGCGTTTTTGTTCCGGGAACAAACGCCGCGCGCGTGCAGGTTGCGATGCGAGTCAGCCGTCTGCAAGTCTCGGGGCTCATGAACGTTGGCGTTCGCGGAGAACCGATGCGGAGCGTCATTCTGCCCGGGCCCTCCGCCGCCGACGACCAATACGATAGCACCGAGAATCTTGGCGGACCCGCGCCCGTTGCGGTTCGGTTTGAGCTCGATCTGCAGCCGGGCTGGAATGACGTTGCGTTTGATTTCCATTCGACGAAGGACGATCGTGAAGATTTGGGCTCGGGGGTTATCTCGGCAGCGATCGCACCCGACTTGACGTTCCTCCGGACCGGCGTGGCACCCGCGAGGCAATCGCGCAAGATCGACCCTTCCTTCACGTCGGTCGCGCTGGCGAAGCCGCCCTCGCTGGCGGGCGATCCCTCAATCTTGGGCAGCGTCGCACATACTCAGAGCCGTGACGCCGGGATCGCGATTGCGCTCGCGGAAAAAGGAAGCGTTATCTATCGCGTCTTTCCGCTTGCGAGCGACGGTTCGTTTGAGGTTAGCTTCATGCACGCGTTCCCGAACGACTGGAACGACGCGTCGCTGCGCATCGCCGGGATTTGGCTGATCGCGCGAGGGAACCACCCCAAATACGCCGGGCTGGGCTATCGATACCATGGACTCCCGGGCCGATACTTGGAAAGGCCTAAATCGCTAACGGCGCTACCGTTGCTCCTCGATCGCAAACCGTTGCGCACCGGACCAGTTTTCCTGTCGCGCGGGTTACATGTGATCGCAAGCGGCGACCGCCAAGTCAAGATCGGACTGCTTCGGATCGCACCGCTGCGGCTGCCGCCGACTGCCGACTTTGGGTTAAGGTGGCATCGGCCTTCCTCTACCTCGATTACGGTCTCGGCGCCGAGCGCGTCGAGTCCGTTCTTGCTCGTTTTCGACGAGGCGTACCATTCCGGTTGGAGAGCGACGTTGAACGGTAAGCCGCTTCCGCACGTGGTCGTCAACGGCGTCGCGAACGGCTGGATCGTTCCAAGCCTGCCTGCCGGCGGCAGCATCATTTTGACGTTCGCAGCACAGACGTACTACCTGATTGCTGCCGTAATCTCGGTGGCCGCACTGCTCATCATGATCGCGCTCGCGTGGTCGCCGCGCTTATGGCCGATCGGCGGTGTGAAGCGTTGACGAAGCCGGCCATCTCCTGGGCGCTTCGCCGCGCGATTCGTTTCGCGATCGCGACCTGCGTCGTCGCTCTTTTGCTTGCGGCATATCTCTCCGGCGCAGACGCCGAGCGGTTCGCGACCACCGCGTATCTCGCCGCGTTCTTCGCAGCAGTCGCGTTGGCCATCGAGCACTTCTTGGTGGAAGCGGATCGACCGGACCAACGCTCGTCTTCGATACCCACCTTCCCCACGGTTTTGGGATGGGCAGCCGGCATATTGGTTTTGGTCTGCGTCGTCGCCGCGCTGGTTTCGAATCCCTTCGGCGGGATCCTCGCGATCGTCGCCGGCTTTGCACTGGTTCTCTTTGCAGCACTTGCGCGCAACGGAGCCTTCACGCCGTAGGCGTGGCGATGGAGTGCCGCCGATTGCGCGGATAATGCGACTGGTGCCCGGCGCGGTCGCGATCCTTTTTGCAGCTTTCGTCGTTGCCAAAGGGATTCCGACGCTTCGGCACGACTGGAATTGGCCGATCGATCGCACGGCGATTCCATCGTTTGTCAATGCGTCGATCGATGGCTGGGTCGGAAGCGGGTTAGGAGCCCCAAATCCTCATCCGACGACGTATCTGATCGCACCGCCGATTGCAATTGCGATGTGGCTCGTCGGTCCGCTAGCGGCGCTCGCGCTGCTGGCCGCAGCGATCGGATATCTCTGCATGCGCGCCGTCGCTGCGGTGGCGGCGCAGTGGCGCTGTCCGCTGCCGGCGAGCATCGGCTTAGGACTCTTTGCGATCTTCAATCCTTGGGTCTACAACGAAGTCGTCGCGGGGCATCTCGTCATGGTGCTGGCGTACGGCGCTTTTATCGGGCTGCTCGCCGAGATGCTGCGCGGCC
>JAMXLG010000196.1 GCA_024281135.1 Vulcanimicrobiia bacterium | reverse complement strand
TTCGCATGCAGCCGCAGTTTAACGATCTCGTGATCGCGACGCACGGCCGTTCGATCTACATCATGGACGACATGACGCCGATTCAGCAGTTGCAAACGGCGCTCGCGCGCGGCACGTACCTGTTCCCAGTCCGCACGTCATATCAATACAATCAGCGTGAAGACGATGAGGGGACGTTAACCAACTACACCGGTCAAAATCCGCCGAACGGAACGGTCGTTTCGTTCTATCAGCGTTCGGAGCAAAAGGCACCGCCGAAGATCGAAATCCTCGACTCATACGGCCACGTCGTGCGCACCTATCAAGGAACGCACAAAGTCGAAGGTAAGGATCAACCATGGGTTTCCAATAAGGTCGGACTCAATCGCTTCGTCTGGGATTGGTCCTCGCAAGGTCCGGTGAAATGGTACGGTGCCGCGAGAGAACGGTATCAGGGTTCCGACGGCGGCCCCAACGTTCCGCCGGGTCAGTATTCGGTGCGATTGACGCTTGGGAATCAAACATTCTTGCAGCGGTTCGTCGTGAAGGCGGATCCGAGGACGATCTATACGCAAGCGCAGCTCGTGCAGTCGTTCGAATTCGCAAAGCGTGGCGAAACACTGTTCTCGCAAGTCGACACGATGTTGAATTATCTCGACACCGTGAAAAAATCGATCGACGAGGCGACGACCGCAGCGACCAAGGCGAACGATACGGCATCGGCTGATAAGTTAAAAGCGATCGGTCAAGCGCGGGAGGAGCTCTTCTCGACGCTGACGGCTGACTACCACAATGATGAAGACTCGATCCAAATGCCGGGTAAGCTCCGCGAAGATCTCCAGTTCTTCCAGTTCTCGAGCGGAACCGTCGTCACGCCGGCCTTGACGCAATATATGGATCGCGTTTCGCGTCAGCTCGCCGCGGCGACTGCTCGTTACAACACATTCGTCACCCAACAGGTCCCGCAGCTTAATACGACGCTGCAAGCACTAAAACTGAAACCTATAACAGTCAATCAGATACACTGACAGGGTTTGCGCGTTCAGCGCAAACCTATCTTCTCTCTTTGTGGAGGACGAGGGAAACGTTGAAACTACCTACGCGCGCGGTTGTTGCCTTGGCGGCAGCCGCGCTGCTAGCGCCGGCCGCGTTCGCGCAGCCCGCGCATGCAGCAAATGCTCCTTATGCCGATCTGAAGTGGCGTTCGATCGGTCCGGCGATTGCAGGCGGCCGCGTCGCCGGTGTCGCGGGAACACCGCAGGATCCGAAGATCTACTACATCGCTACCGCAGGCGGCGGCGTGTGGAAAACGGAGAACGGCGGCGCAACTTGGGATCCCGTCTTCGATAATCACGGCGTTGCGGCAATCGGCGCGGTTGCGATCGATCCGCAGCACAAAGACACGGTGTGGGCGGGAACCGGTGAAGCAAATCCCCGCAACGACGTTACGTTCGGTAACGGTCTGTATAAAACCACGGATGGTGCGAAGACCTGGACGCGCGTGGGTCTTGAAGGCGTTTGGAGCATCTCGCGCATCGCCGTCGATCCGAAAGATACCAATCACGTCGTCGTCGGCGCGTTCGGCGATCCGTTCAAAGACTCCGAGGATCGCGGCGTCTACGTTACGTTCGACGGCGGCAAGACGTGGAAGAAGTCGCTCTATCTCGCACCGAATAGCGGCGCTAGCGACATTGCGATGGATCCGAAGAATCCGAGCGTCGTGTACGCCGGTATGTGGCAGTTCCGTCGCGTGCCCTGGAACTTCACGAGCGGCGGCCCCAATGACGGTCTCTTCAAATCAACCGACGGCGGCCGCACGTGGAAGAAGTTGACAGGCCATGGACTTCCGGAAGGCTTCACCGGACGCATCGGTTTGGCCGTTGCTCCGAGCGATCCGAATCGTGTCTATGCGTTGATCGAAGCCAAAGGCGGTATTCTTTGGCGAAGCGATGACGCGGGCGCGAACTGGAAGATGACCAATGACGATACGCTCGTCGATCAGCGTCCGTTCTACTTCACGCACATCAACGTCGATCCGTCGAACGCAGACCACGTCTATGCCGTCTCCGAGATGCTTGCGGAGAGCAAAGACGGCGGCAAGAAGTTCACCGAGATCGCGAAGGACGTTCACGTCGATTATCACGCGATGTGGATTGCGCCGAACGATCCCAAGCGCATGATGACCGGCGAAGACGGCGGCTACGCCTTAACGCTGGACGGAGGCAAACACTGGTCGTTCTCGCGCAACCTGACGATCGGTGAAGTCTACCACGTCGGCCTTTCAAACGAGAATCCGTATCTCGTTTGCGCGCCGCTGCAAGACAACAACGGCTTCTGCGGTCCGTCGAATTCGCTTTCGCCCGACGGTATTTTGAACCGTCACTGGATCAACGTTGTCGGCGGCGACGGAGAGTGGAGCGTTCCCGACCCGATCGATCCGAACTTCATTTGGAGCGATCTCGAGAACGGCGTGCTCATCGTCTACAACCGTAAGTCGGAATCGGGTCGCTTCGTTCGTCCGTACGATGCATTCCCGGGAAGTTTCTTGGGGCCGTTCGATTTGAGCAAAGCGGCGCATCGCTTCAACTGGGATTCGCCCATTGCGTTTGCTCCGTGGGATGGACACACTGCGTGGTTCGGCGGCGAAGTCGTCTTCCAAACGACGGACCGCGGCGAACATTGGACGATCATCAGCCCCGATCTCACGCGCAACGTCAAGGAACATCAACAGCCGACGGGCGGACCGCTCGCAAAAGACGTCTCCGGCGCCGAGTACTCCGATACGTTGCTCGACATCGAAGGTTCGCCGCTCGATAAGGGCGAGATCTGGGCCGGCACCGATGACGGTCTCGTGCAGATGACCCGTGACGCCGGCCAACATTGGTCGAACGTTACGCCGCCGGGAACGCCGGAATTTGCGCGCATGCCGTCGATCGTTCCGTCTTCGTTGCAGGCCGGGACGGCGTACGCCGTTGCGGACAATCACCGCATGGGCGACTACGCGCCGTACATCTTCGTGACGCACGACTACGGTGCGCACTGGACGAAGATCGTCAACGGTCTGCCGGACAACGTTTGGGCACGTTCCGTGCGGCCGGACATCCACACCCCGAACCTCGTTTACGCCGGTACCGAAGCCGGAATGTGGATTTCCTATGACGGCGGCAACCGTTGGGAGAACTTCCGCAATAATCTGCCGGAAGTTTCGGTTCGCGACATCCGGATGCAACCGGACTTCAATGACATCGTCATAGCAACGCACGGTCGCGACGTCTGGATTCTCGACGATGCAACGTCGGTTCAGCAATTGCCGGAAGCGCAGCGCGCGGGAGAAATGCTCTTTAAGCCGCGCACGTCCTACGAGTATCACTACCACTCGAATGAAAATTCGAGCGCGTACACCGATTTCGCGGGACAGAATCCGCCGCAAGGTGCGATCATCGACTTCTATCAATCCGCTCCGCAGAAAGGAACGATCTCAGCTGAGATCCTCGATGCGAACGGCAAGGTAATTCGGACCATCAAGGGCACGCACAAAGTCAATGATAAAGACGTGCCGTACATTCCGAATAAAGCGGGCGTCAATCGCTTTACCTGGGACTTCCATATCGATGGTCCCACAAAGTGGATGGGGGCCGCGCGCGAGGAGTACCGCGGCCCGAACACCGGTCCGATGGTCGTGCCGGGAACGTACTCGGTTCGTATGACGATCGGCGGCAAGGCGATGACGCAGAGCTTCGACGTCAAGCCGGATCCGCGCGATTCGTGGACGCAAGCGCAGTACCAAGCCGGTTTCGACTACGCGGTGAAGTACAGCGATCGTTACGGCAAGATCGACGACGCGCTCAACAACCTCGACGCGATCAAGAAGTCGCTAGCGAACGCGAAGACCAGCGATCCGTCGCTGACCTCGGCAATTGCAGATGCGCAAAAGCGGTGGAGCGACGTGTTCTACGCGTTCACGGCGGACTACCACAACGACGAAGACTCGATCCAGCGTTCGGGTTCGCTACGTGAATCCGTGCCGCGGACGGGTTTCGGCGCGCAACTCCCGCCGACGGCGGCGCAACTCGAGTACTCGTCGCGTTTCGACGCCGCGTACGACAAGGCGTTCGCCGATTACAACGCCTACGTGCAATCACTGCAAGGCCTCTCGAAGCAGTTGCAGGCGAAAGGCATGAAACCGATCGACGGAGCGACACCCGTCACTCCGTAAGTTCGATTCGGTTTGCTTGAGAAGAGCGGCGGTGTGAACAACCGCCGCTCTTTTAGAGCAGCAGCTTCTTGAGCAATCCGTCGTGTTTGTACGACGTGCTCTTCGCGAAGTGAACGACGATGAGATCGCGCGACGGAATGATGTAGAGTCCTTGTCCGGCCGAACCGCTTGCGTAAAATGTATCGTCGGGAACTCCCGCCGGCGCCAGCCACCAACAGAGTCCGTAACGTGCGTTTGCCTTTGTTCCATGTAGCTCTTCGGCATTCGCACGGTGATGTTGCAGCATGTATCGTCCGTACGCCAGCCACTGACTCGCACGCATTTGCACGCCGGTCGGCAGCGGATGGTTGCCGTCGCTCAGCGTGCGCCACTCATCGATCGTAACGCCGGCGGGGTCGAGCACGCGGCGCTTTAGATATTCATGCGGCGTTTCGCCATGCGGTTCTAAGATGCGCGCAAAGAATGCGCCGAACACTTGCAGTGGAATGCCGCTGTACGTGAACGCTTCGCCGGGCCGGTTTTTGAGCGGTATCGTCAGCGCCTTTTCATAGGTCGGAACGGAAGCGCCCAAACCGCCGAATCCATACCCGGCCGTCATGGAGAGAAGCATCCGCGGCGTTATCGATTTTCGGATGTCGCCTTTGAATTCAGGAATAATTCGCGCTACGGCTTCGTCGAGATCGAACAACTTGTCCTTAACGGCGCACAGCGCAGCCGTTCCCCAGAAACTCTTCGTTCCACTGTAGAGCGGGTGCGGAAGATCCGCGCGAAATCCGGACTCGTAGGTTTCGAGGAGCATCTCGTCGCGCGTGGCAACGAGGAGCGCATGCAACGAGTGTTTCCGGGCGTATGCCAATCCAGCGTCGAAGCCGGTCGATGCCACTTTTGCCATGGGAGGAGAGGTTCGTGCTTGCCGCAGTCCGCCATGCAAACGACGAAAAGGGGCGCTTACGCATCGAAGAGATCGATCCGCCGGAGCCGGCCCCAAATGATGTTCTGCTCGAAGTTACGGCATGCGGCGTTTGCCGTACGGATTTGCACATCGTCGACGATGAGCTAGCTCCGCGTCACGACGAGATCGTTCCCGGGCATCAAATCGTTGGTCGAGTGGCTGTCGCCGGCAAAGACGTCGATCCGAAGATGATCGGAATGCGCCGCGGCGTGTCCTGGGTTGCGCACACGGACGGCACGTGCGCACAGTGCCGCGCGGGGCGCGAGAATCTGTGCGATACGATCGGATTCACCGGATACGACCGCGATGGTGGCTACGCTCAATACGTGAGCGCGCGCGCAGATTTTACGTACGCGCTGCCTGACGAGTTGGATGACGTTGAGGCGGCGCCGCTCTTATGCGCCGGAATCATCGGGTACCGCTCGCTTCGTGTGGCCGAAGTACAACCGGGCGAGCGGGTAGGCCTTTACGGTTTCGGCGCTTCAGCGCACCTTGTGATTCAGGTGCTGCACGCTTGGAATTGCGAAGTCTATGTGGCAACGCGCGGCGAATCGCACCAACAGCTCGCGCGCCAGCTTGGCGCGAAGTGGGTCGGAAGCGAGGTGGAAAAACCTCCGAGGCAGCTCGATCGTGCAGTGACCTTCGCACCGTCCGGTGACGTCGTGATTGCGGCCCTGAGCGCGCTGCGCAAGGGCGGAATCGTTGCGATTAATGCGATTCATCTCGACCGGATCCCGCAGTTTGATTACGACACGCTCCTATGGGGCGAACGCCAGCTTCGCAGCGTTGCCAACATGACGCGGGAAGACGCAAATGGCTTTCTGGCTCTTGCGGCAACTGCAGGTATCCGCTCGCGCGCGACGGAGTTTCCCCTACGGGAGGCACCAGCAGCGCTCGACGCGCTACGCCACGACCGCATCGACGGCGCGGCGGTGCTTCTGCCGTAGAAAGGTCACGATGAGCCGAGCCTTTGTCAAAGATGACGACGGCGGGCCGGAGCCATCCTATAACCGCCCCGTCAGCGATTCACCGAATTACGTCACACCTCGCGGCTTGGAGCTGCTTCGTGAGGCGCTTGCGCGCGCCGAATCGGAAAAGAACGAACGCGACATGCGCTACTACAGCGAACGTGTCGAATCTGCAATCGTCGTCACGCCGAAATCGTACCCAAACGGCGTGGTCGAGTTCGGAGCTTCCGTTGAAGCGCACGATGCGCGCGGCGGCCGCTTGAAAGTTCGCATCGTCGGCGAGGACGAAGCCGATCCCATCAAGGGTTCGATCAGTTGGGAATCGCCGATTGCGCGTGCATTTTCAGATCACCACGTCGGCGATCGCGTGACCGTCGTTCGACCAGCAGGCCCGATCGAATATACGATCGACGCGATCACCTACGAATAAACGCTACGTTCCCGGTGCTTTTCCCTGTTCTGCTTCGAATGTATAGATTCGGCCGTTGATCGTTGCACTGCCGGTCATCCATTCGTCTTTCATCGTGCCACGAAATGTGATTTGCCGAATGAGGAGCCTAACGTTTCCGCTGCTCACGCCGCCTGTTACCGGGACGTTGAGTTGATTTGCGAACGGGCTTCCGGGGCGTATCGAGATGTCGTTGTAGTGTCCGCTCACGATGCCGTTGTTGAAGTTCAGGGACATCTGGCCGATGAACGGTTGCTGCATGGTGTTTAGCGGCCGGAAACCGATGACGTACGGCACGTTGTGAACTACTCCGCTCGTCGAAATGCCGCATAACATGAAGGCGAGGAGAAGGATGATTCGTTTCATGATTTCCTCCGCTTGCTAGTATAGTATGCCGAACGTGGAGCGGGTGGATTGGTCATCAACCGGACGATAATAGTTTTGGTTGTGGTGATCTTTTCCACGATGGCGGGGTAAAGAAAAGGCAATTAGTCAGAGTCGTAGGGCAATCTATAGATGAAAGTCGACAGAGGCACGGTTGCTTTCTCTGGTTTCGGGAGTGATCCGGAACGGATCTGGAGCGCACTCAAGTCGTTCGCGAGGGAATACGGGGCATCACAACGTTCGATCCCGTCAGAGGACGAGTGCTATGTGCTCTTCGGTAATTTTTTGAAGAGAACGTTACCGAACGCTCATGTCCGTGAAGAGGCGCGATATTTCTACTCCACGGAATTGCGAGCGATGATAGCAGAGGCAGTAGGGACGCTGCGTCCCGTCGCGGGAGAATAGTTCGGGCGCGTCATACGTTCCCGCAAGGGGGAACGTCGATGTGCTTCTTACACGCGCCCTTTTCTGATTCCATGACGCGTGCCGACGCGATGATGCGCCTTGCTGCGCTCAGCGCAGTGCCGGTGATGCCATCGCTAAGCCCGGCATCCACAACGCGTGAAGTCAATCAAGACCACACGTACACGGCAATCATCGGTTCGACCGCGCTGATCGGCGCAGACTTGCAGCCGACTCCGAACACGACGATTCTTCTGCGCGGAAATACGATCGATCGCGTAGGCCCTGCCCACGGCGTCGCGATTCCCGAAGGCGCGTTTGTCATCGACGCGCACGGCAAGTATACGATTCCCGGTTTGATCGATAGCCACGTGCATTTCTTCCAGTCGGGCGGCTTGTACACGAGACCCGACGCTATCGATCTGCGCTCCGTTCGTCCTTACACCGACGAACTCCAATGGATTCGCAGCAACCTGCACGATACGTTCGCTCGGTATTTACGAGCCGGCATTACCTCGGTCGTAGATGTTGGCGGGCCATTCTGGAACTACGACGTACGCGCACTCGCGCAGCAAACTGTTGCAGCGCCGCGTGTGATGGTCGCCGGTCCGCTCATATCGAGCGTCGACCGGTCGATTCTCGACCCGTACAACGACCCGCCGATCGTCAAGATTGACACGGTCGAAGCTGCGCGCGACTTGATCGAGCGTGAACTTGTGGCGCGGACGGACTTCGTTAAGTTCTGGTGGATCGTGTCGCCTGAGCATCCGGCGATTGCGTTCCAGCCGGTCGCCAAGGCGGCGATCGACTACGCGCACGAGCTCGGCGCGCGCGTCGTCATTCACGCGACGGAGCTGGAAACCGCGCGTCTTGCGATAGAATCCGGCGCCGACATTCTCGCGCACAGCGTATTCGATACCGACGTCGACGATACGTTCATCGGACTGCTTCAATCGCGCAAGGTGATCTACTGTCCGACATTGATCGTCGTCGGCAACTACGGCTACACGTTTCACGGTACGCCGAATCTCACGGCGGTCGATTTACGTATCGCGAATCCCGATGTGGTCGGTACGCTCTTCAACATGCAAGACGTCGAAAGCGCGCTCGATCCCGCCGTGCTCGCGCGAATCCGCGCCTTACGGGCCCCGGAAGCGCCGCATGCCGCGATGCGCAATCTCAAACGTGTGCATGAGGCGGGCGTACGGATCGCGGCGGGCACCGATGCCGGCAACATCGGCACGCAGCATGCCTCGTCGTTCTACGACGAAGCCCTGCAGATGGTCGCGTCGGGCTTATCGCCCAAGGAGGTGTTGCTCACCGCAACCGTTGGGGGGTCAGCGATGATGAACCGGACGCATGACCTCGGAACGATCGAGCCCGGAAAGCTCGCCGACCTCGTTGTTCTCGAGGAGAACCCGCTTGCAGACATTCGCGCGATTGCTTCGATTAACCGGGTGATCAAAGACGGTCACGTGTTCGACGCATCCACGATTCTGAACGAGTCACCGGAACAGATCGTGCAACGTCAAGTAAACGCGTACAACCACCACGACGCCGACGTGTTCGCGCAAACGTATGCGGCCGATGCTACGATTGCTCGCCCGAATGCGCAGGCGTTGCAAACCCGTCCCGCGATCAACGCGACCTACCGTGAGATATTCGCTAAGAATCCTGCGATTCACGCGGAGATTTTGGGTCGTGATGTCAACGGCGAAACCGTCGTCGATAAGGAACGTGTGACGGGTTTTAGTGATGGTCGCGCAGCCCTTGAAGCGACGGTCACCTATCGGGTGCGAAACGGCGTCATTTCCGGCGTGCGGATCTCGAAAATGGCTTAATAGACCGTAGCGTCCGTCGGTGGTACGCTCGCGCTATGGAAGACTCCGGAAAATATTGGTCGCGCGAAGTCACCGAAGAGGACCGCCACGACGTTGAAAGCGGCGTGTTTGCAACGGGATCTGCCGAAGACATTGCGGATGCCGTAATTACTGCCGCGCGT
>JAMXLG010000195.1 GCA_024281135.1 Vulcanimicrobiia bacterium | reverse complement strand
GTGTAAGCGACTTCAAACAGTACGTCGGGTCGATGTACTTCGTCTCGAACGGCGACAAGCGCGGCCCGCGCCAGATCGAGCTCGCCGCGGTACGCGTGGCACGACGATTTGAGTGCCGCAAGAAGTGCCGCATCCTCGTGCCCGCATCGTTCGGCCGCAGCGATTGCGTCGAGTGCCGTACGATAGTCTGCTTTGCGTATTAGGGCTCGAACGCGGACGATTCGGTCGGCGGTCGAAATCTTGCCCGCGGTGCGCCGAAGGCACGCGTCATTACGCCCCTCTATAAAGAGTTCTAGAGGAGAGAGTTCGGAGAGCGACTGACGCGTGTTGGGACCCAAGCGTAGCTCCTAACCAAACAATCTGCCGAGAAGCCGGCATCGGGCGAAACTTGCCCGCATAACTGCTTAGCCCCGTTCGATGTGCCTCCTGCCGGCGCTACAACTTTTTCGCAATAATTAGGACAGTTGGCCTATGCGCTCGACTTGTGCGACGATTGTCGCAGGGACGCTGACCGCCCCCATTTGCCTGTGGTGCGAGATGATGCCACCCGGGGTGTCGAACGGATGGAAGAACTGCCCTAAGCTGACTATCATCGCGAAGAAAAACCACATTTTTAAGAGTTCCTTTCTGATCGTTGCGGAGTGGAGTAGTAAGAACTGACCATCCTTGCGAGCGTATCATCATTGCTTGCACCTTCAACACCGTGAATCGCGGCCAAAAAATCCCCATTGAGCGCCCGGCTGACGGTCCGGAGGCGGTTCCGGCGGCCGCCCGGAACGTCGAGAAGCGGCACAAGCAACCGCACGCGGGAGTCGAAAAACGCTGAATCCGACTCGACCCGGTAATGCTGGGCAACAAATCGCTCGAGGGTTGCGCAGCCGAACTGTATGTTGGCCGAGGCGCACTCGCCGGCCGTGACTAGCCAAATTCGTTGGGCCGGCGGGACGACGCGTTGGAGCTCGGCTTCGTCGTGAATGACGAACCTGGTCACGTCGTAGCGACGAAAATCCACGCCCGCAGGAATCGCTACGATGCGATTGGGACCGCGATAGTAGTAAGCGAGCGGCAACGCGTTCTCCGCCTCAAAAACGAGGATCGGCTCGTGCGGCCGCTCGTGGGCCGCAAGATAGGCGGTTGCTCGTATCCAATCGCCGGGCTTGGCCAGCGGCGCGTAGGTTTTGCCCAGAGCAACCGTCGACACCGCAAGCGCTAAACACGACCATGCAATCGCAGCACGCCGTAGGGATGATTGGTTCAAGAACGTGAACGCTGCGAAGACGCTCAACGTGCTCGGGAGGTAAAGGGAAGCGGCGTGCCGGTCAAGCACGTGAACCCCCGCGGCGTAGGTGACGACGGCGAAAAACGTAAACGCCCACGCCGTAATCAGCAGAATCGCAGCGTTATCGGGAACGCGAAAGTTCCGATGCATCGCAACCGCCGTTGCGATCCCGACGACCGCCAGCACTAGATAAGCGACCTTCGCGTGCGGAATCGGAAGCGGCAGCAGGTAGCGCGCGAGGATTCCGAACAGCACCTTGAACGCACCGAAGAACGTCGGCGGCGTGTACGCACTCTTGAAGTTGTGCACTTGTCTCGGGACGATCGCCAGCATCGGCGCGAAAGCAAGCGCAGCGGCCGCGGCGCACAGCGCGTAGCGCCCGATGGCCTGACGTCGATAGGTTAGCAACGTCAAGGCCTGCGCTGCGATTAGAAAAGCGAGGTAGTACTGAGTATAGAGAGCCAGGATGCAACAGATTCCGTACGCAAAGAGCGAACCTTTAGAAGGCGTTCGCGCGAGAAACGCGTCGAAGAACGTCAGCAGAAGCAGCGCCGACAACAAAATGATGAGCGCGTAAGGGCGCATCTCTAAAGCCGCCCAGATCGCGAAGGGATTCCAGGCTGCGACCAGCGTTACGATTCCGGGATCGATCGCCGGAAGATAGCGCCGCACAAGCTCGGGAACGAGTGCCACCGCAAAGGCAATGGAGAGCACCGACGGCAGGCGTAGGAAGAAGATGCCGTCTCCAAGGTGGCGCCACAGCGTAAGGAACATGAAATACAGCGGTGCGCTTTGCTCGAAGGCGAGCGATTGATGAAATGCGTAGGCGAGCGTGTGACTCGTTGTCTGGAGCGTGTAAGCTTCGTCTTGCCATATGTTGAGGAAGTAGGCGAGCGGAAGCGTCACGGCCAGATTCGCCACGAGTGCAACCAGCGCCAGCGACGGCAGACGTGTGGTGGATAAAGCGATCGGCTGCGCGGCATTCACAAACGAATTGTAGCCCGTCGAAAAACGCGCTGCCTACGCCGAGCCGAACCATCGTTAAATGAATCGAAGGTCCTCGGGATAGGACCGTGCGCGCCACCTATTCGGCCGTACGAAGGCGCCAAGCGTCTCTCGCGGACTGCCGCGCGAAGTTCTACCCTAAAAGCGTGTATTCTAGGAGGTCAAACGTCCTATTTGATACGGTAGTACTTGCTCTTGCAGTAGCGGCGGTGATTCTGGCCGTGCGCGGCAACGTCGAGCGCGCAAGCTTCAAGCGTTCTATTGCGCCGGCGTTGCGGTAAAAGAGCGTGCCGATCCGTATCGAGTCGAGCCACTGCGTTCATGTGAACGGAGAATCGCACCGTCGACGCTCCCCGACGGGTCTCTTTTTGCTCGTCGTTTGCGCGGCGCATCTCTGTTTCACTGCAGACGCGCCGCGCGTGTCGCCTCGGCTACAGGCGCTAAGCCAGTCCGATCCGAATCGCGTGAACCGCGGCCTGCGAGCGAGCCGTACAATGTATCTTCGCGAAAATATGACTCACGTGATTCTTGATGGTTTTCTCCGAGAGTACCAAGCGACGTCCGATATCCCGATTAGAGAGCCCCTGTGCGATCAGCCGAATGATCTCTCGTTCGCGCGGCGAGAGCTCGTTGGAGGGTCGGTTTGAGGGTGCCCGGCGGCGAAGCAGCGATGCCGCTACCCGTGGGTCGACGTAGCTCGATCCTTCCCCAAGCGCCTTGATCGCCGTGAGCAGCT
>JAMXLG010000194.1 GCA_024281135.1 Vulcanimicrobiia bacterium | reverse complement strand
TCGATTCGCAAACGATCGTCCTGCTTACGGCGATTGCGGCCGTCGCGCTGATTCTTTTCGTCATCAAAGCCCTGCGCGACAAGCATCCGATCGTCAATTTAAAGGTCTTCCGATTCCGGTCATTCTCGGTCGGCTCGTTCCTAGGGATCATCATGGGGTTCGGGCTCTTCGGCACGGCTCTAATCCTGCCACTCTTCTTTCAAACGCTGCTTGGCTTTACCGCGTTCGATACGGGCCTAGCGCTGATGCCCGGTGCGCTTTCGACCGCTGCGTCAATGCTGATCATCGGACGGCTTCTTAATCGGATCGACGGCAGATGGTCGATCGTTTTCGGAACGCTGCTATTTGCCTGGTCGACCTGGCTTTTAGGCGGCTTGACGGTTCAGGCGGGATACTGGGACGTCTTCTGGCCGCGGCTCCTGCAAGGCTTTGCGCTCGGTTTTCTCTTCGTTCCGCTAACGACGATCTCGTTGGGTGACATCCCCGTGCCGGAAATGGCCGGGGCGACGGGAGTCTTCACGCTCCTCCGTCAACTCGGCGGCAGTTTGGGCATCGCGATTCTGACCACGCTGCTGACACACCAAACCGCCATCGCGTGGAACGTCCTCGCTTCAGGGGTGACGCAGACACACGGGTACCCAGTCCAGCAGCTCACCCAGATGGTCTCTCAACAAGCCTCAATGATCGCCTACAACTACCTGTTCCGCCTGACCGCGGTTGTCTTCGTGCTCTCGACGCCGCTCGTCTTCCTCATCAAGCGTCAGGTGACTCGCGCGGTCCCTGCGGCCGCCGGAGCCGAGTAACGGCGTTACGATCCCGAAACCCGACGAAGCTTGCGCTTTTCCGCGTCCTCGTAACCAAGCGCGGCACCGACCTCCGCGATCCGAGCTAACACCTTCACGTGGCGGTGCTTGAGCTCCGCACCCAGCGAGCCGACCCAAGGCTCGGGCGCGTCGCCGGGCAGGAGATCGTCGCGGTAAAGACGCGCTGCACTTCGATAGTGTGCGTAGGCCGGCCGTAGCTCGCCGCGCATATATTCTTCGTCCGCGTCATTCGCGTGCAAAATAAAACGGTTGACGTCGACGATGACGTTCTCTAGGTTGATGGCGAGCTCATCGCCCGCACGGAAATACGCGTCGACCTGTTTAACGCCGACGATCTGCGCGATAGCCTTACGAATGTTCGAGCACGCGGTTCGCAGGCTTTGGGCGACGAGATGCCGTTCCGCACCCGGCCAAAACACCCGCCCGATCTCCGCGCGAGAGACTTTTCCGTTCGGCTGCAACGCGATGTACTTAAAAATCTGCCGGTCGCGCCGGCGGACCCAGTCGATCGTTTGTCGATCGATTTCGGCCAGAAACCATCCGAACAACCGCACTTGCATCGGCGTTATCGACGCAACGCTTCGTCCGAACCTATCGTAGAGTTTACGGCGCGATAGTACGCGCAACGGTCGATAGCCGTCGGATGTATGAACGACAAAGAGTCCTTGTTCCTCCAGCGCTTGCAGCTGTGCCCCGTCCTCGAGATGCGACCCGCTCATCAGCTTGAGCACGAGATTGGCATCGCCCTCCGGCACGCGCCTGAGCGCTTGCGCGACGAACTCGTTGAAAAGATGTCCGTGGCGCATTCGCCAATTCTCGAAGGCTTGCGCGAGATTGCAGCCATCCTCCGCGGCCTTGCGCAGCGCACCGCTTACGACCAGGGGCCATCCATCGGTTACGTCGCACATGCGAACCGCGTCGGTATGTAGGAACGATACGCCGCACGTTTCCGCAAGGTGACGAATCTCGGTGACGTTGAACGCAAGGCGTTCGGCGTCGCAGAAAACGGCAGTACCTTTCGAAACGAGGCGACCCACCCCAAAGGCAGCTCGCGAGCGGCAAGCGATCAAAAGAAAAACGCCGTCGGGGACGTCCTCGATCAAACGAAGGATCGCCTCGACGCCCTGCGCATCGGGTACGTCGGCGCAATCTACCCCGATCTCCATGGGCGTGCACGCCGCAAGCGCCCGTGCGAAACTTCCGTGGTCCATGTCCGGGAGCTCGAGATGCAAAACGCGAGCGACGTTGCGACGGATCGTATCCGCGTTCGCTTCCGGAGGAAGCGCGCAGTAAACTCCATTCTTTGCTGCGTGGCGAAGGTAGCCCAACATCGCCGTCGTCTTCCCGAAGCCCGGCGGTGCGACTAAAAATCGAACCGGAACGCCTCGAAAGCGTCCCAGCCACTCTTCCAAGCCTTGTCGCCGAACTATCGACGGCCCAAGGCGGGGCATCATCCCTGAGCTCATAACTTTCCTAGGAGGCGATTGCTGAGCGACCCTTTTCTATCGGCAAGCGTACTTCCTTTTGCGTACCTTGGCAGCGATTCGTTACGTGCCGCTAACGAGCCGGCGGGCGAGCGGATCGAGAATCCGCGAACGCCAGCGCAGCTCGTAGTGCGGTCTGCGCAAGAGGTTGCGGGTCTTGGCTGCAATGGATTGCGCGCGCACGACGCGCTCGGTAAGCTCGTGGTGGCGTTGCAAGGCGGGATTCAAACGCTGCAGCGTCGCGTGCGCCGCCGCAGGATGCGTTCCCCTAAAAGGCATGAGCCGAGGGTAAACCGGAGCATAGTAGCGCACGACGTCAAACGCGTCGAGCTCTTCTTCACGCAGAACGTTCCCGGGCGCCCCGAGCGACGAGTAGTGACGCCCCTTCTCCGCATGCCGGCGCGGTTCGAGGGTGTGGCCGTAATGTGCGTAGACGTAGGGCAGCGCGATGCGCTTGCCGGTCAGACCGTGCAGACGCTCGTGCACCGCGCCTTCCCATCTCAGGTCCGGACGGAAGCGATAGAACATCATGCGGCGCTCGATTGATGTGTAGTAGGAAAACGATCCGAAGAAATGCCACGTGTAACCGTCGACGAAATCGTACTCCGGCGGCACGCGATCGAGGCGTTGCGCGATGGTGCGCGCGCCCGGGCCGTGGACTTCGTCGGCATCGATGAAAGCGATCCATTTCGCGCTGCTGAGTTCGGCGTGTAGACGCAGGCAGACGTTGCGGGCCGCAGCAAACGTTGAAAACGGGGTGCGATCGACGACTAAGCGATTTGTTCGTCCGAAGTCACTCTCTGCCAAGGCGGCAGCATGCGGAGAAGAGCCGGGAGCGTTGTCGTTGACGATCAGCATCGACGCAA
>JAMXLG010000193.1 GCA_024281135.1 Vulcanimicrobiia bacterium | reverse complement strand
TATCCTACGCAACAGCCGAGGTTTGATGTGTAATCGTTTTCGTCCCAAACGATGAAGAGCGCCGAATTCGACGTAAATGCCGGTGATTGCTGAATCGTCGTCACCAACGTCTTCACGTAGTTGTCGCCGGTCTTAAGCAATGTGTCGAGGTCGCTGCACGTAGTCGTTCCGTGCATGTCATGACATTGATCGGGAACAACGAAAACGAACCGAGGTGCCGTAACTGGGTTGCTGAGAGCGGCCCGCAGTTGCGAGGCGTTGTCGTCAAGCGGCTGTATCTTCTTCAGTCGCGTCGGATTGGTTGCGATATCCGTGTAATACACAAACGGGTTATGTTTTTGCGCGTAGAGCGTCGGACCAGTCGTCGGGTACCGCGGTCCGAGGTACCCCGCCGACGGCATCGACTGCTCAAACACCGCCCACGTCATGTGCTGGCCTTCCAACTGATCGATGAAATTCTGGTAGTCGATCCTGTGGCAGTTCGGCGCTTGAGAAGGCACGGCATAACAGCTGGGGTTATCGTCGCTGATGTTATTCGTATAACCGCCGGCGAAGGCGAGATAATTCGGCAAGCTCGGATGCGTCACACCGAAATACAACGTGTCGAGCCCGTATTTCAACGCAATGTTTGTAATGAATGGCGTGTCCGGATTTCCGTTGGCGTCGTCGTGACCGATGACGTCGTCAAAGCCTTGATTTTCCATGTAGACGACGATCGCGCGATCCAAATGCGTCGTTGACGTCGCGCTAACGGTCGACGCCGCGGAATCGCGTCCGCCTTGGACGTCGGAAATGCCCGCGGGCACCGTATTGTTTGCGCCTGTACTACCTGTGCCGCCGCCGGCACCGCTTGCGCCGCCACCACATGCAGCGAGCGCGAGCGAAGATAAAACGAATCCAAAGACGAGGGCAACGCGTCCTCGCTGACTTTTCATAGCACACTCCTACTTGTCGTCAAATAAAGATTGCGACGACAAAATGGTAACAACGCGATGTTTCGAATAAAACGAGCGACCGCACGCGAAAACGCAGGTATACGCTATAAATTTCGATTAAGGATATTGCGATACCATTATCTATGCCATTGCAGAATCGGGTAACGCCGTTCGGCGACATTGTTGCACTTGCCGGGCGTGGAACGTTGACCGGCAATCGCGGCATCATTCACAACGCCGAGAAACGAATCGTGCGTCCTTGGCAGGTGAAGCGTTGGATTGCATGCGCACTTGATTTTCGCGGACGCAAGCGAGAGGTGATGCAACCCAATCGCTGGACGAATCTTTTCTTCCTTGATGAATCGACCGCGTTTAGCGCAGGGCATCGCCCCTGTGCAGAATGCCGCAATGCGGATTACAAGCGCTTTCGAACCCTCTGGGAAACCGTACATGGACAAACTGCCGGTGCTGATGCAATTGATGCGGTACTCCACGCGAACCGACTCAACGAACGCCGCAAGCGCACGTACCACGCGCCGATCGATACGTTACCCGACGGGACGTTCATTGCGATCGACTGTGAACCGTGGTTGATCTGGGGCGACGAACGCCTGCAATGGAGTGACACGGGCTACGTCGAGAAGCGCAAGCGCGAGTCGAGCGTCGAAGTCGAGGTCCTCACGCCCAAGCCAATAGTCGATGTCTTTGACGCCGGCTATCGGCCTGCTATTCATCCCACCGCGCAATCGGCTTACGTTACTGAACGGTAGTTTGATCGTCGCCGGGTACAATCAGGCCCGTCAAAACCGACACCGGAGCGCCGAGTCCACTCGACGTTATCGGAAGCACGACGAGATCGCCCTTCGTCGCGCTGACGTTGCTCGCGAGATGTCCCACGGCGATGAGATACTTCCCGTCGGGTGTAACAGCGAGCGTGAGGATTTTTGCGAGCGTGTCCGAGCCGACATGAATCGTGGCGTTTTGGACCTGCGTGAGTGTTCCCGTGTTGACACCGGAGAACACCACGACCCCGTTGTCGGCTGAAACGAATGCAGTCGTACCGTCTTGCGAAACCGCGACCGCGAGCGCTCCCAGTATCCCGGTGATTGCGACCGGCGTTTGCACGACGGGGTTCTTCGGCAATCCGGAAATCAGCGCAATTGCCGGTCCTCGCCCGATGACGACAGCGCGGCTCGAATCAGCGGGACTCATTGCCATTCCTGCGCGCCCGTCCGCCGCGTTGATCGTTGGAATCGTCGTGAGATCAGCGGTCTTCGAAAAGCTGTGGTACATCCAGCCTCCGAGCGGACCTCGTATCGGCGTCGTGTTGCTCACGCTGTACACGGTAAGCCCGCTGTACCCACGCGCCAGTAGCACGCTGCCATCAGCCGATAGCGCGAGCCCGTCACGTAAATCGGGAGTCGGAATCGTTTCCGCAGCTTGCGGCTTTCCGCTAAGCACACCTGACACGTGCAACAACGAATTGCCCGAATCACCCGCAAGAACGGCTTCGTCACCGTTTTGCAAAATACGCACGGAATCCAAATCCGTTGCCCATGCCGAGGTATCGAGTGTGTAGGGCGAAACAGAGGGCGAGCCACTTGAAAGCCCACTCACAACTCGCAGCGTCCGCCCACCATCGGCCACGAGTCCGTACGACCAATCGGGTGTAATTGCGACGTCATCGCAATCGAACATCGCGGTCATCGGCAAATCGCTGAGCGACGGTTTTGCGAGCGCATTGCCCGATCCGTCGAGAATTGTTGCGATTTGCAATTCTCCTGGGCCGCTTTCGTCGTCTCCGAGCACTGCGACACCGGTGCGCTTCGCCGGAAGATTCGGCGGCGCTGTCTGCTGTGCCGAGGTCGGTCCGCCGCCGGTCGAGCTCGGCGTGGGAACAGTTCCGCCCCCACCGCCGCCACCGCATCCGGCGACAAGCGACCCAAGCGCTACTGCAAGTACGAATGTGAGTGAGGTCGCGCGTACATTGGACATGTCAAGAAGCCCCTCCCAGTTCGCATCGTACGTTGGCGGGGGGTCGCTAGCAGAGTGTCCTTAGTCGATAGGAAAGCAGCCGAACGGCATCTCTGTAGGTCGAACGACACGTCCCAGGCGCGGGACGTAGGACCGTGTTCAACTAGAACATTGCGTCCATTTCGGGTTTAACAGCGGGTCCAGATTCGCGGAATCGCTCGAGTCTTGCGTCCAATCTTTGCGCACCAGTCCTTCGAGCGCGATTGACCGTGACAACGCACTCAAACGCTCCAGCGGGACGCTACAATCGGAACCCTCGCACCCGCGCAGGGTTACCGGAACGCTGGCTACGCCACCGTCGATAAGCTTGTAGTGTCGAAACTGATCCATCGTTTCGTACGCGAACCGCACGCGCACACGGTAGTCGTTCGCGCTCGATTTATACAGCTCGAAGATG
>JAMXLG010000192.1 GCA_024281135.1 Vulcanimicrobiia bacterium | reverse complement strand
TACGACGGTGCCGTTACCAACGGCGCGCGTAAGGATTGCGCGAATAATCCGGACGACACGAAGTGCTGTCCATGCGAGTTCGTGCATCACCCGCGTCGCGATGAAGAATGCGATCATGCACGTGATCGCGTGCACCGCGAGTGCAATCACCGCGGGAGCGCCGAGCCAAATAGTTCCGCCGAGGGTGTGTCCCTGGACCACGATTTGCTCGAGCGATTCCATCGAAAAGAGCACGACAAGCTGCAGGGCAAACGTCATCGGCAACAACGTTCCGGAGCGCGCGCGCAGCGCGGTGTCCCAAGAGCGAAGCAAGCCGTGGTTGATGCGTAACGCCAGATGCACCCCAATCGCGACAAGCCCCACGAAAAGGGCCGGGAACACGTCGAGGTTGCTATGATCGGTGAATGTACCGGGCCCGAAGAGCCCGGCGTTCGACGCCGCTTCCAATAAGGGATCCGCGACGGCTGCCGAGATCACGGCGACCGCTAGTGAAAACCATAGGCTGACGGATCGGAGGAGGGGCACGGCTAACCCACTTTACCCGATTTTGCTGCGAGGTCCTTGAGTGGCGGCGCTTAAGCAAGGGGCATGACGACCGCCGATTTCGTTCTGCGTGTGCTTCTTGCGCTCGCTTTGGGAATTTTGATTGGAGTCGAGCGGCAGTGGCGTCAGCGTATGGCCGGCCTACGGACCAACGCACTCGTCTCGCTTGGCGCGGCGCTCTTTTCTTCGCTCACGACTTTGCTCGACGCCCGCAACAATCCGACACAAATCGCGGCCTACATCGTTTCGGGCACGGGTTTTTTAGCCGGCGCGGTCATTTTCAAAGAGAACTTCAGCGTCCGCGGACTCAATACAGCCGCGACCCTATGGGCGACGGCCGCAGTCGGTACGCTTGTAGGGTCGGGGTTCCCGATTGAAGCCGTGATAGGCGCGCTTGCAATAGTGGCCACAAACATCGTTCTCCGCCCGATCGTCCAGCGCATCAATCGTCAGCCGTTCGAGCAAACCGAGCTGAGCCGCGAATTCGTGATCCGCGTAACGTGTGATTCTAGTAAAGAATCAAGCGTCCGCGCGTTGTTGCTCACGCGAATTCGTGAAGCGCCACAAATCGTGCTGCGCGCGATCGAGAGCCGCAATCTTGAGGAAGGCGAAGTCGAAGTTGTTGCGACCGTTGTCGCATCATCGCGCGCAGAACTCGACCTCGAACGGGTCGTTGGACGAATGAGCTTGGAGCGCGCGATCGTTGCGGCGAGTTGGCGCGCAGGCGACATCACGAATTCGCACGATGCAACTGAGGAATAAGGCTTGACTCACGGCGTATGATGTATACGGATTCCTCGTTAGGTGAGGCGTCTGTACGAGAACAAGCCGCTGCCCGGAAAGGTCGAGAGACCCCAATGGGTTACCAGGCACCGTCGAATCAAGGCGGTACCTAACGCGGCTGACCGGTCAGGTCTACGGCGTGCAGTGCTAAAACTCGACGTTGAGGGAAGTCCGGGCCGCCGGGTTCGGAAGTTCTTGTCGACTGTCGCGCGCGAGGAGCCGCGGCAGTTTTTTGTTTTGTGCTTGAATTTTGAAAGGGGGTGATGATCGTGGACGATGGCCCAAGTCGATTATGTGCGACGGCTTATGCAAGCCGTGATTTGACCGCGCCCGTCCACGGGGTGCGAAATCACTAGAACCCTTTGGAGTATGTGCCATGACGAAAATGTTGGCATTCTTCTTTCGCCGTGCGCAAGAGGCGCACAATGATACGCTGCGTGCGGGCGTAGACAACCGCCAAGCGACGGTAAGCCCTTACATCGCCGCTATGTTGCCGCGCGTCGAGTAACATGACGACGCGCGCACTCCCGCAAATTCCGATCTGGCGCCGCATCGCAATCTTTCTTTCGATCGTCGGCCCGGGCATCATCACCGCGAACGCTGATAACGACGTCGGCGGCGTTCTGACCTATTCACAGGCGGGTGCCCAATTCGGATACGGATTACTGTGGCTTTTGATCCCGGTTACGATCGCATTGATCGTAACCCAAGAGATGTGCGCGCGTATGGGTGCTGTCACGGGGAAGGGCCTCGCCGATCTCATCCGTGAGAACTTCGGCGTCAAAGTGACCTTCTGGGTCCTGGTCCTCTTCGTGATCTGCGATCTAGGAAACACGGCGACTGAATTCGCCGGCGTTGCATCGGTTGCACCGATCTTTGCCGGCTTCGGCCACCTCAATCCAGGTCTGCTCAAAGTTGCGATGGTCGTAGGCGCGGCGGTGTTCGTCTACACCATGGTGACGAAGGGCAATTATAAAGTCGTCGAGCGCGTGTTCTTCGTGTTCTGCTCGATCTATCTCACGTACGTCGTTAGCGCGATTCTCGTTCATCCCGATTGGCACGATGTTATCCGCCAAACGATTTTCCCGCATTTCTCAACATCTAAGGCGTATCTGCTGATGATCATTGCAGTGATCGGAACAACGATCTCGCCTTGGATGCAGTTCTACATTCAAGCGGCGGTCGTCGATAAAGGAGTGCGTGAAGAGAACTACGCCGATTCACGCGTGGACGTCGTGACGGGCGCTCTCATTACCGATATCATCGCGTTCTTTATCATCGTGGCATGCGCGGCCACGATCTTCATCCACAATCTGCACGTGC
>JAMXLG010000191.1 GCA_024281135.1 Vulcanimicrobiia bacterium | reverse complement strand
TTTTCGCTCGTGAAAACCTTCTCGAGCGCGGCCGGCACGAGCACATCGCAGTCGCTCGTGAGCAACTCCGTGTTGCTGATCTTGTCGCCGCCTTTGAAGCCTTCGAGGTTGCGGTTCTTCTGCGCGTAATCGATTGCGCCCAGAATGTCGAGGCCCTTGTCGTTGTAATACGCCCCCGTGACGTCGGAGATACCGACGACTTTGCAGCCGCGTTCGGCGAAGAGTTTCGCCGCATAGAGACCGACGTTGCCAAAGCCTTGGATCACGACGCGCGCTTGTTCGGGATTGATGCCCATTTGTGCCATCTCGTCGAGCGCACAGATCGTAACGCCGCGTCCAGTTGCTTCAACGCGTCCGCGCGATCCGCCGATTTCGAGTGGTTTGCCCGTGACGACGCCCGGCATGTTCTGACGAACGTGCATCGAGTACGTGTCCATAAACCACGCCATCACTTGCGGCGTCGTGTTCACGTCGGGTGCGGGAACGTCTTTGTCAGGACCGACGACTTCGACGAGTTCCGCCGCATAACGACGCGTGATGCGTTCGAGTTCGTTGGCGGAAAGCGTGCTCGGGTCGCACGTTACGCCACCTTTACCGCCGCCGAAGGGAAGATCGACCACTGCGCACTTCCACGTCATCCAAAACGCGAGTGCGGTTACTTCATCGAGCGTTACACCGGGATGGTAACGGATGCCACCCTTTGCGGGGCCGCGCGCAAAATTGTATTGCACGCGATATCCGGTATAGACTTCGAATTCGCCGCTATCGCGTTGAAACGGGATCGAAAAAATGATTTGACGCGACGGATGTGTCAGAATACGGCGCATCCCGGCATCGAGTTCAAGCAGGTCAGCCGCCTCATTGAAATAGGCGATGCCGTCTCCAAAAACCGAGACTTCGCGCACAGCAGTGGTCATAGAGTGATTTCAGACCTCCAGTGGAGTTCAAACCCTTAAAACTTGGGGATTTCTCGCGTAAACCCTGGCCTGAAAAGTCGCAATCCGAGCGATTTGGCAAGCCAAGCAGCCGCGTACTTCCGGAGGCGTTAGACGTTGAAGCGGAAGTTGACGACGTCGCCTTCTTGCATAACGTATTCTTTGCCTTCGCTGCGGAGTTTGCCGGCGTTGCGAAGGGCGTCCATCGTCTGGAATTGGACGTAATCGCCGTACGACACGATCTCTGCGCGAATGAAGCCGCGCTCGATGTCCGTATGAATCTTTCCGGCGGCCTGCGGCGCCTTCGTGCCTTTGTCAATGGTCCAAGCACGAACTTCTTTCTCACCGGCCGTTAAAAACGTCATGAGCCCAAGTAAGTCGTATGCCGTTAGCGCCATCTCGTCGAGACCACTGCGTTCAATTCCAAGTTCTGCGCAAAATTCGCGTGCTTCTTCTTCCGAAAGACCCGCAAGTTCGGACTCGATTTTGCCCGAGAGCACGACAACGGGACTATGCTCTGCTGCAGCAACTTCGCGCACGGCTGCAACGAGAGATCCCGGATTCCCGATTTGTCCTTCATCGACATTCGCGACGTAGAGCAGCGGCTTCGCGGTCAGTAAGAACGACTCGCGCGCAACTTCTGCTTCCAACGTGTCGGGTGCGAACGAACGCGCCGGTTTGCCTTCCTCGAGCGCGGCGATCAAATTTTTTGCGGCATCGACCTGCGGTTTTAGTTTCGGATTCGCGCGCGCTTCACGCTCGAGTTTGTCGATGCGCTTCTTCATCGTAGCAAGATCCGCGAGCGCGAGTTCGATGGAAATGATTTCGATATCGCGCTTCGGTTCCGGGTCACCCTCGACGTGAGTCACGTTGCTGTCTTCGAAACAACGAACGACCATGGCGATCGCGTCCGTCTCACGGATGTGACTCAAGAAGGCGTTGCCCAAGCCTTGCCCCGCGCTTGCACCGCGGACCAAGCCAGCTATGTCCACAAAGCGGACAGTCGCCGGAACGATCCGTTCCCCGTTCACCAAGCCCTGCAGCACGTGGAGCCGCTCGTCAGGGACTGCGACTTCGCCGACGTTCGGTTCGATCGTCGCGAAGGGATAGTTTGCTGCAAGCGCTTGCGCCGAGCGCGTGAGGGCGTTGAAAATGGTTGACTTGCCGACATTGGGCAAGCCCACGATACCGCACGATAAAGCCATGGTGAACGGCCCTCGGTTCGGCCGGATGCCCGCGCCGACCTGGCAAGAGAAAGCGTGGAGCGCGTCGGATAGGACTGCATGCGTCAAATGAAGGTCGACAAACTCGGCATCGACCTGTTAACCCACGATCCAGTCGTGATCCTCAAGGACATGGATGGCTCGCACTACCTTCCGATCTTGATCGGGCCGTTCGAAGCCACCGCCATCGCGCTCGCGCTCGAAGGTGCACCGGTTCCCCGTCCGCTTTCGCACGATCTTATGCGCAACATCCTCGAGTCGCTGGACACATCGCTCGAGCAAGTGATCATCCACGACATCAAGGACTCGCCGTTCTTCGCGAAGTTGATTTTGCGAACCGACGGCGATCTACAAGAGATTGACGCACGCCCCTCCGACGGCATCGCGCTCGCGCTACGCATGCAAGCGCCGATCTACGTCTCGGACAAAATCGTTCTCGAAGAGGCCACACAAGAAAAGAAAGGCGTCGACGACACCGAGATGGCCCGCTTCAAGAAATTTCTCGACGACCTGAAGCCGAGCGACTTCAACCGCTAAGGTTCGAAGAATCCGTAAACCGACGGTAGCCGGCAGATTCAAGGCCGGCCGACGAGCGGCGGTAGACCACGCCTCCATATTCGCGCGCTAGATTGTCGATCGCGCTCGGATCATTTTCCGAGACGAACGCCAGCACCGCACACGAAGCGTCGGGGAGCTTTTCGTTGAGTTCGTCTACCGCCTCTTGCTCCGATCCCGTCGACACCATGGCGAAAAAATCTAAAAGGCCTTCGT
>JAMXLG010000190.1 GCA_024281135.1 Vulcanimicrobiia bacterium | reverse complement strand
GATCTCGAGAAGAGCATCACTTTCTACTCGACGCTCCTCGAAACTAAGCCAGCAAAAGTACGCGACGACTATGCGCTTTTTATCACCGACGATCCCGGGCTGGAACTTGCGCTCGATCTCGATGACGAGCTGCCGTCAACATCCGGCGTGCACTACGGAATCTACGTGGATTCCGTCGACGACGTCGAGCGCGCGATCGAACGTCTTGAACGCGCCGGTCTTGCGGAATCAATCGAGCGCGAGGACACGTGTTGCTATGCCAATCAAACCAAAGTATGGGCAAGCGATCCGGAAGGACGCCGTTGGGAAGTTTATACCGTACACGAAGATACGGAAGAACGCAATTCAGAAACGATGCAGTGCTGCTCGTAAAACGTGCAGTCGCGGAAGCAGCTGGGACGGCGCTACTGCTTACTGCAATCGTCGGATCCGGGATCATGGCCGAACGTCTCTCCGGGGGAAACATCGCGCTTGCGCTCCTAGCAAACTCGATTGCGACCGGTGGTGCGCTCATGTGCCTCATTGTCGCCTTCGGTCCGATATCCGGCGCGCACTTGAACCCGGCCGTTTCGATCTCTGATCTCGTCCGAGGCGGTCTCACTGCAATCGAATGTTTCACCTACGTCGTCGCGCAGGTTTTTGGCGCCGTCTTGGGGGTCGCCGTTGCGCATCTTATGTTTGGCCTTCCCCTCTTCTTCGCGTCGCATCATCCGCGAAGCGGCCCGGCGCAGTGGTTCGCGGAGTTCATCGCAACGTTTGGTCTGTTGACCGTTATTTGGGGATGCGTGCGATTCAAGTCACCTTACACGGCGTTCGCAGTTGCCGGTTACATCGTCGCGGCATATTGGTTCACGGCATCCACGTCATTTGCGAATCCGGCAGTGACGATTGCGCGCTCCCTTACGAATACGTTCGCCGGCATCCGGCCGCCCGACGTGGTTCCATTCATCATCGCACAACTCGCGGGAGCGTTCGTTGCAACCGCGCTCTTCACATGGCTTGCACCCGTCAGTCTCGCCGAAGCAAAGAATGTCGTCATCGCTCATGAATGAAAAGCCGAACGTGCTTTTTATCTGCATCCATAACAGCGCCCGAAGCCAAATGGCAGAAGCGTTCCTCAAAAGGATCGCAGGAGATCGATTCAACGTCTATAGCGCGGGATTAATGCCGGGAACGCTCAATCCGTATGTTGTCCGCGCCATGAACGAAGCCGGCATCGATATCAGCAGAAATACGACCAAGAGCGTGCACGACGCTCAGATTACCAATCGAAAGTACGACTACGTATTTACAGTATGTCAGGAATCCGACGCGGAACCTTGCCCCATCTTTCCAGCGCAGGGCAAGCGCATCAACTGGCACTTCTTCGATCCGTCGAAATTCGCCGGAAGCGACGATGCGATCATGGCTAACGTCCGTTCGGTTCGCGATCGAATTCGCGAAAAGGTCGAACAGTGGGCGAACGCGCTCGTTTGAGACGCGGCATCAGTCGTTCGGCGGCTGACCGTTGCCGTCGGCGCTCCGCATTGAATCAAAGCGCATCCACACGCCGCCGCCGTCGCCGTTCAACGGCGCACCGCCCATCAGCGCAACTGTTCGCGCAGTCTCATCCGAATTTGGATAATTCCGGCGCATAACGGCGAGCGCTTCAACGGCGCGTGGTGACGTGGACGCTCCCGCCCGATGATACTGACGCAATGCACGAGCAAAGCAGTGCGGCAACCACGGATCGTTCGGATACTGCCGCTGCCAATCGAGAATCGATGCTGTTACATCGTCGATTTCGTGAACGATATCGGAGTCGTACATCTCGAAATCCGCCCGGCTCTCTAAACGATCCAGACGGTTGCGAATCTCCAAGATGCTTTGATGCAACGCTCCGAAGTATTCGTCCGCCGGAGCCGGTCCTGAATTGACCTGTGCCGCCGAGTCGATCGGCGTTCCGGTTATGAGGAACGCCGCTAAGAGTCCAATTGCCTTTCGCATGGTTTTGCCTCACATGGGTTTGAAGATGCCGAATGAGGCGACGCTCTAAGAGCGACGCCTCATCGTGGTGTGTTGTTCGTTACCTCATCCTGCCGGGTCGTGTAGGCTTGTGCGGCGGAGATGACTCGTGTGGCGCTTGCCGCTCGCGCGGCGCCTCGCGTTGAACGGGTTGTGCACGTTCACGCGCGGGCTGTTGACGTTGATAGGTCGCCGCGCGGCGAACGGACGGTGCTTCTTGGCGATTGTGCGTTGGTTGTTGACGAGCGAACGTTGGTTGTTGAAGCGCGTGTGTTTGTAGCTGTCGCGCGTAGGTCGTCTGCTGGTACGTGCGTTGCGGATGTTCGACGGTCGAGTTACCGAAACGCTGCCACGTCGTTCTGGTTGCCGGTGCCGTTGCATTCGCGGCTGCCGGCGTAGAGGTGTGGCTTTGCGCGACCGTCATGGTGCTACGCGCCGGAGCAGGAGCAGCTCCGAACCGCTGCCATGTGGCTCGCGTCTGCTGCTGCACCGGCGCTCGCATAACGGGACGCGAGACGAAGCGCTGATAGTTTGTCTGTGCAATCGTCACACGCGTTTCGCGCGGCGCGAACCTGTAGTTCTCGTGAGTCGGCGCGAGCGGGATTCGTCCGGCGATAACGTGGACGTTTACGACGTTGCGCGGTTCGTAGTGAACGATGCGCGCAAAATCACCGTTCTGCCAGCGTGTGACCGGCATGGCAACGATTCCGCGATTGTAGTTGTGGTAGTTGTTGATGACGACCGTATTGTTGTAGACGATCGTGTTGCCGCCGCCCCACCAGCGATGGATTGGCTCGCCGGGAGCAAGTGGCACCCAACCGATGTTCCCGAAACCGAGCGACACGCCGCCGCCGCCGAATCCGAAGAACGCGACAAGTGCGGGTGACCAGACGGGTCTCACGATGCGAGGACCGGGAGCCCACGCCCATCCGATTCCGGGTTGGAAGAACCAGCGGCCGTAGTGATACGGTGCCCAGCCCCACGGCTCGGCTGCGACCCACGTGTACCCGTAGTATGGCTCGTACGCCCACGAACCGTTGCTGTACGGCGTCCAGTTTGCCGCGACGTCATTGGGCCGCCATACCTCACCATACTGCGGTGTGCTGATCCAACGTCCGTCTTGGTCTAGATCGTCTGCGCCAACGATGTCGTCGTTCATATACTCGTATGGCGCGAGGCTCGCGACTTGCAGCAACTCGCGATCGCGATCGTCGTTCCAGGTGTCGAAGCTATTCGATGCGACAGTATCGACGAATTGGAATTGCGGATCGTTGGCGTTGCCGGCAATTTCCATCGTTCTGCCGGGCTGCAATTGCTGCGAGCCCTGGGGCGTACTGACAGTCACGCTGCCGGTGCGTGCGGTAACCTCCGTGTCTCCATTCGCTTCGACGGCGATGATGTATCCGCCGGGCTGGTCAGGACTCACGTCCACCGACGGCGTTTGCACCGTGACGTGGTCACGGTATCCATCGAACGTACGCAATTCAACGGTACCTTCGGCCAGCTGAGCAACGTCCGAAGAGCCGTCGAGGCGCGTAAAACGCAGTTGCGCGCTGCTATTAGCGCGCAGCACGTCATTGGCGTCGAGCTGAATTTCGGCTAAGCCGTCGCTGCCCGTCGAAAGATAATCACCGGCTTCTACCGGGGCGTTCGTAACGGCCGCGACGTTGGAGTCGTCAGCGCTATGTTTGAGCGCAACGTCACCTTCGGTCGCACTGATGCGCGCGACGCCCGGCGCGGCGCCGTCATCGTCATCCGCTCTGGCGGGGGACGAGACGAATGTGAGAGTTCCTAAAGTTACGCTGAATGATAGACCGATTAAAAGGACGCGATAAATAGACGGGTGAGCCATGGTTACTCCCCTGTTGTTAGTTGTTGTATAACCAAGTACAAACGTCAACGTTGACAATACGTGGAACGTTCGTTGATAGACACTGCGAAACGATTAGAATCGTTTAATCGTTTGTAGATTACGTCGATGCCGGTGAGGCAGCGGATCGCGCGCGCCTCCACGCGAGAACAAACAACACGCTCATCACGAAATGAAACACAGCGACAAGCCAGAGTAACACGCCGACAAACGGCGTGCGAATGCCGATAATGATCAAGAACGCGGCGACCAACACGTTGTAAGCGAGCAGCGCCCGAACCGAGGAGGTTTCATTGTGAAAGCTTCTCGACGGCCAGCACGCAATCGCGAGGCAGATAAGCGCAATTCCCGCAACCCGGGCGACAAGATTGCCCCCCACCGTGAGCGGTACCGCCCATACCAGCCAAACCAGCACAGACGGAGCCGCAACGGCGAAGATGCCCGTCACGGCTTCCACGCCGGCTGAAATCCAAAGCAATTGCTTGGTTCCGTTCATAGCATAATTCTCTCATGTGAACGGAGCGCACGTATTCCAAAAAATGCATGGGTGCTGAAAACCAGAATACGGTACCGGCGCACGTTCGGGATAACGTAGCCTCGCAATAGGGCCTAGACTTGAAGCCATAAACCTCTCGTCTCTGAAAGGCCGAGTGCATGGCTTCGTCCGACGGAACTCTCGATCGAACTTCGTTACCGATTCCGGATCGCCCGTTCAAAGGCGTGGCGAACCGCACGCTTGCCGGAAGCGTTCCGGATTATCCGACTCCAGTTCGCGCGCCTGAAGGCGCCCCGAACATTCTGCTCGTCCTCATAGACGACGCCGGCTTTGGAAATGCATCGACGTACGGTGGGCCGATCGCGACCCCGACGCTCGAGCGTCTTGCGCAACAAGGCCTGCGTTACAATCGCTTTCACGTTACCGCGCTGTGCTCACCGAGCCGCGCCGCACTGCTTTCAGGACGTAACCATCATGCCATCGGCTTTGGATCCATTGCAGAGATGGCCGGCGGCTGGCCCGGCTACAACGCGACGTGGCCGGAGAGCGCCGCATCCATCGCGGAGATTTTGCGCAGCAACGGCTACAGCACCGCAGCCTTTGGAAAGTGGCACTTAACGCCGGACGATCATCAAGGACCTGCTGGACCGTTCGACCGTTGGCCAAACGGACTGGGCTTCGATTATTTCTGGGGATTTCTCGGCGGCGAAGCGAGTCAATACGATACGGTCATCACCGAAAACAACACCATTCTCGGACCGCCGGCAGACGAACAATTCTATTTTCCCGATGCCATGGCGGACAAGACCATTACGTGGATTCGCGGGCAAAAATCGCAAGATCCGGAGAAGCCCTTCTTCATCTATTTCTCGACGGGCGCGACACATGCACCGCATCACGTAAGAAGTGCGTGGGCTGACAAGTACAAAGGAAAGTTCGACGGCGGATGGGACGCGCTGCGCGTGCAAACTTACGAGCAGCAAAAGAAACTCGGCATCATCCCTCCCGATGCAGAGCTCACTCCTCGCGCCGATCCGTTCCCGGCGTGGGATTCACTCTCAACGGATGAAAAGCAACTCTACGCGCGGCAAATGGAAGTGTATGCAGGCTTCCAAGAAAACGCCGACTATAACGTTGGACGCGTCGTCCAGGCGATCGACGACACCGGCATGCTGGACAATACCGTCGTCATCTACATTCTCGGCGACAACGGTTCGAGCATGGAAGGCACAACTACGGGATGCTTCAACGAGCTGGTTGTTCTCAACGGCATTACACTTACGCCGCAACAACAGCTCATGCTCATCAACGGCGTGTACGGTGGCATCGAGGCGTGGGGTGACGCGGCAACGGATCCTCATTTTGCGTGCGCGTGGGCATGGGCCGGAAATACGCCGTTTCAGTGGGGAAAGCAAGTCGCTTCGCACTTCGGCGGTACACGGGATCCGATGGTAATCTCGTGGCCCGCGCGGATCAAAGATAAGGGCGGTATTCGTTCACAATTTACGCATCTGAATGACGTCACGCCTACCATCCTTGAAATTACAGGGATTCCGGCTCCGAAAACAGTCAACGGCATCGAACAGATGCCGATGCATGGCGTCAGCTTCGCTTACACCTTCGACGACGCGAAAGCACCGGAGCGTCACACTCAGCAATACTTCGAGATCTTTGCGAACCGCGCGATGTACAAAGACGGCTGGATCGCGAGTTGTAAGCTCGATCGCATTCCATGGGAACTCTCCCCTGCAGACACGATAAAATTCGGCCCTGACAACTACGATCCGGACAAAGACACGTGGGAGCTCTACGACACATCCACCGATTTTTCACAAGCTCGTAACCTTGCGCAGAAATATCCGGACAAACTAAACGAACTGAAGACGCTGTTCTGGGAAGAGGCGGAGAAGTACCACGTGACGCCCCTCCTCGCCGGCTTTGCATCCTTCTTCGGTTTCAAGCCGACCGCAGGAGCGCTAAAGACGCAATATACGTTCTATCCCGGCGTGGAGAACATCAATCCCGGTATGGTTCCGCATGTCTACGGCACGTCGTACGCGATAGAAGCGGATCTCGACATTCCGGACGGAGGTGCCGAAGGCGCGATTGTTGCAAACGCCGACTCGCTGGGCGGATTCGCACTCTACGTGCAGGATGGAAAGCTGCATCACACCTATAGCCTCCTCGGCCTCCAAAGTTACACCGTCACGTCATCGAAGCCGCTGCCGGCCGGTCCGGTTGTTGCACGATTCGAATTTGTTGCCGATGCGCCCAAGCCGGGTACCGGCGGCCAAGGCCGGCTCTTGGTAAATGGATCCGTCGTCGGGGAAGTCCGCCACGAGCATACGGTTCCGGCGCGCTTCTCCGGATACGCGTGCATGGACATTGGCTGCGACAACAAGAAGCCGGTTTCGCCTACGTACAAATCACCGTTCAGATTCACCGGCACCATCAACAAAGTCACGTTCGATCTCGAGCCCACTCCGAAGAGTGAAGCAGAAAAAGGTGAGCTGACGACTGCAGCTCACCAAACGAAGACGCTGAGCGGAGTGAACGGTTAGCCCTTCGAGCGTTTTTTCCGAGTCGCCGCCGCTTTGCGGGCCGCCGTCTTTGCGACGCCGGTCCGCTTCTTTGTGGCGACGGCTTTGTTCGCTGCTTTCTTAGCGCTGCCGGTGCGCTTACGCGTCGCAGCACCTTTGCGTGATGCTTCTTTGCGATTGCGTTGCGGATGCACGCCGAGTTGAGTCCACGACGTCTCACTCAAATCCACGCCGTAGTACTCTGCGGCTTTCTCGATGTTCGCAAACGCGAGCGCGCGGTCACGTTCGGGGACGTCGATCACTTGGTCGAAACGCGCTACGGCGTTACGCACGTGCCTCGCGTCGGTCAGCGGCTCCTTGCGTTCCTTCGGAAACGCAAAGACACTATCGGGCAGATCGCTCTTCATCGTGAGCCGCCCGTGCTTTTCGTGAGGTTTCCAAGTCGCTCTCATAGTTTGCTTCGTACCCGTTTCAGCGTGGGATAGCACGGCTTGCTTCTTTGCAGCACCGGGATAAAACGACAGTCCGCTCCGGCGCTATGCTTCGTGTGTACTCTCGTTCAAGAGGAGTCTTTTGATGGCCGCGCAGCAACCAAACATCATTGCGATTATGGGCGACGATATCGGCTGGTTCAATCTCAGCTGCTATCACCAGGGAATCATGGCAAGCCGCACGCCGAACCTCGACCGGATCGCGGCGGAAGGTATGCGGCTTACTGACTATTATGCCGAAGCCAGCTGTACCGCCGGGCGGGCAGCGTTCATTACGGGCGAGTTGCCGATCCGAACCGGACTGACGACCGTTGGACAAGCCGGAGCCAAAGTGGGCATTCCGGATGAAGCACCGACGATCGCTACGGCATTGAAATCAATGGGCTATGCAACCGGCCAGTTCGGAAAGAACCATCTCGGCGACCTGAATCAGTATTTGCCGACGGTGCACGGGTTTGATGAATTCTTCGGATATCTCTATCACCTCGATGCGATGGAAGATCCGTCGCATCCGAACTATCCGCAAGAGCTCAAAAATAAAATCGGCCCACGGAATATGGTCCATTCCTGGGCCAGCGATACCGACGACAAGACCGTGGACCCGCGCTGGGGGCGCGTTGGAAAACAACGCATCGAAGACGCAGGCACCCTTTACCCCGATCGCATGGAGACCGTCGATGACGAAATCCTTGACCACGCACTAAAGTTCATTGACAAGGCACGAGCAAGCAATACGCCGTTCTTCGTCTGGCTGAACCCGACACGCATGCACGTGATTACACATCTATCAGAAAAGTACGAAGGCATGCGTACCCCGGAGAACGGGTGGAGCATCTCCGAAGCGGGCATGGCACAACTCGACGACGTCGTCGGCGGAGTGCTCAAAAAGCTCGATGATGGGAAGCTCGCCGAAAACACGATCGTCGTCTTTACGACGGACAACGGCGCCGAGAATTTCACCTGGCCCGACGGGGGACAAACGCCGTTTGCGGGCGGCAAAGGAACGGTGCTCGAAGGCGGGTTCCGCGCTCCATGCCTCGTGCGGTGGCCGGGGAAAGTTCCGTCCGGAAAAGTTGAGAACGGAATTATGGCGAGTATGGACTGGTTCCCGACGTTCGTTGCAGCTGCCGGCAATCCGAACATCGTCGACGAGCTCACGAAGGGCAAGCAACTGGGAGACCGCACGTATAAAGTGCATCTTGACGGTTACAATCAGCTCGACTTCATCACGGGCAAGGGTCCGTCGCAACGCCACGAGATCCTGTACTTTGCGGAAAGTACGCTCGGCGCAGTGCGCGTCAATGACTACAAATATCGCTTCATCGATCAGCCCGGTGGGTGGCTCGGTGGAACGGTAAAAGTTGACTGGCCACTTCTAACGAATCTTCGACTAGATCCGTTCGAGCGGACCGGATTGACCGGATCGCTGTTCTATGGGAACTGGTTCGCCTACGAGTTCTGGCGATTCGTTCTCGTCCAACAAGTCATCGCCAAGATTGCCGAAAGCGCGGTCGACTTTCCACCGATGCAACCCGGCGCGTCCTTCAATCTCGAGGCGATAAAGGAGAAGATCGAACACGCGATTGCCTCGCATTCGGGAGCTTAGTCGCGCGTCACTCTTTTACACAGCGGAAGCCCAGATGCGACATTCCGGTGTCGATCATCTGCGGCGAACGTGCTGCAGGGCGGAATCGCAAACAATAATTTGGTGCACACAAATGCGATCCGCCCTTGAGCACCTTGCGTGGAATTCGGAATTGCGGCATCGCCGGATCGTAGCTCTGTTCGCGCAGCGCCGCACTATTTACATCACCGCAACATGGTGATTGCACCTTATCGGGGCGCGCAACGAACCAATCACTCGTCCATTCCCATACGTTGCCGGCCATGTCGTACAAACCGTAGCCGTTAGGTGGAAACATTCCGACCGGCGCTGTTCGCTCGTACCCGTCTGTGACGAGATTCTGCCACGGAAACTCACCCTGCCACGTGTTGGCCGCGGGCTTTCCACCGGGTTCCATTTCATCACCCCACACGAACGGCGCGCCTTCCAAACCGCCGCGCGCTGCATATTCCCACTCCGTTTCGGTCGGAAGTCGCTTACCGGCCCAGCCTGCATATGCTTCCGCATCTTCGTACGCGACGTGTACGACCGGATAATCGAGTCGCGATTCGACGGTGCTGCCCGGACCTTCGGGGTGGTTCCAACACGCGCCGTGCACGTATGACCACCATTGCGACCAGTCACGAAGATCGACGGGTCCGCTCGTCATATGAAAAACAAGCGCGCCCGGAACCAGCGCCTCTTTGGGCGCGCCCGGAAAGTCGTTCGGATCGAGTGGCCGCTCTGCAACCGTGATGTAGCCGGTATCGTCGACGAATTTTGCGTAGTCGCGATTAGTCACCGCGTAAACGTCGATCGAGAACTCGTCCACATGGACCGCGCGTACCGGCGCTTCCTCGGGATAAAAGTCGTCCGATCCCATCAGAAATGTGCCGGCCGGGATACGTGTCATAGTCGCTACCTTCATGTCCTGATTGTAGCGCACAACGTGGCAACAACTATCCGATCCGCGCAGGCGGATTATTCGCCGAATTTCGGTCCGAGAAAGCCTTCCGGCGATAATCCCATGCTTCTGAGAAAATCCGCCTTCGTGCAGTGCGCGCAACGACCGTTGCGGCGTGCAATCAGGCCTTTGTCCTCGGCGACGAAGGGTGTTTTACAAGTGGGGCATTCAAAGAGATCGGCCATACGCGAGTCCTTTTCCGACTGTCTTAATCCTTTAAACCTTACTTAACAATCGACAACAAGTGACTAATTGTTAACAAAAGGGGCGCCCGACTCTCGAGCGCCCTTCCCACGACCCTATTGAACAGCCGCTCGCTAAGGTTGCGACATTTTTATTTGGTCGTCTCTTTAACCGTAGTTGCAGAATCAAATTCCGCTCGCAATCCTTCGCCCAGTCTCTTCCGAGCCTGTTCGCCTTCGTCGAGGCCCTCGGGCTCCCAGGGCTCCCACTCTTCCCATCCGAGCGTTTGCGCCGTTAACCGGAATCCAAAGCCAATGAAAAACGCAATGATAGTCGCTGGAATGACCGCCACGCCGAGCTGGTCGCAAATGACATATGCAACGGCGGTAAGCGCCGCGGAAACAACAAAGAATTCGCCACGCACGAGCTGCTTCGGAATCTTGTTACATGCAACGTCGATAATCCAGCGACCGGCCGTCGTTGCAACAATGCCGATGATGACGGCAGCAGCGTATCCGAGATGCGCGCCGAGCGCAGCTTGCGCCCCGACAATCGCGTACCACGGCAGCGTAAAGGCCGTCATAAATTGGAACAAGCCGTCTTTGAAGCGCGTCTCCGAGTAGTAGTCGATCGTCAACGCGAGGATCGCGGCAAGGAGGCACACGATCAGGTACCACGGATTTACGAACGCCGCCGGAACCTTGTTGAGGATCACGTCGCGCACGATGCCGCCACCGATGCCCCCCGCATAAGCGAGTATCATGATTCCTGCAAAGGTAAAATGCTTGTAGTGATCGGGCCGGCGGGCGAGCAGTGCGCCATTAAACGCGTTCGTCCCGGCAGCTACGAGCGAAATATAATCATTGACTCCAAGCTTGCTGAAGCCAAAATCGGTGATAATCAGCGGCGTCACGCGATAGCCCTCCTTGCCGTGCGCGTAAAGAAAATCCCCATGAAAATTGAGGCAACGACCTGAACGACGAAGTACGTCAACGCTGCCGCAATGATCTCAGGCTCTCGGAAACTCGAGGTCGAAACCGTCGAAACGAGTCCGATGTTGCGTAACGTCGTTGCCAGTGAGAGGACGCGCCGGTCCGCAATTTGCGGGCCGCCGAGAAGCCAGCCGCTAAGCGCACTCAGCAGATCGATACAAATGATAGCAATGATCCCGAGTGACCCGAATATCAAGGATATGGAATGTCCGACTCGGGGCGCAAGTACGATCAGCAACGCGATGACCGAAAGCGTGAAAAGGATGTTACATGCGCGCTCCAACGCCGGTATTCGCCGCTTGAGAATTGCGGTTACCGCAACGCCGGCGACCAACGGAAGTAATTGGAAAAGAATAAGTGTTATGACGAAACGCGCGAGCGGCAATTCCGAATTCGCCTGAACCGGAAGAATCAGTCGCGCAGTGATTGGTACGGTCACGACCGATACGAGCGGCAAGAGAAATGCGAGCGCAACTGCGAGGCTAAGGTGTCCGCCCTTCTTCCGCACACCGGAGAGTACAAACGGAACCCCCGGCGAGATCGCCATCAGCAGAATTCCCGTCGCGATAAACTGATTCAAGCGAAGCGCACTCGTCACAATCACGCCGACGAGCGGAACGATGATTACGTTGGCGAGTAGAGCGCGTCCAAGCAGCCCCACCTGAGATAAGGCGGCCTTTAGGTGCTCGCGATCGACCTGTAAGCCCGCGCCAAATGTGAGCGAAACGAGCATTACGATCGCTAAAATCTTGGGAAGCGCCATGATGCTCACAGCCTAACATGGCCTCCGTTTGCACCCTGTCCTAATACTGCAGTTACCGGATATGCAGTCGGTGGAGTGCTGGGATAGACTAAGACCGCTTAGAGAGGAGATTTCTCGATGCAATCATTGAAGCGGTTTTCACTTTTCCTGGCGGTGCTTATCGCGTGCACAACGATGGCGCCTGCGCAGGTGCAAAAAACCAACGCGTTGGCGATCAAGCAGATCGACGATGAATGCAATGCAATTCAAGACGCCGTTATGGCATTGAAGCCCATCTATGTTGCATACCAGTCCGGCAACTGGGTGGTAGTCACTGATAACGACGCAGCCGTTGCGATGCAAACTAATGGGAAAGCGACATTTGCGGACGTTTTCAAGCAGGGCAACAACTACGCGTGGGTTCACGCCCACTCGATCAACTCACAAGGAACGCAACGCGCGACACAGCTTTGCTTCCGGCAAAGCGATGGAACTCTTCAGCGCGTTCGACAAGCAGAAACGATTCCCGGGCTCTCTCAGGCAGCCGCGGAGCAAGCCTACTACTCAAGCAACGGCAGGCTGCTTCAAAAGACCAAACTATTTGAAGAAAACGATCCGATGATCGCAAAGACCATTAAAGACTTGCCGTTCTATGCAGTCCTCCCCAAACAGTAGCCTCGAGCATAGCCAGGCAACAAAACTCGCCTTCGACCGCACGTGGCTCGCGGAAGAGCGCACGGCGATGGCTTGGGTTCGCACCGCAATCTCACTCATTACATTTGGATTTGCGATTTACAGCTTCTTCGTGATCCCAAACGGTGCAGGTCACACCTTAACGACGCGTCAGAAGGGTGCCGCCGTCTTCGCAGCCATGCTCATCTGCGTTGGTCTCTTCTCGCTCGTCGGCGCCGCACTCCAGCGACGGCGCGCGGTGAAGGCGATGCAGGAAATCTACAAAGAGACGCCGCCATATTCGCTCGCCGGCCTAGTCGGCGCCCTCGTCGCGGTCATGGGGATCGTTGCGCTCGGGATTCTGATATTCGGCCTATGAACGGTCAGCGAAGCGCAATCAAACCGACGACGGCACCGCCCAGCATCAACAGCGCTGGATTGATCTTCGTCCGAACGACGGCGTAGAACGTTGCAAGCGCAACGATCAGCGTAACCCAGTTCACAACCGACGTTTTTCCGAAAGAAATCAATCCAGCCACGGCCATCCCGATCGCCACCGGTGCAAGACCCTTTTGAATCGAGTCGCGCCAAGGCCAGTTTGCCAGGCGATTCCAAATCCGCCCGACCGCGAACGTCAGCACACCGGTCGGAAAGAAGAATGCTATTGCAACGGCAACCGCGCCCGCAATTCCGGCGACCAGTTCGCCGATTTGCGCAACCATCATCATGTTCGGTCCCGGTGACATCTGTCCGATGCTGTAAACGTGCACCAGCTGCTCGTTGGTGAGCCAATGGTGAACGTTTACCACGAGTGTCTTCATCTCGGGATATGCGGCCATGCCGCCGCCGATCGTGAGGAACGAGAGATATGCAAATACGCGCGTTAGTGCAGGGATTTGATCCATGATTCCGATACCTGCTGCGGCGTTTCCGGCGGCTTCGTTTGCGGACGGAACGTGAAAATCGCGAGGGCGCCGACGGCGATCAACACGATTGGGACGGGCAACTTGAAGTAGTTGACCCCGAGAATCGCTGCGATAACGAAGAAGGCGTCGTAGAAGCCCTTCATCGATTTCTTTCCAATTTGCCACCACGTCGCCGCAATCAGTCCCGTTGCAGCGGCAGCCACGCCGCGCAACGCCGCGTCGACATTGTGACGTTCCGCGTGCGAACCGTACGCGATGCCGGCGGCGGTCATCAGCACGAACGCCGGCAGACACATTCCAAGCATCGCGACTGCCGCACCCGGCCAACCACCAAGGCGATCGCCGGCGAGAATGGCCATGTTCGTGGAGTTCAGGCCCGGGAGCACATTGCTAATTGATGTGAGCTCAAGGAACTCGGTATCGTCAAACCACTTTTTGCGCCTGACCAAGGCATCGCGAAGATAGGCGACAACCCCGCCTCCGAAACTGATCGCTCCGATTTCCAAGAAGACGAGAAAAATTTCGTGTACGCCGACGCGCGGCGCCGCACGAACCGCGCTACTCATGCGCCTGCGGCGGGTTTCCCTTGAGCCGGTACACCAGTCCGGTCTTCGTCGTACCGAGATAGAGCCAACCGGTGGCGATGAGCTGCAGCTTGATGAAGAGCTCTTCGACTCGCTGCCGGACGATATCGGCAACGTCTTCGCGGCGGTCGAATTTCGCTTGATAGGCGAACTCGCCGCACATCACGTGATGATCGCCGAGCGAGCGCCACAACGAAATGTTCGCCTTCGTGGTCATTCCTTTGCCGAAATCGATCTTGCCGAGATCCATCAGCACTTCTTCGACCAGGGTCGCGTTCACGAGTTCGATTCGGCCTTCCGCACTGCCGATCAGTCCGGCGACGGGCGGCAAAACACGCGCGATCGTTTGTAAATTCGTGCGGTCTGGTTCGTGAATCGAACTCATCGGCGCGATGCAATTGTGCGAGTAAAGGAGTCGGAATCCGCCGGGCTGATCTTTCAGCGGCAGCGCCTCCGACTTGAACTTGACGCGATAGGGACCGGCGATCTTCGGACGCACGTCAACCGACGCGGCAAGTGCCATGTCGGGGTTGCGAAACTTGAAGACGACCTCCGGATCGGCGATCGGAAAGCCGTCCTGATAGAGCGTGCGCCGCCGCAAAATGAAAGAGTTGTTGTAAAGGCGGAAATCCGCGGTATCCAGGAATTGGACTTCGCGAATGCGAGGCCGCAGCGTGGAAAGATCGTAGGCGTCGTAACGCACGCCTTTCACGTTGCCGACGGCCTCGGCAACGAGATCGCTAAACTGCTTGAATCCGCGAGGCGACGCAAAAAAATCGGGCTTGAGAATCAGCTTCGCATCGAAAAATTGTATGCGATCCTGCGGATTGCCGTCCGCATACGTCAGCGGTTTCGGCTCGGCAACCTGCGTCGTCATCCCTGTGTCTGACGGCGAGCTGAATCGAGTTGGAACGTAACGAGCGAGCCTTGCGGTACCGTAATATTTTGATGTGCGTTCTTCGCGATCAAGAATCCGCTAGCGCCGCCGATGACCGCAGCCCAACCGCCGATCAGTCCACCGACGAGTGCGCCGGCCGCCGTCGCTCCAGCTTCACGTCCAGCGTTGCTCTTTGTATTCGCTTTGACGTCTGTGACGTGCCCGGTAACTTTGTAGATGTTGCCGGAGCGCGTGTTGATCTTGTCGATTGTGAGCTTGATCTGCGCTTTTCGGCCTTGGCCGCCGCTCGTAACCGCCACGACGTGACCGTATGCGGTCGCTCCATTGATGTCGTACGCGTGCGAATTGAGGTTCGTGAGGAGAAACTTTTCTCCAACTTGCGCGTTCTTCGTATTCAATTCGCGATCGATCGTGCCGGTGAGTTCCGTCCCCGGTGCAATTTGCGAAAATGCGACGGAGGGAAGCATAACGGCGAGCATCGCGGCAGCGAGAACGAAAGCTAGCCGATTTCGTGCAGTCTTCATGCCCACAAGCGTACACCGCTTGGCTGTTTCGAACTAACCCAATCACGCAAAAGCGCGGCCGCCGGCTCGGCCGGCACACCGCAAGGGCACTGTTCGCTAACGAACACCACCTCCAGCAATCTGGAGGTATACCGGAATACCGTTTTCAATACTCGGATCCGAGGTGGAACCACTAGACAAACCCCTGGTCATCGCCCTGCATGGTGACCTAGGTCTCGCTGATCGCGACCGGATTGCAGGCCTTTTTCCGGACCCGCAGGCGACTGAGCGGCTTGTCATCGACTGCACCGATGCAAGGTCGCTGGATTCGTCCATTCTTGCGCTCATCATGACGTACCGGCGCCGCGTTCAAATCGCAGGAAGAGATCCGCTCGCAACGATCGTTGCGCTCGCGCCGCCTCGACTACTGCGTCTCTTCGAACTGACCGGAATCACCCGCGCCATCACGGTTCTCCCGGTCGAAGAACAGTAAGAAGAGCGGGGTTGCCGCAGCAACCCCGCGATTGAAGCGACGTCTTTCGTTCGTTTATGGATTCAGATTGAATCCGATACCACCGGTGAATGCGTTGTGCGTGAATCCGATCGGTGAATTCGCCTTGGCATTACCGCGATTACCGATGAAGCCACCTTCGATGAAAACCGGGAAGCCTTTGCTAAACGAGTACGTAAAGCCGACGTTGTACTTTTGCAGCGAATACTGCATTGGCAATGATTGACCGAACCCGGTGTACGTGCCACGGATGTTCGGATAGTAGTAGTAGCTTCCGTACCACGACAGCGCTTCATTGAGATCCGGAAGTTTCTCCGCGCCGAATCCAAAGCCGCTGAGAGTTGGGTAGCCTTGATTGTACGTATTCCACTCCCACGAAACGGCGACGTAGATACGTCCGATGGGATAAGCTTCCGGCGATGTGAGCCGGTACCCGACGTGAACCGCACTGAAGTCATCACGTACTCGGAAACCCGGTACGAACGTTTGTCCGGTAAGGCCGACTGTTGTCACCAAGCACTGAGGATCGCCGAGTCCGCCGCAATTGTGCAGATACGCATATTGCTCGAAATCTGCGCTTCCCATGAACCCGGCATACTCGATCGCGCCGCGTGCAGCCCACGAACCGTTTTCACCGTTTCCAGGGCTGAACTCGTTGTACGCCTTGCCGCCGAATAGATAATCACCGGCAATGAAGATGTCGTTCTTAATGGCCGGTTTCGGCGTCGGCGTCGGTGGCGGAGTCGGTGGCGCTGTCGGCGGTGCTGTTGCGGGCGGCGCGCTCGGCGGCGGCGTCGGCGGCAGATACCGCACGACGACGATTCCGCGGTCGGGCACCCACTGGACGTACGCGCCCATGCCTTCGGAAATTACGCGTACGGGAACGACGAGCGTTCCTTGAAAGATCTCTGGTGGCACGTCGAGAGGCCGTTTCTCGCCGTTGATGGTGACTTCGGGAACACCGACGGTCACTTCAACATCGGATCCGGGCTTACTCACGCGCACGCTTTTGTTCGAGGGATTGTATGTGACGGTCGCGCCCATCTGTTCAAACATCGAACGCAACGGAACGAGGACGGTCCCGCCCTTCACAAGGGCCGCGAGCACGCGTCCTCTCTTTAACTCATTCGGATATGCGTTGACGTGGTGATCGTTGAACAGAATCGGCACGTGTTGCACCGACGGCGGGTCAGCTTTTGCTGACGCGGCCGCCACAACAATCGCGCTAAGGATGATACCTACCATGTTGTCCTCTCGAAGGGAAGACTAGCCAAGCTTGTACGAGGTAAGTCTAGCGGGCAAAACGGCCGGACCCTATCCCAATACCGCACTAGAAAGCGGTAGCGATAAATTTCCTTGAAACGATCGAGCCGTTAGGCTTGCGCCCGCCGTATCCCCATTCACCGCTGAACGCCCGGAAGTTCGGCTGGAAGTTCAGCGTGATCCAACCGGTAGCACCCTTCGGTGAGCGCCACTTGCCCGAAACCTTGTTTCCGTCTAACGTGCCGTTGACTTGGAGCACGCCACTCCCTTGCGGTCCTTTCGCGTTGGCGCTCCCGACGATCGTATTACCAACTTGCGTAAGATGAAGCGTGCCTGCAATGAATTGGTCACCGGTGAGCTGCACGACCCAGTCGCCGGTAATATTCGGCGTCGTTTGCGCCGCGGTTGTAATCGGAGTGATGATACCGAGCATTGAAAGACCGAGGGCAATAATCAAATGCTTCATGCGACACCTCGAGATAGCGAGAGTTCCAGCTTTCCACGCAAATGCGCAAAAGTGGAGAAGGTAGTCAATTTGCACGATTGGGAGATTTGATTTATAGTGCGCTTAACGCACATTGTGTGCGCGGGAGGTATTAATGGACTCCGATATGATGGAAATGCCGGAGGAAACCGGCGGACGTGCCCGTCGCAAGGCACGCAGGACAACCAGAAGAACCGCACGCAAAACAGCACGTAAAATTCGTAAAGCCGGCCGCAAAGTCGCCGGAGCGCGCAAGAAAGTAGCGCGTAAAGTCGGAAGAGCGCGGAAGAAAGCAGCTCGCAAAGTCGGCGCAGCTCGCAAAAAAGCGGCCCGCAAAGTCGGACGCAAAGTCCGGAAAGCGGCCCGCAAAGTCGGACGCAAAGTCCGGAAAGCCGCGCGGAAAAAGACGGCGGGACGGAAGAAAGCCGCTCGCAAAAAGGCGCGCACGGGTCGCAAAGCGGCACGCAAGGCAGGGCGCACCACACGCAAGACCGCTCGCAAAGCGGCGCGCGGCGTAAGAAAGGCGGCTCGCAGGGGCGGACGCAAAAAGAAAGCCTAAGCACACTTTCTAAAGGAAAACGGGGTGATCGTCGATCGATCGCCCCGTTTTATTTCCCCCCGGGCGCGAAAATCTATTTCGCGTTAATGCGAGTCGAGTGTGCCGGAGAACGTGACGTACGTTCCGCGCTTACTCTTCAGCGCTCCGAGTACCCCGTTCGGGGGCAACTGGGTCGACGATCGGCTCAACGTCTGCTTCGAGTCGCTCTTGTTGTAATAGACGGTCCCCCGGTGAAAATCGAGCTCACGCGTTTGTCCGTTTTGCTTCAGGTCCATCGCGTATGGGAGACACGTGAGGATCTTGTTGTCGGCGAGCGTGCATGCGGCATCGGTGATGATCAATGTCCCCGCACCGTCAGCCGTCCGAATCTCTATCGT
>JAMXLG010000189.1 GCA_024281135.1 Vulcanimicrobiia bacterium | reverse complement strand
TCAAATGGATCGTTCGCTTGAAAATCCAGCGACGAACCTTCACCGCTCATGATGCCGGCAACACCGACCAGACGCGCTGGTGCATATGATGGATTGCCCGAAGTGATGTCGCCCCACCAGAAAATCGGTACGCCGCGCGCGAGCAGTCGCAGCTGAAACTGGCGCAGGAGCCGCGCATCGTTCGGAACGTCCGCCGGCGCAACGCCCGAATCGAGGGCAAACAGTGCAAGAGCACCGGCGGCTTCGCCGACATTCCACTCCACTGGGTGCAAGCGGTACGCGCCGTTCGTAATGTGGGTGACGCCGATATTTTTGCAGGCTACAAGCATGTTGCGAACTCTGACTGGTATCAGCGCTCGTAGCGGAATTTCGAACGGCTTGATGTCGATGAATTGCTGCGGCATCCCGACGGACGCAAGCCCGTGAATATCGAGCCCGCCGTAGAATCCGATTCCGCACGAATCGTGGTAGTTTTTCGCGCGCGGGCCAGGATTGTACGCGCTGTCGAGATCTTGCTGAACGATAGTATACTTCGCTTTGATGCGGCGCGATTCACGGATGTACGGTTGGGCTGCGGTGCCATCGCTCGTCCCGAACTCATCAGGGCGAACTTTTAGATTCGGATAGCCTTGGCCGGCGCCGTCATCGCGCGGACATTCGGTTTGCAACCAGTAGACGAATCCGAGTGATGCTTCGCGCGCGGCCTCGACGATCGCCGCATCCCGTGTAGCGTCTCCCGTTGGAATCGTGGCTCCTTGGTAATCGTTCGCGCCCATGTTCAGCATGCTGAGGTCGCAGTCGAAAGCTGGATCATTGAAATCCGCCGAATCGATGTAGCGGCGGTACGTCCAGAGATCAACCGGGGTCTGAAAGACCTTTTTGATGTACCCGTCCAACACCGTGTAGCGCTGTTGGGCTTTCAACTGATCGTAGTTCGCAGGTTTTTGTATGACGTGGTTTTCGTCTGCCGGGCGCCGCTCGAGCGCGACAACAATCGTTATTGGTTGAATCCACTCCGGGTGCGGCTCATTCGGTGCATCCGGCTCATTCGTTTGAGCTTTGCCTTCCGCGCCGAGAACGTATTCGACGTGCGCGAGCGGTAAAAGGTCGCCAAGGTCCGTTGCATCGAGGAAGTACGTGCCGTTGTACGTTGCCGGGTAGCCATGCTCGTCAACCGTACTTAAGCTCGTGATGATGTCGCCTTGGACGTTCGCACCGGTCACGCGCGTCTTCAATCGAACGTGAACGTTCGACATCGCTTGCAACTGCGTCATCAGCATTCGATGCGCGACGCCCGGCTGCGTGGAGAATCCGGGATACGCGCCGCCGGGGTTCAGCGACGGCTGGTTCGATCCCATTGATGACAAGCGAAAGTTGTTGCGATAGAACGCGCGCACGTTGTGCTGAAACGCGCGGTACGCCGCGGTGCTGCCGACCGTCGGCGTGTAGCGGCTCTCGTCCGGTTTTGTAACGCCCTGGGCGGAATACTGCCCCCCGAGCCATGACGACGCTTCGAGCAAACACACCGAATGTGACCCGGCGCCCGCGGCGATTGCAGCTGCGCACCCGCCGAGACTTCCGCCGACGATGACGATGTCGTACGTTATCACTACTCGATACGGATAACGAATTTGCCTCGTGTGTGTTTCGCGGGATCCATTAAATCGGCTAAGGCTTGCCCAGCTTGCGAAAGATCGTACGCATGTCCGACCTCTACGCGTAATTTTCCGTCGGCTGCGCGTCGCGCGAGATCGTCGAGATCGCCTTCCTGCGGGTTGTTTTGAATGTACTGAACGTTCACGGGCTTCGGATAGGCGCTCTGCTCCGGCCCACTCAACGAGGAGACGAGCGTGCCGCCTTCGTGCAGCGCTCGCGCACTCTGGAGCAGCGCGTCACCGGTGCTCACGAGATCGATGACTACGTCGACGCCGTGCGGATGCTTTTTAAGGAGCTCTGCGATTGGATCGGCCTTGCTGTAGTCGATCGTTTCATCGGCGCCGAGATTTCCCAAATATTCAATATCGTTCGTCTTCCCGGTTGCAATGACGCGCGCACCGTCGGCCTTGAGCAACTGGGTGACGAACGAACCGACACCGCCCGTCGCACCCACCACGAACGCCGTTTGGTTCGGCGAAAGTGCGGCTGCGCGCACGCACGTTAGCGCGGTAAGAGCAGCTTCCGGAATTGCGGCTGCGTGTTTGAAATCGAGGTGCTCAGGTTTTTTTGCGAGGCGCTTCTCGCCGGCCGAGATGACGGCGTACTCGGCGAACGTTCCACGCGGAAACATCGCGAGCATTGCATCGCCTTTGTTCCATCCGGTAACACCGTCCCCAATCTCGACGATTTCACCAGAGCCGTCCATGCCGGGAACATAGGGGAAGGTTAGTGGCACCCAATCTTTCACGGCGCCCGTAACGAGCTTGTAGTCAAATGGATTGACGCCCGCCGCGTGCATGCGAATGAGAAGATGGCCTCTTTTGACTTTTGGAATTTCGACCTGGCCTATGCGCGCGTTTTGTGGCGGACCGTACGCATCGACGACCAGAGCTTTCATCGTTGAAAGAGCAGTCTGTGGCATCTCACCCTCCCGTGCCTTTTCGTTAATCCGGAAAATCCTTGAATGATTGTTTCACCCGGTATTCACTCTCCGGATACCGGGAGCGCAAGTTGGCCCATTGCGTAAGGAGTTCGTCGCTCTCGGGATCGCGGCGGTACCGTGATACGCCGAGATAGTATTGCGCTTCCGGCGCAGCATACGTGGTCGAGTAGCTGCGAAGGACTTCGACATAGAGCGCTTCGGCGCGATTGAATCGCTTCTCGCGAAGGTGCGCCATCGCGACTGCGCAAAGCAGCCGTGCCACGAATTCCGCGGGCGGAAGATAACCGTCCCACCGGTACAACTCGTCGCCTTCGTCGTTCAATATGCGTACGTCCGGCGTCCAGATGTGATGCACTCTCGCCAGCAGTTGCGCGTTCTCCGGCTTCGTATTATCGATTTGAAGCGGAACGGTGTACTGGACGATGGCCTCGCTAACATAATCGTGTGGATACGTCACGGCATCCAAAGCTTGGCAACCCCCTCAACCGGGGTTGAAAATATCAAGAAGAACGAGTTTGTTCGCGCTTTTCGCTTGTTGCCGTGCGCTTTCGAAATCGTGCTCCCACGGTACCGTTGATGTTTGCAACATATACTCTCCAGCTATGTGCTATTGGAACGTCACGCTGTCGACGTAGATGTAGAGTCCGCCGCCCGGGTCAGGGGCGCCGATGTGAAGCGTTCCGCCGGCCCGATTCCACGTGCAATAGACGTGCCCGGCGGCGCCTCCGCAGGCGTCAAATACCCATCCATCCGACGCTTTCCACGGATGTCCGAAAAGCGTCGCCAATGATGCCGGCGTCGCATTATACGCGGCCGTAACTTGGTCGTTGGCGCTCCAAGCTTGAAAAACGTTTTGAATGCAGGTTGCGGCGTCCGCACTCCTCAGATAGTCATTGACCATCGCATGCCACGTATACCAATTCACGACGCCGTCCGCAGCAAGGCCGATCGGCGCTTGAAACATTTCGACGGCGCGCAGCGTGTCCGGCCCAAACGCACCGTCAACGGTAACTTGCCCGCTTCGGTCATTGAGCTGGCTCTGCACCGCGCGCACGGCATCGCCCGAACTGGGTGTCGCGATCTGCCTGATGAGCGCACCCCACGTCGCATCGCCGACGATGCCGTCGACAGTGAGTCCGAGGTTGTTTTGAAAGCTACTTGTCGCGGCCGCCGTGAGCGGCCCGAACGCACCATCAACCACGAGTGACGCGCCGTTGGCGTTGAGAAGATACTGGACGGTCCGAACGTTCTCGCCTGTTGAGCCCTGTTGCTGAAGTGGCCAATACATGCGCGATTCCTCAGTCGTCGGTACGCGGGAGTTTATTATGTCACGGGGGGCCGGTTGTTACCAGCCCACAGCCTCGCCGTCCTTGCCGAAATCGGAACCCGCGGCATAC
>JAMXLG010000188.1 GCA_024281135.1 Vulcanimicrobiia bacterium | reverse complement strand
GGTACGATCGTTTCGAAATCGACTTTCCAAAACCGTCCCGGCTTCTCGCGACCGCTAGCCGACGAAAAGAACCGGTCGAGTGCGCTCGTTCTTGCCTCGAGCGAAAGCGGAGCGCCGTCGAATGCGGACAGCCGCGCATAAAGCTTGCGCCCGTCGTCGGTTGCTTCCGCAAGGGATGAGACGCTGGGGCCGGATTGCACCGAGGTCGAGGAGCTAGGCAACTGCGCTTTGCGTCTCCTCACGGATCTTATCGTATCCTTCGCGTTCGATGCGGTGCGCGAGATCGTGACCGCCGGTTTTTACGATTCGTCCGTCGATCATCACGTGGACGACGTCGGGTTTCACATATTGCAGTATGCGCGGATAGTGCGTGATGATGAGAAAGCCGGTCTCGCGTCCTTCGTCGCTCGCGCGCAGCGCGGCGATCGAGTCGCCGACGTCCTTGAGGGCGTCGATGTCGAGTCCCGAGTCGGTCTCGTCCATAATCGCGTACTTTGGCGCGAGCACGGCGAGTTGCAGCATCTCGAGGCGCTTCTTTTCGCCCCCGGAGAAGCCGTCGTTTAGGTAGCGCCCCATGAACGACGGATCGATGCCGAGTTGATCCATTTTTTCGAGGAGTAACGCGCGAAACTTCGCCGGCGGAAGATCGCCCGGTCGTTCGGCTTTGCGTGCGGCGTGCAAGAAGTTCGCGACTTTCACTCCCGGAATTGCCGCGGGATATTGAAAGGAGAGGAAGAGACCGGCGCGCGCACGCTTGTCCGGACTCAGGGCGAGCAAGTCCTGACCGTCGAGTTCGACGCTACCGCTCACCTCGTACTGAGGGTGGCCGGTGAGCGAGAAGGCAAGCGTCGATTTGCCGCTTCCGTTGGGGCCCATCAGGGCGTGGACTCTCGCGGGATCCACCGTTAAGTCGATTCCTTTGAGAATCTCGTTTCCGCCGATGCTGCAACGCAGATTTGTGATACGTAGACCTTGCTCGGGCATGCGATTTATCGTAGCCGACGCTCTCTTAGAAAGTCAAGGAAAAACTTTACTATCTCGGCGCTTTCGTGCTAGGATAGCGCGGTAGATGCAGGCCGACCGCTTCTTTCAGACGACGAGGGGAAAGATCGTCACGGAGCTGCGCCGGCGCGGCTCAGCTTCGGCCACCGATTTAGCCCGAGCCTTCGGGCTCTCGCCCAACGCTGTGCGCCAGCAGCTCACGGTGCTCGAGCGTGACGGGTTGGTGGCCGAGACTCCGGTGCGGCGCGGACCGACTAAGCCTACCTACGAGTTCTCCCTGACTCCCGAGGCCGAGAAGCTCTTCCCGCAGGGATACGACAAGATGCTGACGGCAGTCTTGCGCGAGCTGCGAAGTCAGTTCGGGACGGCGGGAGTGGAACGCATCTTTGAAGGTCTCTCGCGCCGCGCGATCGACCGAGCTCGGCAAACCGTGACCGCCGCCGATCCGGAGCAAAGAGTCGCCCAGCTGACCGAAATGCTCCGCAAAAGCGGTGTCGTCGCCGAGTATAACTTAATGGACGGCGGCTTCGTCCTGCACGAACATACCTGCCCCTATTCGAGCGCGGCGAAAGAGCATCCGGAAGTATGTCAGGTGATCCACCAGGTCATCGACGAGACAATCGGCGGTCAGCACGAACAGACCGAGTCACTCGCACATGGCGGAAGAGAGTGCCGCTTCGAACTTCATCCGACAGAGACGGTGAGTAGATAAAGTATGGATTTTCCTAAGTTTCAGCGTTTGGTTGAGGAGCGCGGCGGCTTTCGCACGATGGAGAATGCCACCGCTAGCGGCGAGTACTTCAGCGATTCTTGCGGTGACATGTACAATTTCTTCCTGAAGGTCGGCCCGGGTGCGGTCATCGAGGACATCTCGTATTTCACGACGGGCTGTGGATTCGGCACCGCGACCTGCAGCCTCGTCGTCGGCATCGCAAAAGGAAAGACGATCGACGAGGCCGCCGCGATTACGGCGGGCGACATCGAGCGCGAGCTCGACGGTTACCCTGAGAAGAAGAAGGATTATCCCGAGCGCGCTCTCGAGGCCCTGCAGGTCGCGATCGCTGACTATCGCGACAAAGTCGCTGCCGGGACCGTGCCCGATTACGCCACTCTGCCGCGTGCGGCAGAACCCGGTGCCGCACCGGAACCAGCCGCACCGTCATCGAACGGCGCCGACGGCAGCAAGCTGATCATCAATCTGCGCTAGCCCCTGCGGCTAGGAATCTGCTGTAACGGCGCGTCCGCGACGATCGCGTAGCGGGAGGTTTTGCGCGCAGGATCGGGGAGCGACTCGAAGAGCGTGAAGCCTTCTACCTCGAGCCGGATCGGAGCGAACTCGATCAGGGGAAGCGGACGCTTTGACTCCTTCACTCTAGCGATCGTCACGTGCGCGACCGCGTCGTCGCGGAACGCGAAGCCGAGACGTTCGTACGCCTCGCGAACGCTCTGTGCAATCGTACGAAACGGCGCACCTTGCTCGCGTGCGCCGACGAAGACCACGCGAGGCCGGCGTTCGTGAGGAAACGCCCCGAGCTTGTCGAGCATTACCGCAAATGGCTTTACGGAAGTGCCGACGGCATTCAGCGTCGACGCAATTTCTTCGCATTTCGCTGCTTCGACGTATCCCAAGAACGCCAGCGTGACATGCAGCTTTTCAGGCGCTTCGTACTTCGCAGCGAAGCCCGTCTTGCGCAGCTCGTCGGAAACCGCCGCGCACTGCAAGCGAGCGGTAGCGCTTAGATCGATTCCGACGAAGAGCTTGCGCTTACGCGATCCCGGTTCAATCATCGAGCAAGTAAGGATTTGAGTTGCGTTCGTTTCCAATGGTCGTAAAGGGACCATGACCGGGAACGACCGGCGTAGCATCCTCGTAAGGCAAAAGCTTGCGCCGGATCGAGTCGACGATGTCCTGCATCGAAGTTCCGCCGAGATCCCAGCGCCCAATCGACCCCGCGAAGAGCGTGTCGCCGGTCAACAGCGTCGTTCGTTTTCCGTCCGCGACTTCGAAGCAGACGCTTCCCGGCGTGTGTCCGGGTGTGTGCAACACGCGGCAGCGAAGCGCTCCGATCGCAATCGTGTCATCATCGTGCAACTCGGCATCGAGCGCGACGACCGGCGGCGGATGGGTCAAGCCGAGCCAGCGTGCCTGAAGCGCCAGCGACCGATAGAGCGGCAGATCCTCGGGATGGAGTAGGCCCTTTGCGCCGGTCAGCTCCCGCAACCGCCCCAAATCGCCGATGTGATCGATGTGAGCATGCGTGTGAACGAGGAACTTTGCTCGCCAGCCCGCCCGGCTCAAGCGTGCGACGACTTCGTCAACGCCGTCTCCGCCGTCGACGACGATCGCGTCGCCGCTGCTTTCGTCGGCGAGAATCGTGCAGTTGCACGCGAGCGGGCCGATCGCAAAGGTCTGCGCGATCATCGGCGCCTGCTACTCGACCTGGATGCCGAAGTCGTGAAAACCACCGTTGAAGTATCCGAGAGGCGACCCCGGCCGCGCACTGCACGATATCACTTGCCCGATCAGAATCGAATGCGATCCGAACTGATACTCGTGGGCGAGCTCGCAGTCGAAATGCGCGATCGCACCGTTTAGGACCGGCGCGCCGGTTGCGTCGACCCTGTAGCCGATCTCGGCAAACTGAAGCTCCCGCACTTTCCCCGAGAAATGCTCGGCGAGCCTGCGTTGGTCGCCCGAGAGAACGTTCACGCAGAAAATGCGCGAGCTCGAAATGAAGAGGTAGCTGCGAGCCTCGCGGTTCACGCAGATCAAAAGCGACGGCGGGTCGAGCGAGACGCTGGCAAACGAGTTAACCGTAATTCCGCGCGGCTCGCCCTCCTTCAGCGAGGTTACGACCGTTACGCCGGTCGGAACGCGGCGCATGGCGTGCCGGAAGGCCTCCGCGCTGGTCATTCCCGCCGCGCGCCGATACCGATGCCGAA
>JAMXLG010000187.1 GCA_024281135.1 Vulcanimicrobiia bacterium | reverse complement strand
CCGTTGAGCGATGAGGTTCCGTTGACGTGCAAACGCGGATAGCGGCCGTCGATCGTTGCGTCCGCGTCAAGCAGACCGCTCACCGGAATTTGTCCGAATCCGAAAGCGCCAAGCCACCTTGAGGTGTTCACGTTGTCGACATCGATCGAGAGGTTGTAGCGCGAGTCGCGCAAGACGTCGAAAAATGATTGCGAGGGCACGAATCCGATGGAGCCCTTAGCGCGCATCAATCCCTGCTCACCGCCGACCACGAGCGACCCCTTCATCAGATTGTGGTAGCTCGACCATATCGCGCGCGTATTGCCGATGGGAAAGTTACGATAGCGCAAACCCGCAACGTCGATATTGCCGTTGCTGTTGATCCGGTGTTTCTGTGAAACCAGATCGAATCGAACCGGACCCGAGCCGGCGAGCGTGTCGCCCGTATCGAAGAAATTATTGAAGTCTTCCAAGTGCGCATACGGCGCGCGCACGTGCACGCCGGTAATGGGCGCATTCTCCGCAAGGCCCGTGATCGTCGCGTTTTGCGCAGCCGCAAACGTAATGTGCGTGGAAGCTACTTGCACCGAACCGCGTCGCGCACGCGCCCCGCTGCGACTCGCGTTGATCGATGCGCTTGCATCCGTGAAGTACAATCCGTTCACCGAAGCGGCACCAACTGCAACCGGACCGGTAATAGTCGGATACAGTCCACGTCCGCCAATGTCGACCGATGCGCTATACGTACCGTCAAACGGCACGATCGACGGAAGTGCGAGCATGTGAATGACGCTTCCGATCTCGGCGGCCGGAACGTCGGCATGAATCGCGTATGCCGGGGCGCCCGAGCTGAGCTGCGAGAGATCGCCCGACGCGATCGTCGGCATTCCGTTGAGCGCGCCGACGACGTGATCCATGCGCACCGAATCGTTATGCAGCGCGATGAGCGCGGTTCCGTCGATGTCGAACTGCTGCATTTTGCCTTGCGCGATTGCGACGCCGCCGTTGAACGAGGGGATATTTAGACCTTGTTTCAGACTCCCGCTCGCACTCACAAAGCCTGAATCGAGCGGAAGTCCCAGTCCGCGCAAGTCGCTGCCGCGCGTACGAGTGGCAACGAGCTCGATGCCGTGGGCGCGATCGAAACGTCCGGCCGCAACGATGTCACCGCCCGCGATCGTCGCGTGCGTCGAGAGAACGTTGAGGACTCCGTGGTTGTCCACTGCTAGCGTGCCGCGCACCGCTTGAAGCGGAAGCCCGTGATATTGCGCATTGCGCAACCGGAGATCATCGGCTTGAACGGTGATGCGCCCGCCCGCAATGGCAATTGCGGCCGGACCATCGACGTTGCCGCTCGCAGTGGGATCCAGCAAGAACGGACGCAGCCCTTGCAGCGTTCCGTGATACATTCCGCGGACTGCGATCGCGCTCAAAGAAAGCGCACCGTCGCCGTTGATCGTTCCCCAGGGGCCGCTCGCGTTCAACGGCTCGATCGCTGCATCCGCAATCGTTCCGCTGAATAGCGCGTGCACGCGGTCGATGCCGACGCCCGCGATGTGCAGCCCGTGTCCGTTCATCTCGCCGACGAGGAGGGCGTGGTTACCGCTCGGGCCGCCACCCATAAGCGACATGTCATCGACCATTCCGTTGAACGCGGGGATATCGGGCAATAGGTCACCAAACGCGCCGGCCTGTATCGGCTCGTTCAATGAGAGGCGCCGCGCATTCATCCAAAACGCGCTCTTATTCGTCTGGCGGTTCAAATGATACGCGGCCGCAAATTGTCCGCGTTGGGTATTGATCCAGAACGGTTGCACGTCGATGATGCCGGGGCGATCGAGGTGCAGTACCGCCGCCATGCGATCGATGCCGCGCACCGACTGCATCGCGCCGTATGCGAGGAATCTGGTGTCCAATCCGTCGAGCAGCACGTCGCCGACAATTCCTTCGCTGCCGAGCAGTGCGCCGAAATAGGGCAGCGTGTGCGCCGGGCCGGAGAAGTGCAGCATCGCTACCGTATGCGTCGTTTGCCCGACGCCGATCATCCCCCGAATAGCAACCTTCGCACCATGCACCGTTGCTGCCAGCGGCGCAAGCATCACGCTGTTGTTTTGATACGCGATCTTGACGTGCATGTCGCGTATCGGCAGCGTATTGTATACCGCGCTCGGCGCATCCATACGCGCGAGCACGACGGGCGAACCGAGATCGCCTTGCACCTCTATTTGCAGGTGAGCATTGCCCGCAATGGGTTGGTCCTCGGTGAATGGGAAGAGATGACGCAACGTCTGCAGATTCCCGTGCGCGTCGATGCCGAGGCGATATTGCGGCGCCGCAAAGTTATAGATGCCGCCGCTCACGGCAACCGGCGTGCCGGAAATCTCTGCGCCGAGTCGGTTGAAGAAAAACGTATCATCAACCATCTGCAGACGGCCGGAGATATGCCGTAGGGGCATCGCGAGACCGACGACTTGCATTTGAATGTCGGCGACGTCGATTGCGCCGGAGAGGTGGTAGTCGATCGGTTGATCCGGCACAACATTGAGTGAGTACATCCTGAATTCGAGATCGGTTGCCGTACCAGCCAGTAGCCGCGCAGCGTCCGAATCGATGAAGTAATTTCCAATCGCGCGCATCGGAATCGCTTTTGCATACGCGTGATGCAGCGCGAACCCTCGAATCAGGTCGACCGTGCCGACTAACTGAAACGGCTCGAGTGCATGTTCGACGAACGCGCCGCGCAACACGTAGTGCGTTCGCGTCGTGCTGTGAATATCCGCATCGAGAGTGATGCCGGTTACTTCTAGCGTACGCGAGTCGGGATCAACGGTGTATGGTGCTCGTACGACACCCGATCCATCGCGAATGCGCACGTTCATCGCAAGCGGCACGTTATTCGGCCATTGGGGTTCGGTGATCGTCGGATTCTGCGCTTGCGGGATCACGATGTTGTAACTGCCGTCCTTGTGGCGGACGAGCGTCAACGTCGGGTGATCGATGTAAATCCCCGTGACGCCGAAGCGATGTTTGCTGCCGGGCAGCAAGTCGCGCAACGAGTACGCCACCTCGACTTGAGCCGCGTCGAGGACAGGTTCACCATTCCGGCTGACGTGCACTTGGAGAAAGGTGGCGTGCGACTTACCGATGTGCTGATCGCCGATGGATACGTCGTAGCCCGTCGCAAGCGACATGACCCGCGGGAGCAGCGCTGCCATCACGTCCTGCCGGCGCACGAAAAGCACGCCCACAAGGACGACTAGTACGGCCAAGGCAACGAGAACCGCTCGCTTGCGCACGACAGCCATATACCCGGAACGCTTCGGCGTGTCATTCTATCCCCCGTGTCGAGCGACCGCATCAAAAAAAGCCCGCCGAGATGTTTCGGCGGGCTTTTGAATCCAGGCATCCTTCGACAAGCTCAGGATGACACCGCAAGCTCAGGATGACGCGGGGGGTTAGAGGTCGAGGTTCTTTACTGATTTGGCGTAGTCGAAGATGTATTGCTTGCGGGGTTCGACTTTGTCGCCCATCAGATCCGTGAAGATCTGCTCGGCTTCGACCGCGTCTTCGACGGTGATTTGCTTCAGGCGGCGGTTTCCGACTTCCATCGTCGTCTCCGCGAGCTGGTCGGCGTCCATTTCACCCAAGCCCTTGTACTGTTGAATTTGGAAGTCTTTGAGCTCGGCGTCACCGACGATCGACTTGAGATCGGCGTCGCTGAACGCCCACCACTGCTTCTTGCCCTTCTTCACGCCGTAGAGCGGCGGCTGCGCGATATAGACGTGTCCCTCTTCCACTAGCGGCTTCATTTGGCGATAGAAAAACGTCAGCAACAGCGTGCGGATGTGCGATCCGTCGACATCGGCGTCGGTCATGATGATGATCTTGTGATAGCGTAGCTTGCTCACATCGAACTCATCGCCGAAGCCCGTGCCGAACGCGGTGATCATCGTCCGAATCTCTTCGTTCGAGAGCACCTTATCGAGGCGCGCTTTTTCCACATTGAGAATCTTGCCGCGCAACGGAAGAATCGCTTGCGAGTTCGGATCGCGGCCACCCTTAGCGGTACCGCCGGCCGAGTCGCCTTCGACCAAGAAGATTTCGCTCTCCGCAGGGTTGGTGTTCTTGCAGTCAACGAGCTTGCCGGGAAGACCCGACCCTTCCAGCGCATTCTTGCGACGCGATAGATCGCGAGCTTTCTTCGCCGCTTCGCGAGCGCGTTGCGCCTGCATGCACTTGTCGATGATGACGCGCGCCTGCTTCGGATTTTCCTCGAAGAAGAAATCGAGACGCTCGTTCACCAGACCGTAGACGATGCTGCGCACCTTCGCGTTGCCGAGCTTCGTTTTCGTTTGGCCTTCGAATTGCGGCTCTTGCAGTTTGACGGAAATGACGGCCGTCAAACCTTCCATGATATCGTCGGTCGAGAGCGAGCCGTCGGACTCTTTGAGCATGCCTTTTTTCTTGGCATAGCTGTTCACGGCTTGCGTCACGGCTTGGCGGAAGCCTTGCAGATGCATGCCGCCTTCGATCGTGTTGATGTTGTTCGCGTAACTGAAGATCTGCTCGCTATACGTATCCGTGTACTGCATCGCCACTTCAACGTCGACGTTGTCGCGTTCCGCGTGCGTCGTGATGATCGGATGGAGCGGATCTTTCTTCTCGTTCAAGTATTCGACGAACGACATGATGCCGCCGTCGAATTTGTACGTGCGCTCGCGCACCTGTTCGGGACGTTCGTCGCGCAGCGTAATCGAAAGTCCGCGATTCAAAAAGGCGAGTTCACGCAGACGCTTCTGCAAAATATCCCAGTGCAGCTCAAGCGTTTCGAACACCTCGGGATCCGGCTTCCACCATTGGAACGTGCCGGTTTCGTCGGTCTTTCCGATCTTCTTGAGCTTCTGCACGGTGATGCCGCGCTCGAACTTCATCTCATAGACGTAGCCGTCTCGCTTGATGCGCGTGATCATCCACTCCGAGAGTGCGTTGACGACGGAAATACCGACGCCGTGCAGGCCGCCCGAAACTTTGTAGCCGCCTTTACCGAACTTACCGCCGGCGTGCAGAATCGTCATGACGACCTCGACGGCCGGCAACTTCTCTTCTGCATGGATGTCGACGGGAATGCCGCGGCCGTCATCTTCAACGGAACACGAGCCGTCCTTATAAATCGTTACGTTCAGGGTTTTCGCGTAGCCCGCGAGCGCTTCGTCGACGCCGTTGTCGACCGCTTCGTACACGAGCTGATGCAACCCGCGCTCCGCCGTGTTCCCGACATACATGCCGGGGCGTTTGCGAACCGCTTCGAGACCCTTGAGGACCTCGATGTGTTCGCCGCTATAACCGCTTGACATTACTACTCTTGTCGTTCCGTTCCGTAAATTAAATCGTGCAGCTCGTCGCCGAGCACGTTGCGCACCGTCGCGGGACCGATCCGTTCGGGGGCGAGTTCGCTCTTCAGCAAGACGTATGAACTCGCGATCAACCGTTCCGATCCATCGCGTGAAAGCTTCCCGGCCAGACGCGCGCGCGAGAGCCGTTCCCACCATCGCACCAACAGGCGATGGCGGATGCCCTCGTACTCGTCATGAGTCAGGCCCTCGACCAAGCTGGAGGTTCCGGCAAACCCGAGCCACGGGGCTTCGAAGAGAAGCCGCGACACGAGACGTTCCCGTTCGTCGTTCCGTGCGATCTCGCACGTGACGCAGAACGGGCCGGATTCAGGCGCGATCAAGGCGGTGCAGCCCGCGCATTCTTTCCACCCACGGGCCCGTTTCGCCCGCTCCGCGCCCTCGACGTCGCTCCGCAGCCGCGCAAGCGCCTCGTGGGCATCAGCGGGCGGCGTGCGCGTGTCGCGCGACGCTGCCTTCCCTATAACACGTTTTGAGGCCGAAAGGCTGCCGGGCGCAGCGATCGTGCCAACGCGAAAACGCAGCTTCTCGATCCCGGCTTTGGGCAGCCGCGAACGAATCGCGGCGACGATCTGCATCGACTCGCAACTCAGCGCATGGCTCCAGCCGCTACCGGCGGTTTTAATGATGAGCGTGTCGCCTTCGATCTTGCTCGGATGCGACTTGAGTGCAATGGCCTCGCCTACAATCTCGGACCACGCCGCGCCGAGAAGCACCAATGGGTCGGTTGCTTGCGCTGCGCCGCTTTGGCCTGGACTCCAACTGCCGAGTGCTGCCCCGAGCTTCAGCACCGCGTCACCGCCGCTCGCTCGATGGAATAAACGCGCGCGTTCTCGGGGAGTCCCGGCGGCAAATGCGTCGCCGTGACAAAGGCCTGCACCGTGTCATCTTGAGCTTGTCGAAGGGCGCCCACGCCCGCAAGAAACGCCGCGGCGCGCTCTTGGTCAAGTTCCGAGAGCACGTCGTCAAGCAGTAATAACGGCGCTTCATTGGCGCGATCGCGCATCACACTATATTCGGCAACCTTGAGCGCGAGTACCGCCGTCCGTTGCTGTCCTTGTGACCCATACGCTGACAGAGAGTGCCCATCGAGCTCGAGTGCGAGATCATCCCGGTGCGGCCCGGCAAGCGCCATCTTCCGCAACCGCTCTTGCTCCGCGACCGCTTTGAACCGCCGCTCGAGGGCACCGCTCGCCGCGTCGCCGGTCGGTGCTTCGAACGGAACGTTCGGTGCGTAAGTGACGCGGAGTTGCTCCGTGTCTTTTGTCCACTGCGCATGCGTCCGTTCTGCCTCGCGTGCAAGTTCCGTGATGAAGTGATTGCGCGCGAGCATCAAGTACGTTCCTGATTCGACAAGCGTGTTGTCGTAAATCGCGACCAATTCCGGATCGAAGGTTACGTTGCCACGAAGCATCGCTGACTTCTGTTGCAACGCCTTCTGGTACCGCGCGAGCTCATGGTAATACTGACGATCTTCCTGCGCGAGCGCGATATTGATCAACGCGCGGCGCAGCGACGGCGGACCGCCGACGAGTTGTAAATCGGCGGGGACAAACGTAACGACGCGAATGCTGCCGAGAAAACGCGCGTATCGCACGCCTTGTCCGTTGATGGTGTATTGTTTGCGCGTCGAGCGGACAGTTTTTGCGATGTTGCAGCCAAGGTGGATGATACCAGCGCGAATCTTCGCGTCGCCGGCAACGACAGCAAGCTCCAATCCTTCGTGTACGAGATCCCCGTCGCGATTTGTACGAAATGATTTCCCGGTGCCGAGCATTGCGATCGCTTCGAGAAGGTTACTCTTCCCTTGCGCATTCTGCCCGACAAACACATTCAACCCGGGCGCCGGATCAAGATCGAGCTCCGAGTAGTTGCGAAAATTCGAAAGCCGCACGCGCGTCAGCTGCACGACCCTACCGTGTCACCCTGTTCTATCCTTCGACAAGCTCAGGATGACACGCAAAGCTCAGGATGACACGCAGTGGGCGCCGCTACTGACGTAGCGGCATCAGGACGTAGAGTTGTTGCGCGCCTTCCGGGGGTTCGACGGGACGAATCGCGGCGGGTGAGAGTGGGCCAAGGAATTCGATGACCGTCTGCGCGCTCTTGATGTGGTTTAAAATCTCGACGAGATAGCGCGCGTTGAAGGCGATCGAAAGATCGTCGCCGGTTTGTTCGACTTCGATTTCTTCGTAGGCGTTGCCGGAGACGTCGGAGCTTGCGGTCACAATCAGGGTTTGATTCGCTACCGAGAGCTTCACCATGCTAGCGCGGTCGCCGGCGACGAGTTCAGCGCGTTTGAGGCTGCCGATGAGCGCCTGCGTGTTGACCGTGACGCTGCGATCGAATTTTGCCGGGATGACCTGTTGGTAATTCGGATACTGGCCGTCGACCAGGCGGACCGTGATCGATACGTCGCCGGCCGTCATCTGGAGCTGGTTGCTCTGGGCTCCGAGCGCGCTGACGGCGATTTGATCGCCGCCGCTCAGGTTGCGCGCGGCTTCGTTGAGTGCCCGCGACGGAACGATGTACTTCTCGGCGCCGGTGATGCCGTCGTCGAGCGTCGTTTGGTACTTCGCGAGGCGGTAGCCGTCGGTCGCAACCATCGTGAGGTTGTTGCC
>JAMXLG010000186.1 GCA_024281135.1 Vulcanimicrobiia bacterium | reverse complement strand
CAGAATCACCGTTCGTGCAGAATCTCGTCGTCGGGAAGTTAACCGACCATGGGATGATTACGCTCACCAACGCGGCGCTGCAGATACAAAGCGACACTGGGATGAGCGAAGAGACCGCTCCGAATGCAGAGTCGCTCGCGCAGATTCTTAAAGAGCACTTCCACCTCGAAACCGATCAAATGCCTGCACTCTGGCAACGCGTCGCTTCGCAGCATAGAACGTGGTTACGCAAGCGCATTCGGGGCTTTTAAGTGTGGCGTTACGTCTATTCTTCCTCAGTGAGCGAGGGGCACTAGTCGCGCTCGCAACTGTTCGACTTCCTCGCGTAGTGCCTCCGCCTCCGCGTGGTCGTACGCTGTCGCGGCAGCTGTAGCCAAACGTTCAAGCAGTGCTATCTCGCCGACCTCAATCAATGTCGCGTTGGCGTGGGGGCCGTAAAGTGTGAATCCCACAAGGCGGTGTCTAATCCAAATGGGCACCGCAAGTGTTGGATGTGACAGACCCTGCGGGAAACCGGCCCTCTCGAGAGTCGGAATGGCGTCGAGGCCAATCGGCGCACGTTCGCTTTTGAGGTACCGCACAAGGTCGCGATTCTCACTCAAAGCGTAGCTGATTTCATTCCATTCAAAAGCACGTGAGAGGACAAACACGCCCGCTTCATACCAAAACACGCCGGCTGATGCCAAATTAAGGGCACGGCACGGTTCGTCCACGAGCGCACGATCGATTTCGCCTCGATCGGTGGCATATGAAAGTGCTGCAGCAACACGAGACAAATGCCTTTCCGCTAGATGGCGCGCACGAAATAGCCATCGATCGGTAAACGACTCGACGCCTCGATAGATTCGGTGAATAAATATGCCGATGAGGATCGCGACGCCGCCCTCGATGACGAACGCATAATGCTCGTTTTCAATTACGCGCGACACGAGCCAATGCACTCCTTCGAGAAGCGCGATGACCAACGTGGTCAAGACCGCGTAGACAAAACTGCGGTTCAGCGCAAAGATCGGACTAACGACGCGGCGCTGTATGAGTGTATAAGCGGCAGTCGCAGGCAACACCAGCGCCAACAAGCTAAGCCAGTATCCGAAGGTTGGCTCGACATGCAGCGCTATTAGAAGTGGACCCGCAGTCAGCGAGCATAACCCCATCAAGAACCCGATGAATGCCCATTGCAACTTCGGGCGCTCTGTTACCGACGCCGTGAAATAGTTCCCGACAATAATGATAAGCGTTTCGATCGCTATAAAAATGGAAGTGATTTTGAAGATGAGTTCGGGGTAGAGCGGCGCGACAAATACAGAGGCAAGAAACACAACGGCCGAAATCGCGGCGACCGCGGGAAGCATCCGCCGTTGCCAGCCGGCCGGTGGTCGCGGATGCGGAAAAGCAAGAAAGAACAGAGGCAATACCGCAAATAGCCCGTTGAGTCCTAACACAACGTGCCCATAAAGGCTTAGCGTCGCGGATGGAACTTCGCCAGTCATACCTTCCGCAAACGTCGCAGCTGCAAACGACGGACCAGTCCCCACGGTAAACAGCAGCAGCATCCACGTCACGGGTGCCGATTTCCGAAGCACCAGAGCCGCGCAGACCAGTACAATAACAATGTATGCCCCCAAACGCAGAGCCAATACGGTTAGGAACGAAGTACTTAGAAACGGTTCTAACGATGAGGCGTGGATCTTGGAACGGAAGGTGTGTGCGGCACGCACAACCAGCACTTGAAAGTCTGAAGGGCTGGTTACGCAGGGTTTTACGCCAGAGGCTTGCAGCGTCTCCAGCTGGTACGGTCCTGCCGCAAAGAGTCGGTCACCGCGCCTGATTCCGGCCGCCGCACCTGGCGAATCGAGCGCCACCGACCAGACCTCAACCAGATTGGAATTGAACGGCGTCAAAAAGCGGCCAGTAATTCCCGTCGCGCAGCGCGTCCAAAATGCAGGCACGATCCCAGGAGCATACGCTGCAAAAGCAAGCAGGCAAACCAGTGCAACGATGCCCGCGCGAATCGTCAACCCGACGCGTCCAGGCATGCACTGACGTTTCTGGCGCCCCGTCTACGTTTACTGCCGCTCCTTCAACTACGCTCGCTCTGCTCAAGACAACACGGACAATGATTCGCGCAGGATCTTCGCCGCAATGCGCGCGCGCGGGGTTTTTTTGGGGTATTCATCGGATCATGCAGTCTATTTTCATGACGAATAGGACGGCCTTAGTGACAGGCGCGTCAGCTGGAATTGGGATGGCGCTATCAAGAGCACTTGCCCCGAACGTTGACGAGCTGATTATCGTGGCGCGTCGCCGAGAGCGCTTGGACATGATCGCGAGAGATCTTCAGTCTGCATTTCCCGCACTCAAGATTGGCATTCACGCAATCGATCTAGCGAATCCTGAAGCGGTGCAGTCGTTAATAGCAGAGTTGGATGCGTCGAACCTGGACGTCGATGTCTTAGTGAACAATGCAGGTTTGGGAGAGGCGGAATTATTCGAACGGTCGCCGTGGAGCAGGATCCAGGAAATCATTGACGTCAACATTTTAGCAATGCTACGGCTCACCCGTCAGGTCTTGCCGTCTATGATTAGCCGCGGCCATGGTGCGATTCTCAACATTGGTTCGGGAGCAGGCTATGCAGCGATGCCAAATGCAGCCGTATACACTGCTTCAAAACATTTCGTACGTGCATTTACCGAGTCGCTTCGCGCTCAACTCGCCGGCACGGGGATTGTCGTTTCAGAAGCCGCACCCGGGCCTGTTGAGACTGAGTTCGATACAGTTGCCGGAATATCGGGTGGAGCAACTCCTGCACAAGGAGTTTTTCGAATCAGCGCACAGGAATGTGCCAACGATATAGTCCGGCAGTTTGAAAAAGGAGAACGGGTTATATTTCCCGGCCGAAACTACCGGTTCATGATGAAATTGCAGCCACTGATGCCGCGCGCGCTTTTAGTAAGGCCGCTTGCGCGTGCAGCGCAGAACCTCCGTCACGGCTAGTCCCTGTGGGGGGCGAACGCTTCGCTGACGATTCGGGCTGCCGTGCGTGCGCAACGTGGAGCGGTTCGCGCTAACCACAACGCTTCCGGCCAGAGCAACGGATTCATCATCGCGGTCATTGGCCGCAGCCATGCAGCGGAAAGTTCGTGTTGTGGTGTGTCGAGTATAACGCGAACGACCGCAGTGCGCGCAGCGGTGAGCAATCCGCTTTCCATGTCTACACCCGCACATCCGAGTTTAGCCAAACGCGTGCGTTCCGTACCGCGAACGATCGTTGCGCTCGTGATCACCGGTTCTTCAATGGGCTCAAAACCGAGTCGCCGCGCCGATTGCACAAGCGCTTGTTGCAGCGACTCATCACATGAAATACGGCTTCCATCCGGCCGCACAATCTCTCGTGGAACGAGGACCGCTCCAGTAATCAGACCCGGAGACAACCCACCCGCAAGGCCACAACTTACCACCGCGTTGCCGAGTTCTGCGGAATCGACCTTCGAAAGAGCGATACCCGATTCAACCACGCGTAGTGAAGGCGATTCCCGCCGAACCGCCTGCGCTTCCAAACCGGTTGCCGCGATAACAGTAATGTCGCGAGCGTCGATCACGAAAGATATCCGTGTACGCGATACCATTCGAGCGCACGCGTAAGCGCGTCGCGGACCGGGCGGGGACGGTATCCAAGTTCGTGCATCGCTTTCGATGAATCGGCGTACATCTGATGCGTCGACATGTGGACACCCTCAAGCGGCGCGAATGGGCGCGCGTTCGGGACGACGCGGCAGCGCGCTTCATCGACGTACGCGACCGCAAGCGCGAGCGCGTACGGCGCGCGAAACGATGGAACGGGTCTGCCGGTGAGTTCAGCGAGGACTTCCCACAGCGTATCGAAGCTCATGTTTTCACCGCCCGCTACGTATCGTTCGCCGGGTCGCCCTCGCTCGAGCGCCACGACGTGCGCGTCGGCAACATCCTCGACCGCGACGACGTTCATGCCGCCGTGTCCGGGCGGTTTCGCGAACATCTTCCCGCGCGCAAAATCGACGATCATCTTGCCGGTCGGTGTCGGCTTCCAATCGCCGGGTCCGACCGGCGCCGTCGGTAAGACCGCGACAACCGGGACGCGCGAAGCGAATGCCGCGCGCTCCTGAAGCAATTTCGAGGAGTGGTAATCATCGCGGTGCGCTTCGGTCACAAAGAGGGTCGCGGAACTCGATGTCAGCACGGCGCGTTCGACGCCTGCGAGATGCGCTGCATCGAGGAGCCCCGCAGTGCCTTCGACGTTCACCGCATGAATCGACGCGCGATCGCGCGGCGTAAACGAATACAGCGCCGCGCAATGCACGACGTAGCGGCAGTCCTTGAGCGCGGGAACGAGTTCACCGCTGCGCGTTAGATCGCCGGTAACCGTCTCGCAGTCATCGAAGCGCGTTGCACCGTCGCGCACGAGCGCACGCACCGTGTATCCCTGCTCGAGCAGCGCGCGAAGAATATGCGCGCCGACGAATCCGGTCGCGCCGGTGAGAAAGACGCGGTCAGCGGCCAAACGCGGCGCGAATCGACTCTTTGATCGAACCGGTCGTGCGAAGAACGGCTGTCGGCTCGTATCCGCAATGTGCCATGCAATTCGCGCAGCTCGGATGTTTACCGCGGCCGTACTTCTCCCAATCGGTTTCTTCGATCAGTTCCTTGTATGTCTTCGCATACGGCGCATCGGACATGAGATAGCACGGACGCTGCCAGCCGAAGACTGTGTAGCACGGAATACCCCACGGAGTGCACTCGAAGTCGACTTTCCCTTCGAGGAAATCGAGATAGACCGGGCTGTGATTGAGCCGCCAGCGCTTACGTCCGCCATCGGCAAACGCTTCACGAAAGACCGCTCGCGTTTGTTCCACGCCCAAGAAGTGTTCCTGATCCGGCGCCTTCTCGTACGCGTACGCGGGCGAAATCTGCATCGAGTCGACTTTGATCTCGTCGTTCAAATAATCGAGCACCGAACGAATCGACGCCGCATCATCTTTATTGAAGAACGTCGTGTTGGTGAAGACGCGGAAGCCGTGCTCCTTCGCAAGTTTGATCGCCGCGATCGCCTTGTCGAACACGCCTTCGCGGCACACCGACTCGTCGTGGCGCTCTTTCATGCCGTCGAGATGAATCATCCACGCGAAATACGGCGACGGCGTGAATTGCGAGATCTTCTTCTCGAGCAAAATCGCGTTCGTACACAAGAAGACGAACTTCTTGCGATCGATCAGCGCTTGCACGATTTGCGGCATCTGGTCGTGAATGAGCGGTTCACCGCCGGCGATCGAGACGATGGGCGCGCCGCACTCTTCGACGGCGGCAATACACTCCTCGACACTCAAGCGCTTCCGCAAAATCTCGTTCGGATGCGAAATCTTTCCGCAGCCCGCGCAGGCGAGGTTGCACTGCAAGAGCGGTTCGAGCTCGAGCACGAGCGGATACTTCTTCTCGCCCTTGAGCTTCTTGCTGAGGATGTACGATCCGACGGTTAGTTGTTGCCGCAGCGGCATACTCATGACGGCGTAAGATACTCCTGTTGGTCGAGGGTGACGGCGAGTGCCGGCGCTTCCGGCATCTTGTCCATGGCCAGCGCCGTCAGCGGAAAGAGATGCCGGTACAAATGATAGTTGATATAAAAGTACCCCGGGAAGCCCGTCCCGGTAAAATATGGCTCGTCCCAGGTGCCGTCCGCTCGCTGCCTTTGGCGTAGGAACTCGAGTCCTCGTTGCGCAGCGGCGTTCCTGCCGCGGCCGGCCAGCTGTAAGGCGATCACCGCCCAAGCCGTTTGTGAGGCCGTGCTCGTGCCTACGCCCGCGAACGACTCATCGACGTACGAGTGGCACGTCTCACCCCAACCGCCGTCCTCGTTCTGCACGCGCTCGAGCCAGTCGGCGCCTCGGGCGACCATGTCATCGCCCCGTTGCAACGCGCGAAGGGCCGAAATGACGCACCACGTTCCGTAGACGTAATTCACGCCCCAGCGTCCGAACCACGAACCGCTCGGCCGCTGCTTCTCACGCAGATAACGCAAGCCGGTGGCCACGTAATCGTTCGTCTCGTCGTAGCCGAGCACGCCCATCATCTCGAGCACGTGCGCGGTCACGTCTTCGCTCGGCGGATCGGTAAGCGCGCCGAAATCGGCAAACGGAATCTTATAGACGAGTTCGCTCGTGTTGTTGCGATCGAACGCAGCCCACGCGCCGTTACTCGAACGCATCGCAAGCGTCCAGCGCATTCCGCGGTCGACGGCTTCCGCGACCGCATCATGTTCACCGCCTTCGAGCAGCGAAAGCACGACGACGGCCGTATCATCGATGTCGGGATACACGTCGTTGTCGAATTCGAACGCCCAACCACCGTTGGGAACGCCTTTGCACTTTACTTGCCAATCACCGGGTTGATCCGCGGCGATTTGCTCGCGCAGCATCCACGTTATCGCGCGCTGCATCACAGGATGATCGTGACGGAACCCCGCTACGGCGAGTGCGCGAACAGCCCACGCCGTGTCCCACACCGGCGACATGCACGCTTGAAAGCGCCAGCCGCGCTCGTCATCGATCTTGAAAACTTCGACGCCTTCGAGCCCT
>JAMXLG010000185.1 GCA_024281135.1 Vulcanimicrobiia bacterium | reverse complement strand
ATCTGCGGAATCTGCGGCGACAACCACGCGGCATGCTCGGTGTACAACCAAAACATGGCATACGGCATCGAGAATCCGCCGATGGGCGATCTGATCATGAACCTCGGTGAAGCTGCTTAGTACATGTTCGATCACAATATCTTCCAAGAGAATTTGGTCGCGGTCGACTTCTGCGAAAAGATGGTGCGTGAGACGAACCCAAGCGTGTGGGAGAAGGCCAAAAAGACGGAAGCGCCGCACGCCGCGCAGCACGGGTATCGAACGATCGCCGACATCATGACGGCATGTAATCCGTTCGAAGGTGAGATTTCCCGGCGCGGATTGGAACTGAGCCGCATGACGCGCGAGATGTTCTGCCTCATGGAAGGCCGTCACGTTCACCCGTCGACGCTCTATCCCGGCGGTGTCGGAACGGTGGCGACCGTACAACTGTTTACCGATTATCTTTCGCGCTTGATGAAATACGTCGAGTGGATGAAGGTCTGCGTGCCGATCCACGACGATCTCTTCGATTTCTTCTATCAAGCGATTCCCGGTTACGAGCACGTCGGGGAGCGCCGCGTACTTTTGGGATGCTGGGGGGCGCTCTATCACGTCGGCGACGGTATCTCGGACTTCAAGTATCAGAACATGAATCGCTGGGGGAAGAAGATGTACGTGACCCCCGGTGTCATCGTCGACGGAAAACTGGTTACGAACGAACTCGTCGACATCAACCTCGGGATGCGTATTTTGCTCGGATCGTCGTACTACATCGACTGGGAAGCGGATGGCAAACTCGTCGATCGAGATCCGTTGGGAAATCCTGTCGATATCCGTCACCCATGGAACGCGCGGCAGATTCCTGCGCCGCAGAAGCGCGATTTCGACGGCAACTATAGCTGGGTGATGTCGCCGCGATGGTTCGACGGCAAAGACCATCTCGCGCTCGATACAGGAGGCGGACCGCTTGCGCGGTTGTGGTCGACCGCGCTTTCTGGTTTGGTCGACACGCCGTACGTCAAGGCATCGAACGGCACGATTACGATTACGCTCCCGAAGACGTCGCTCAAACCGGAGATGACGCTCGAGTGGAAGATTCCGAGATGGAGCAACGCGATCGAGCGCGATCGCGCTCGCACGTATTTCCAGGCGTATGCCGCTGGTCTCGCATTGCATTTCGTCGAGCTCGGAATCGAAATGATGGGCAGGGGCGAGACACAAACCTGGAGCGACTTCACGGTTCCAAAGGAAGCGATAAGCGTCGGATTCACTGAAGCGGTGCGTGGCGTGCTATCGCATCACATGGTGATCCGCGACGGCAAGATCGACAATTATCAGCCGTGGCCGCCGACGCCGTGGAACGGGAACCCGCGCGACAACTTCGGTACGCCGGGACCATACGAAGACGCGGTACAAAACACGCCGATCTTCGAAGAGAACGGGCCCGACAATTTCAAAGGCATCGACATTATGCGCACGGTTCGCAGCTTCGACCCGTGTCTGCCGTGTGGCGTGCATATGTATCTGGGCGGCGGCAAGACGATCGAGCGAGTACATACGCCGTTTGCTGCCCCCGAGGTGTAGTGTGTGACGGATCTGCTCAACGAGTCGAGCAATCGCGTTCAGACGCTCCTCGATCGCTTTAGCCTGTTTCCGCCGAGCACGGGTGCGCGAACCGACGCGGAAGAGCTGGTGCGAATCATCTCGTCGCTCTACGGCGAGGGCTTGCGACGGATGATTCGCATCTTGCGCGACGAGCTGGGTTCAAATGCGGACCCCGCGATTGAATCGTGTTGCGCAGACCCCGTTGTTGCGAGTCTGCTCGTCACCCACGGCTTGCATCCCGTGCCGCTCGAAGAGCGTGTGCGGCGCGCGCTGGATGCCGTCCGCCCGGAACTGCAGGCGAAGGGGGGCGATGCGGAGTTCGTGAGTGCTGATGAAGACGTCGCGTCGGTTCGCATCAACGGCATGGCCGATCTCATTCCAATCGTCGAACGCGCCGTTCACATGTATGCGCCGGAAGTGCTCGAGGTGCGCGCCGTCGGGCAGACCGTTTCGCTGCTGAATCTGCGATGACGACTTTCCTCACGAGGCTCTTGCGCGAACCCTCACGGAATACAACGAAGCTCTGCGAGTTGTGCGCGGGACCACTCGATCAGCGGCACGGACACGTCGTCGACACAGCGGACCGTCGTCTGCTGTGTACGTGTACTCCGTGCAGCATGCTCTTTACCGGGAGTACCCGCGGACGGCTGCGTGCCGTACCCAAACGTTATGCCGCCATTCCGTCGCCGCTCTTTAGCGACGCGCAGTGGGATGCGCTCGGCATTCCGATTGGGCTCGCGTTTTTCTTTGAAAACAGCAAGACTGAGCGCGTGATCGCGTTTTATCCGGGGCCGGCGGGCGCGACCGAATCGGAATTGCCGCTCGATGCATGGAGCGAATTGCGCGAGCGCGAGCCGGTCATCGCGTCCATGCTGCCGGACGTGGAAGCCGTGCTCGTCTATCGTTTAAACGGACGACTGGGACGATCGTTTCTCGTTCCGATCGACATCTGCTACGAACTCGTTGGATTGGTTCGTTCGAAGTGGACCGGCATTTCGGGCGGCGACGAGGTTCACGAGGAGCTCGAGCGGTTCTTCACGCGCATTTCGGAGTTCGCGCAATGAACGACGTTACGTTTAGCATCGTCGACGCGCGCGCAAAGCAGAACGCTGCATCACCTACGATTGCGTTCCGTCTTCGGGTAACGTCGAGTGCTCCGGTCGATGCAATGGTTCTTCGAACGCAACTTCGGATCGAACCGCAGTGGCGAACGTACGATCAAGAGGAACAAGCGTTACTCGGCGATCTCTTCGGTACGCCGGATCGGTGGCACGCGACGTTGCGAACGTTCGCATGGGCTGACGTCTCCCTTGTTATCCCGGGATTCGAGGATGAGACCGAAGCCGAGATACCGGTGCCGTGCACGTATGATTTCGATCAAGCGGCGACACGATTTTTCGACGTTGTGCACTCCGGCGCAATTCCGGTGCGGTTTTTCTTCAGCGGGCCGATCTTCAGAACCGAAAGCTCGGGCTTTTCGACCGAGCGCATTCCCTGGAGTAGCGAATGCAGCTATCGCATGCCGGTCGGGGTGTGGCGCGATGCAATGCGGGCGTGCTACGGCGATGACGCGTTGATTCGCATTAATTTGGAGACGCTCGAGAAGTTACGCCGTTACCGCGCGCTGAGCGGCGCGACGACCTGGGATGAGGTTCTGGAACGCTTGATGGGGGCGCCGACGTGAACCCGCAGGCGCGCGCAGTCGCCGATGCCGTCCTCTACGAGGGCTTCTTGCTCTATCCGTATTCGAAGAGCGCGCTCAAGAATCAGATGCCGTTTCAATTCGGCGTCGTCATGCCGCAGGGCTACGGCGACCCGAGCGAGCCGCCGTCGATACATTCGCAGTTCGTCTATTGCGTCGGCGATGCGAGCGACGCAAGAATCGACGGGATGCTCCGCTTTTTGCGCATTGCAGAACATCCGGTCGAAGAAGAGGTTCCATTCTCGTTTTCACCCGGCGCAGCATTCGGATTCTGTTTCACCACGAGTAGTTTGCGCGGAGAGGTGAACGTAGCGGTGGAGTGCGACGGCGACGTTTCGGTGCTGACGCTCGAGATCGTCAACCATACGGCGGCTGATGCGGTTGACTCCCGGAACGAGGCGCTTCGCGGTGCGTTCGTCAGCACGCATCTCGTGCTTGAGGCGCAGGCCGGTTCATTTTCGTCGATGATCGATCCGCCGGCATTTGCTGCGCCGGCGATTGCACGCTGTGTCAACGATCGGCTCCATCCCATTCTGACCGGCAATCGCGAGGCGGGCGGACAAACGTCGAACGCGCTGCTGCTCTCACCGATTATCCTCGAGGACTTTCCGCGTATCGCCGCGGCGAGCCGCACGCAGACGTTCGACGGCACCGAGATCGACGAGCTGTTGATGCTCAGCGTAGCTTCGCTGACGGATGAAGAGAAGCGCGATGCGCGTGCGGCGCATCCCTACGTGCAGTCGATCGTCGAGCGCGCGGAAGCGTTGGATCCGCAGACGCTGCAGACGCTTCATGGAGAGATTCGCAAAGGAACGCGGGTCCGCGTACAACCAAAGCGCCGGGCGGACACGTGGGACAATCTTGTCCGCGGTATGACGGCGCGTGTAAACACCATTGAAACGGATCTTGAAGGCAACCACTACGTGGGCGTCGTCTTTGATGCCGATCCGGCGAGCGAGATGCACGAATGGTACGGGCGCTCGTTCTTCTATGGAACCGACGAAGTGGAGCTGCTGCCATGAAGACGCTTATCGCTGGATTCGGGAACGCGCTTCTCTCCGACGACGGACTCGGCTCGGCCGTTGCACGCCTGCTTTCAAAAACCGAACTGAGTCCCGGTGTGCGCGTGCTCGATTTCGGAACGGGCGGCATGCATCTCGCGCTCGAGATGCTCAACGGCTACGACGTCGTCGTGATCGTCGACGCGGTCGCGCTGCCCGATGTACCCGGCACGATCTTTGCCATTGAAATCGATCCGGAACGTAATGCCTGCGGCGATCGTCCGGCGGATCCGCACGCAATGGATGTCGATAACGTGCTCCGACTCTACGCGCGGCTATGCGCTCAAAGTGGATTGGAACGGTGTGGGCGCATCGTCGTCGTGGGGTGTGTGCCGCTCAATCTCGATGAAGGCGTGGAACTCAGCGAGCCGGTTCGCGCCGCGTTACCTGCTTGTGTCGAGCTCGTTCGAAAATTGACACAATCGCGTGCCGTAACGGGAGCAGAACGATGAGAAAACGCATGCTTTGGGGACCGGTCGCCGCGCTCGCGGCGATATATGCGTTGCGCATGGCCATTCGAATGTCGCAAGATATGAGCCGCTACAACCGGATGCTCGCCATGTCCGATGAAGAGCCGCTCTCGCGGAAGGTGCCCAGCATTTTGGGCCAGGTTGTGCGTGAACAACGAGCGACGGTGAACGACTGGCTTGATCTCCTCGTCTCGTTCCCCGGTGAGCTGATTCGTTACGTCAGGATGGGGTCGATGTAGATGTGCCTTGCCATCCCAGGCAAGATCGTTGAGTTTTCCAAGGAGCAGCCGCTGCTGGCGAAGGTCGATGTCGCCGGCGTGAAGCGCGCGATCAATATCGGCCTGCTCGCCGATCAGCCGCTCGAAGAAGGCGACTGGGTGCTCATTCACGTCGGCTTCGCGATGAGCAAGATAAGTGAAAAGGATGCGCGCGAACAATTGACGTTGCTCGCGGCGCTCGGCGAGGAGCAAGCGGCAATGGACGAAGTCCGCGGGTACACGTTCGCGCCGTGAAGTACGTCGACGAATTTCGAGACCCCGAACTGATCCGCAGAGTCGCACGCGAGATCAAGCGCGTCATCGATCCGCAGTATCACTACCGCATCATGGAGGTCTGCGGAGGACACACGCACTCGATCTATCGCCATGGATTGCGTGACGTGCTGCCGGAGAACATCCAACTCGTTCATGGTCCGGGATGCCCCGTGTGCGTGCTCCCGATGGGACGCATCGACGACGGTCTGTCGCTTGCGGAACGTCCGGAGATGGTTCTTACCGCGTTCGGGGACATGATGCGCGTCCCCGGAACGAAAGGGACGCCGCTCGAGTATAAGGCGCGTGGCTGCGACGTGCGCATGGTCTATTCGCCGCTTGACGCGCTGCGCGTTGCGCAAAACGAACCGGAGAAGCACGTCAGTTTCTTTGCGATCGGCTTTGAAACGACGGCGCCGTCAACGGCGCTCACGATTTTCCGCGCGCGCGCACTTGGCGTCGACAACTTCAGCGTCTTTTGCAACCACGTCACGATCTTGCCCGCGATTCGTGCCATACTTGACTCGCCGGACATGCGGCTCGACGGATTCATCGGGCCGGGACACGTTTCCACGATCACGGGATGTCGCCCGTATGAGTTCATCGCGCAGCACTATAAGAAACCGGTCGTGATTTCGGGATTTGAGCCGCTCGATTTGCTCGAGGGCATTCTCATGGTCGTGCGTCAACTGCGCGCGGGCGAGGCGCAGGTCGAGAATCAATACCGCCGCATCGTGCCGTGGAACGGCAATCTCGCGGCGATGCGCGCGCTCGGTGACGTGTTTGAATTGCGTCCATACTTCGAATGGCGCGGCCTCGGGTTTATCTCGCAGTCCGCGTTGAAGATCAAGGCGGAGTTCGCGCACTACGACAGCGAGGCGCGCTTCGAACTGCCCGGCGTTCGCGTTACCGATCCGAAGGCCGCGCAGTGCGGCGAGGTGCTCAAAGGCGTGCTCACCCCGCCGCAGTGCAAGCTCTTCGGTAACGCCTGCACGCCGGAGCATCCGGTCGGTGCGTTAATGGTTTCGAGCGAAGGCGCGTGCGCAGCATACTTCAAGTACGTTGCGCATCCGGTTGAAGCGTGAAGACACGGCCGAGTATCGAACAGATAGAAATGGCGCACGGCGCCGGCGGAAAGGCGACGCGCCGCCTCATTGAAGGCGTCATTGCCCCCGCATTCGCGAACCCCATACTCGACACGCTTTCCGATGCGGCGCTCGTGACCATAGAAGGAAAGCGCCTTGCCGTAACGGCCGACGGATTCGTCGTCAAACCGCTCGCGTTTCCCGGCGGCTCGATCGCTTCGCTTGCGGTACACGGCACGATCAACGATCTTGCGGTTTCCGGAGCGCGTCCCGTCGCGCTCATGGCAACACTGATTTTAGAGGCGGGCCTGGCCGGTGAGGTTCTCGAGCGAGAGATCAAGGCGATGGCGCACGCCGCCGGGCTGTGCGGGGTTGATGTTGTCGGCGGTGATACGAAGGTGGTCGAGCACGGAATGGCCGACGGCATGTACGTCTCGACATTCGGCATCGGCGTCGTCGACGAGCGTTTAACGCTCGATGCGCGTCAAGTCCGTCCGGGCGATCGAGTGTTGATTTCGGGACCGATCGGCGATCACGGCATCACGATTTTGCTGGCCCGTGGTGAATTGGAACTGGAAGCAGAGATTGAGTCGGATACACGCGCCGTTACGCCGTTCGTCGAAGCGCTCTGCAGTGTTGCGGCGAGCGGCGTGCGATGGATGCGCGATCCGACCCGCGGCGGTGTCGCAACGGCGCTCAACGAACTCGCGCGTGACGCCGGCGTTAGCGTGGTGCTCGAGGAAGCCGCTGTTCCCATGCGTGATCCGGTGCGCGGTGCCTGCGAGATCCTCGGTCTCGATCCGTTGCACATTGCAAACGAAGGCCAGTTCTTAGCCGTCGTCTCGGCGGAGCTTGCGGAGTCCGGGCTCGATGCGTTACATCGCGTGCCGGGCGGTGAAGAAGCTGCGATCATTGGGCAGATCGACGCCGCGCCCGCCTCGACGGTGCTTTCCCGGACGCCGTACGGCGGAACGCGCGTCGTCGATATGCTGGTCGGCGATCCCCTCCCGCGGATTTGCTGAAACGCCATGCTCAGCGTATCGGCCCAAACGTTCATTCGCGAACGTATCCTCGCGCGAAACGAGCCGTGCGACGCGTTCTTCGAACGCGAAAGGATCCCACTCGCGCGCGCCTGCCGCGAGATGGCGGAACGATTCATAAAGGGTGGCCGATTGCTCGCGTTTGGACGCGGGCCATACGCTACCGATGCCATGCATGTGTCGGTCGAATTTATCCACCCGGTGATCGTCGGCAAACGCGCGCTGCCGGCGCTTGACGTCAGCATGGCCTACGACCCGTGGATCGAAGCGATTGCCTCGGCGAACGATATCGCAATCGCGTTCGGTCCGCCCGAAGGTGACGCAGCTACGTTGAGCGCGCTGCAGAAGGCGCACGAGCGCGGAGCGATGACGATTGCCTGGCCGGGCGACAATGCCGATTACGCTGTTGCCTCACCAAGTTCCGATACGCATGTGCATCAAGAACTGTTCGAGCTCTTAGGGCACACGATGTACGAATCGGTACACGTGTTCCTGGAACATCTCTCGCATCACACCGGCGACCATGAGGGGCTCGCGTTTCTCTATCCGTTTCTCGAAGCCGCCGCTCCGGATGACGCCGTGATCGAAGACGTCGCGGTGTCGATTGAAATGAAGGCCCGGGATGCAAACGCCCTGCGGGAGCAGGTCGCCGCAGAGCAAGTCGAAGGCATCGCCGAAGCGGCTGTTGCGATCTCCTCGCGCGTCGAACGCGGGGGACGAATTCTTGCGTTCGGGAACGGCGGCTCCGCGACGGATGCAACGGACTTTGCGCTCGACTGCGTGATGCCTGAAAGCGGATGGCTACCACTTCCGGCGATATCGCTAGCGCTCGAACCTGCCGTCTTGACGGCAACCGCAAACGACGTCGGCGTCGACGTGATGTTTCTGCGGCAGTTGATCGCACAAGCCGCGCCAAACGATATCGCCGTCGCTTTTTCAACGAGTGGCGGCTCGCGTAACGTCGTCGCCGCGCTGGAAGAAGCACGCAAACGCGGTTTGTTCACGGTCGCGTTGCTCGGCTATGACGGCGGTGAAGTCGTTCGGCGCGGCCTTGCCGATGTCGCGATCGTCGTGCGGTGCGATTATATTCCTAGAATTCAAGAAGCGCAGGGCACGATCTACCACGTCTTACGCGAGGCACTGGCGCGGTGCTAGTCCTTTTCGGGTCCGCATCGTGTCCGTACACGGCTCAGTTGCGCGAAGACCTCGAATGGCGTCGCGAGACATTCATCGAGTACGACGTCGACGAAGACCGTGATGCTCTCGCGCGGATGCTGCAACTCACCGGCGGTGACCGGACGATTCCCGTGCTGAGCGACGGCGAGCGAGTGATGCAAGTTGGGTACGAGGGTCGCGGCTGCTATGCAAACGGCGTCTAGAGAAGGACGTCGGCTACATATTGCGGGCGTCGTGCAAGGCGTCGGCTTCCGGCCGTTCGTGTATCGTCTCGCTATCGAGCGCGGTTTGACCGGGTGGGTGCTCAACGGGGAGCGCGGTGTCGACGTGCACGTCGAAGGCGATCGGGAGCAGCTCGAGGATTTCGTTCGCGCCATTCGTTCACGGCCGCCGCCGGCCGCTCGCATTGCTTCGCTCGAAATGTCGAGCGCACGCATCAACGGATTCGCGACGTTCGAAATCCGTAAGAGCGAACATCGCGACGCGCCCACGGTGCGCGTCTGTTCCGATTTGCCTGTATGCGATGCCTGTTTACGCGAGTTATTCGACCCCGTCGATCGCCGTTATCGCTATCCGTATATCAACTGCACGGACTGCGGACCGCGTTACTCGATTGTTCGAGGCCTACCGTACGACCGTCCGCAGACGACGATGCGCGATTGGCCGATGTGCGACGCGTGCCGGCAAGAGTACGACGATCCGCTGAACCGGCGCTTTCACGCGCAACCGGTTGCGTGTCCTCGCTGCGGTCCGGCGTACGTCTTGGAAGCGGGCACGCAGACGATGCGAGGATATGCGGGCATCACGCGCGCCGCGGAACTCTTGCGAGAAGGTGCGATTGTCGCAGTCAAGGGTTTGGGCGGATATCACCTCGCGTGTGATGCGCGCAACAGCGTCGCCGTGTCCGCACTGCGCGAACGGAAGTACCGCAAGGAGCGGCCGTTCGCGCTAATGGTACGTGACGCGACGCGCATCTTGGAGATCGCATATGCAGACGAGCATCACACTGAAGTGCTGCAGTCGCAGTCGCGTCCCATTGTGTTAATGCCGAAACGCGTCGACCTGGACGGCGTTGCGCCGGATACGGATGAATTCGGAATCATGCTCGCCTACACGCCGCTGCAGCACCTGCTCTTCGACGCGGGCGCACCCGACGTGCTCGTGATGACGAGCGCAAATCGTTCCAGCGAACCGATCGCCTATCGTGACGACGATGCGCGCCGCAGCTTAGCTGGGATTGCCGATGCGCTCCTCGTGGGAGAACGGCAGATCGCCCGGCGCATTGACGATAGCGTGGTCTCGAGCATCGGCGTCATTCGCCACGCGCGCGGGTACGCACCGCAGGCAGTCGCGACGCTGCCCGCGGTTTCACCGGTGGTCGCGCTCGGCGCAGATCTCAAGAATGCGATCGCCGTCGTTGTCGACGGACAGGCTTTTGTTAGCCAGCACGTCGGTGACCTCGAGTATTTCGATGCTTATGAATCATTTAAATCGACGGTCTCGGACTTGTGCTCGTTGTACGAGTTGCACGCAATCGAAGCTCTGATCGCGCACGACCTGCATCCGCAGTACCGTTCGTCGATGTACGCCGCTGATCTCGGCGAGCGCCGCTGCGCTGTGCAGCACCATCGAGCGCATATCGCAAGCGTTCTTGCCGAGCGCGCTGCTTTCGATATTCCGGTGCTCGGCTTTGCATTCGATGGAACCGGATACGGAGAGGATGGAACGATTTGGGGCGGGGAGGTCTTTGCGGGCGATCTCGCCGGCGGCTTCGAACGCGTCGCGCATCTGCGCTCGGCGCTACTTCCGGGAGGAGACGCGGCGGCGCGATTTCCCGTACAGGCTGCGGCCGGCTTTCTCTTTTGTCATCCTGAGTTTTCACAGATGGACGGCCTATTCGAAAGGCCGCCATTCGATTTTCCTTCGCGATTTCGCAGTGGATGGGAGCTTCTACGACATGACGTGCGCGTATTTGCAACCACCTCAATGGGCCGGCTCTTTGATGCCGTCGCAGCATTGCTCGGCTTTACACGCGAGATTACGTTCGAGGGACAAGCCGCGATGTGGGTGGAGTATCTTGCGCGTTGTAGCGCACCCGTCGTTCCGTATGCGTTCCCCTTCCTCGATAGCGAATTCGACTATCGCCCGCTGCTCACGCAGATTATCGCCGATCGTCTGCGCGCGCGTGACATCCGTGAAATCGCTCGCGCGTTTCACGGAGCTCTCGCTCGCGCCGTGTGCAGCGCCGCGTCTGAGTTCGGCTCTGAACGGATTGTCGCTTCGGGCGGCGTCTTCCAAAACGCGGTGCTCATTCATGAATTGCGCACGGCGCTTGGCGACCGTTTATGGACCAATCGCATCACGCCGTGCAATGACGGTGGCATCTGCCTCGGCCAAGCGGCGATCGCAACGTTCTCGGTATCGAAGTAAAGTGAGTTTCACGGTTAGCGGATGGGCGAACGGTATGTCGTAGTACGTCATCAGGCAGCGTGATAGCATGGCGCATATGGAGCGTTATCTCAAATTGAGCAGCGCTCTCGTCGCGCTGGCAATTTCGGCTCTCGCGTTGTCTTCATGTAACGGCGGCGGCGATAGTGGTTATGCTCCGCCTCCTCAAATGCCGGTAGGCGGCGAAAGCGCGCCGCAACCCCAAGACGTGCAAAACGTATCACCCGCGCAAACCGGGCCCGCCGAATCGGCACCGGCAGAAATGCCGCCCGCCGACACGCCGCCTGCGGAAATGTCGCCTGAGGGAATGCCGCCGGCGCAAGCTGCGCGGGAAACTCCCCATGAATTTATACCGCAAAGTGTTGTAACACCGCCGCCACAAGTTTGCCCGACGGACGTGCTCCCCGGCACGTACACAACGATCATTGCGCAGGGGCATGTTAGCGGAACGACGTTCACGGCAAAGATCGGTGCAGCTGCGTCTTTTTGGGAGCGGATGCATTACGTGGTCGCGACGCCGAGCCCCAAGCCGACACCAACGCCGAAGCGTACACCGACACCGAAACCGTCGCCCACCCCGACACCGCAACCGCTGTTTTTCTATCTCGGATCGTACGTCGTCAAACACGGCGCAGTCGTCGATACCGTGGGCTGCGCGGCCCTCATCGCGACCCAAAACGGCGCAAGCATTAAGGGCACTGCCTTCAATGGCGAAAACGTCGATAACCCAGAGTTTACGAAGCCGTTCCACAGCACGTTCGTCGCATTCGGTACAGTCACGAAGTTGACGATTACCGGATTGTCCGCAACGGGAGGGCACGGCACGTTTTCGCTGAGTAACGGCACCAGCGGAACAATCACACTCACGCGCCGCCTGCATTTCCCCTAGCGTCTTACCGCACGCTTGGTGAGGATTTTCCGTGCGATAGTTACGATGTATGCTATCGACCCGGAGGCCGCATCATGGCAGGAAAAGTTGTTGGTATCGATCTCGGCACGACGAACTCGGTGATTGCCGTCATGGAGGGCGGGCAGCCCGTCGTGATCCCAAATGCCGAAGGCAGCCGCACGACGCCGTCCGTTGTCGCGTTCACCAAGACCGGCGAACGGCTCGTGGGCCAATTGGCAAAGCGGCAGGCAATTACCAATCCTGACCGCACGATTTCGTCGATCAAGCGCAAGATGGGAACGGATTATCGCGTCAAGATCGACGGCAAGGATTACACGCCTCAGGAAATTTCGGCGATGATCCTTCAGAAGCTCGTAAACGACGCGTCGAATTATTTGGGCGAACGCGTCGAACGCGCCGTTATTACGGTGCCGGCGTACTTCAATGACGCGCAGCGACAGGCAACGAAAGACGCCGGAAAAATCGCCGGTCTCGACGTGCTGCGTATCATCAACGAGCCGACGGCGGCGTCGCTCGCCTATGGACTCGACAAGAAAGAACACGAAACGATTCTCGTTTGGGACTTGGGCGGTGGAACGTACGACGTTTCGGTGTTGGAAGTTGGTGACGGCGTCTTCGAAGTCAAGGCGACGAACGGAGACACGAACTTGGGCGGCGACGACTATGACAAGCGCATCGTCGACTGGATCGTCGATCAATTCCGTAAAGACGAAGGAATCGACCTCAGCAAGGACCGGCAAGCGCTGCAGCGGCTGAACGAGGCCGCCGAAAAGGCGAAGGTCGAACTGTCGAGCGTCGTGCAAACGACGGTGAATCTCCCCTTCATCACCGCGGATCAGAA
>JAMXLG010000184.1 GCA_024281135.1 Vulcanimicrobiia bacterium | reverse complement strand
TGCCGCGCGCGGCCGTGCGCGTGTTGCGCCACGTTCGTCCCGACGTGCGCAGCGTCGAAAGTGTCGTCGGAGGTGCAGCCCTCGAACAAGGCCTGCCGGCGCTTCCCGACGAGGCGCGAGCGCTTGCCGATTGCAGCGCGGCGATTCTTTTCGGCAGCGTCGGCTTACCGCAGTACGATGGGAAGCCGCTAGCGGAACGGCCGGAGTACGCGCTCTTCGTGTTGAGACGCGATTACGAGCTTTACGCGAATATTCGCCCCGTGCGTGTCTTTCCCGGATTGGAAGATGCCTCATCGCTCAAGCCCGAACTCGTTCGTGGGCTCGACCTCATCGTCGTGCGCGAGCTCACCGGCGGCATCTACTTCGGGAAACCGAAGGAGCAGCGTGTCGAAGACGGCGTCGAGATGGCTGTCGACACGATGATTTATCGCGCACCCGAAATAGAACGCATCGCGCGTACGGCATTCGAACTCGCGCGCGGACGGCGCAAACGCGTGACGTCGGTCGACAAGCAAAACATTTTGGAGACGTCGCGGTTGTGGCGTCGCGTGGTCGACCAAGTCGCGAAGAATTATCCCGACGTTCAACTCGATCACTTGCTCGTTGACAACGCGGCAATGCAGCTGGTGCGTCGTCCCGGGGACTTCGACGTTATCGTCACCGAGAATATGTTCGGCGACATTCTCTCCGACGAAGCAGCGATTCTCACGGGATCGATCGGTACGCTGCCGAGCGCAAGTCTCGGTACGCGTGGGGCGCCCGGACGCCAATTCGGACTCTACGAACCGATTGCGGGGACGGCGCCGGATATCGCGGGCAAAGGCATCGCGAATCCGACCGCGGCGATTCTATCGGCGGCGATGCTGCTACGTTACAGTTTGGATGACAACGCAAATGCCGCGCGCATCGAACGCGCGGTGGAAGCCGCATACGCGAGCGGCGCGCGGACGGCCGAAATTGCCGGCGGCGCGGTGCCGCTCGGGACCGACGCATTCGCCGACGCCGTTATCGATCAGATCGTTCCGTAGCGCCAGGACGCAACCGAATTGAACGGCGAGAGTAGCGGCGGCCTGAAGCCCTGAAGATTTTCGGGAATAACATCCACTTCGCTGATCTGACAGAGGAAGGCGTACGGCAACTCATCGGCTAGAATGCGCTGGATCTGGTGGTATGCAGCCGCGCGCGTAGTCCGATCGTAAGACGACGCTCCACGCGCGAGCAACGCATCGACGCGCGCATCGCAGAATCGCGTATCGTTGAAGCCGTGCGGGCCGCGCTGATCGCACGCAAGTAACCACGAGACATCGGGATCGTACGTCGCCTGATAATCGTAAAGGGTGACTTGATATCGCCCTTGCATCATCGGGCCTTGGATCGACAGAAACTGCGTGCGATCGTATTGGTGCATCGACACATCGATCCCGACTGCACGCTCAGCCGCTGCTACGGCGGTTGCAAAACGCGTAGTGATGCCCGATCCGATCGCAAACGACAGTTCGAGATGCAGCGGATGCCCTTGCTTCATGCGTATTCCGCTCGGCCCGGGAATCCAGCCGTCCTTTGTCAATAATGCCCCAGCTTGCACCGGATCGAACGGCGGCAGCTTCACGCTCGGATCGAACGCCCACGTGAAAAGTCCGCGCATCGCCGTGTCAGGATCGTACACGCCGTGCGTGATTTTTTCCGTGAGGCTGCGACGGTCGATCGCCATGGCAAACGCGCGCCGCACCGTGAGGTCGCTTAGGATCGGATCGGTCAGATTGAATCCGAGCGCGTAGAAGTACGGGACCGGTGTTACCACGACGCGGCGACGCGGGATTGCGCGAAGCTGCTCGATGCGCGAGGCATCGAGCATGAATGCCGCATCGATTTCGCCGGATTGCAACTCGTCGATCATCGTCGAGTCGTTTGCAATGACGGGAAGCACGAGGCGGCTGATGTGCGGCTTTCCGGCGTAGTAGGTGTCGTTCGCAACGAACGTCAGGCGGTCGCCGCGGTCCCAACGCTCGAGCCGAAATGGCCCCGAACCGACGGGCGATGCGTTGAAGGGGTCGTTGTTGAGATTCGCTTTTGATGCGAGCAGATGCGCGGGAAGAACCGGGTAGTTGCTGTCGCCGCCGAGGAAGAGCGCAACAATCGGCGAGTACGGTCGCTTGAGCGTGATGACGACCGTGTACGGATCCGGCGCAGCGATCGACGCGATCTCGTCGTACCCAATGCGCTCCGGGACGTTGTTGGCCGGGCTCATGATGGCGTGAAAGGTAAAAACGACATCGCGCGATGTAACCGGAGTGCCGTCCTGCCATCGCACATTGCGTCGCAGATGAAAGGTGAGGCTCTTCCCGTCAGCTGAAACACCGCCGTTTTGCGGCGTCGGCACGTCACGCGCGAGGTCGGGAACGGTGCGTCCGGTCGAATCGTAGTTCGTCAGATACGAATACAGTAGTTCGCTGAACGTGTATGCGCTGACGCCTTCCAGTAACAGCGGATTGAGTGCGATCGGCTCCTTTTGAATCGCCGCCGTCAACGTGTTGCTCGCCGACCCGCTTTGCAGACCATGCGAGGGATGCGTGCATGCAGCAAAGGCGCAGAGTGCGACGATCGCCGCCGCGATTCGAAGACATCGTTGCATGAGCGCGGTTTACGGCCGAGCCCGGCGCCGCCCTGCCCAGGAAAACAAAATTTTGGCGCAAGTGTCAGTTTTTTGGAGGTGAGGGACGCTGTTTGCTTAATAAAACCGCCGACATGAAACGGATGCTTCGCTTTGTTTGCGCGCCTCTTGCGCTTGCCGTCCTCGTACTCAACAGCGCGCTCGTTCCGGCTTACGCCGCCGGCGGCTCGTCGGCATCGCCACCGGCCATGACGACGCAAGATCTGACGCCTTTTATGGATGGACTCGTTCCGTATGCAATACGGCGCGCGGACATCGCGGGCGCCGTTGTAACCGTCGTTAAAGACGGAAAGATCATTTTCGCCAAAGGCTACGGCTTCTCGGATCTCGCGAAGCGTACGCCCGTCGACCCGAACAATACGTTGTTCCGTCCCGGTTCGACATCGAAGCTGTTTACCTGGACGGCCGTCATGCAGCAGGTGCAGGCCGGCAAATTAAATCTCGACACCGACGTCAATCAGTACCTCGACTTCAAGATTCCCGACAAATTCGGAAAACCGATCACGTTGCGGAACCTGATGACACACTCGGCCGGCTTCGAAGAAGTCATCCAAAACCTGATCGGCGACAAGCCGAGCGACATGATGCCGTTAGGCGTCTATTTGAAGAATCACATACCGAACCGGATTTTTCCGCCCGGCCAAGTGATTGCGTATTCGAACTACGGCGCGGCGCTTGCGGGATACATCGTGCAGCGGGTCTCGGGCGAACCGTACAATGAGTACATTCAGAAACACATCTTCACGCCGCTGCGCATGACACACTCGACGTTCGAGCAACCGCTTCCGGCAAGTCTTGCTCCGATGATGGCGAGCGGATATACAAACGCGGGAGAAGACAAGGCGCATCCATTCGAATACGTTGTACCCGCGCCGGCAGGCGCGGCGACCTCGTCGGGAATCGACATGTCGCGTTTCATGCTCGCGTACTTGCAGGGCGGCAATTTTGACGGCGGCACGATTCTTGACCCGGCGACGATTCGCGAAATGTGGACGCTTCAGCTGGCCCCCGCGCCCGGCATGAACGGCTTCTGCCTAGGCTTCTATCAAGAGAGCCGCAACGGACAAGAAATCGTCAGTCACGCGGGAGACACCGACGTCTTTCATACCGATTTGCACTTGCTTCCGAGCCAGCATGTCGGGTTCTTTATGTCGTTCAACAGCGCCGGAAAGAAAGGCGCCGCGGAAGGCGTGCGGACGCAGATTTTCCGTCACTTCCTCGATCGCTACTATCCGTACACCGCGGCGCAGCCGCCCACCGTCGCGAATCCGAAACCGGATGCCGCTCGCGTTGCAGGCTGGTATCAGTCGAGCCGCCGTTCGGAGAGCGCGCTCCGTCTCGTGTACGCGCTTTCGCAAACTCAGGTGAGTGCGCGACCGGACGGACAGATCGAAGTGTCGATGCTTCAAACGCCGGGGGAAGATCCGATACGCTGGCGTGAGATCGGACCGCTCTTCTATCAAGAAGTCAACGGCCAAACACATCTGAAGTTCACGGCGGATTCGAACGGGAAGATCTTGTCGTGGACGACTGATGAGTTCATTCCCGTCTTCATCTTCCAGCGTGTCGACGGCCTTGGGACGATGGGATCGCTGAAGATTCTCATCCCGGCATTCATCGTTGTGCTGCTGCTCTCACTTTGCATCCGACTCGGCACCTGGATTTATCGCCGTCGAATGAATCTCAAACTGAACGTTACTCGCCGCGAACAATGGCTACATCTCGCCGCGCGCATCGGTGCAATCTCATTCATCGTGGCGCTTTTGGGATGGACGGCAGCGCTTTCGAGTGAGAGCGCGATTCTCCAGCCGAGTTTCATCACCACGATGATCCTGCTGTACACGATCGGTCTGATCGCCATCATCGGCGGGATCGCGATTATCGTTGAAAGCGGCTTGCGCATCGCGCGCGGTCCTGGCGGATGGCTGGTGCGGGCCGCTGAGGGAGTCGTTGGTCTTGCTGCGCTGTACGGTATCTGGCTCTTCGTAGCGTTCGGCTTGGCGAGCTTCGTTACGAAGTTCTAGGGGATCCGTGCATGGGTGCCCAAACCGCCGACGCCGACATCGCAATCGTCGGAAGCGGCATCATTGGTACAATTGCGGCAATTGCTCTGCATGATGCGGGTTTGCGCGTGCTCGTGATCGAGCCGAACGAACCTGGTGCCGGAACGGCAAGCGGCAGCGCGGGTTACATCCACGACGGTGAAATCTTTCCCGTCGCGCAACCGTCGCTCTTTGCGGATCTGCCCCGCATGCTGCTTGACTCAACGGGACCACTCGTCGTGCGTGCATCGTACTTGCCGCACCTCGCGCCGTGGGGCGTTCGGCTGCTCGCGACGATGCGTCCCGACGCTACGAAACGCTCGATCGACGGCGCGGCGCGACTGAACCGTCTTTCCGTCGACGCGCTTCTTTCCGTCGCAGATGCATGCGGTGCGCAAGAGTACCTCGTGCGGCGTGGAGGTTTGAAGGTCGTCGAGGACTCGCGTGCGCTCGACAAATTGAGCCAATTGCTTCCCGAGCTTCGCGGTCACGGCATCTCCGCGGAGCCGCTCGATGCCGCGCAGGTGCACGCGTACGAGCCTTCACTCGCGGCGCAGGTCGCAGGCGCGATCTTTTTTCCGGATTCCGCGCACTGCACCGACCCGCAGGCTTTCGGCGAGCGCCTTGCGCAGCGCGTTCGCTATCAGAGTGTCGTTCTTTCCGGCCGCGTTCGTAAGCTCAATCAGCGTTCCGACGGCGGTTGGGTCGTCGATATCGCACGAGGGAAAATGCTGACGCAAGTGTCCGTCCCGCGCGTATTGGTCACCGCGGGGTATGGGTCGGGCGATCTTCTGCGGCAGTTGGGATATCACGTCCCCGTAGCCGCAGCGCGCGGCTATCACTTGATGATCGCTAAGCCCGAAGTCTCACTCGCGCGTCCAATGATTTTTTACGAAGCGCACATCGCGGCAACTCCGATGAACCACGGAGTTCGTTTGGCGGGAACCATGGAGTTTGCGTCGCCGGATGCATCACCGGATTTCCGGCGTTCGAAGATGCTCTACGGCATCGCAAAACGCTACATTCCCGATCTCGCGGATACCGATACCTCGTCGTGGGTCGGCACGCGTCCCCTTATGCCCGATTCGCTGCCTGCGATCGGGCGTGCATTCAAACATACAAACCTGTACTACTCGTTCGGTCACGGGCATCTGGGGTTTACCCAGGCCGCCATTTCAGCTCGCGCGATCGGCGAGTTGATCACCGAAGCGCCCTCGACGATCGACATCGGCGCATTCGATCTCAAACGATTTCACTCGTGAGGTACTTGATGAACATAAAGCTTGCCGGTTTTTCGAAGTTGATTACGTGTGCAGCGATGATCTCAATGGTCGTCGGCACGGCCGGTGTTGTGAGCCGGCCCGCAGTCGCGCAAGACAGCGCGTTGACTCCGGAGCAAAGCGCGAAGATCGATGAGATCGGGCGGCTTTCCGTCGAAGGTGCAGCGGCTCCCGGCGTGACCATCGGCGTTGCGCGTGGCACGCAGATCGTCTATCTGAAGGGCTTCGGCAAGAGCAATGTCGAGGACGACGTTGCTGCGAGCGGCGACACTCGCTATCCGATCGGGTCGAATACGAAGCAGTTCACGGCGGCTTCGATTCTCATGTTGCAAGATCGGGGATTGCTGAATATCAACGATCGTCTCTCGAAATACTTGCCGGAGATTCCGCATGCGGACAAAGTGACGATTCGAGAGCTGATGACCCACGCCGGCGGATATGCGGAGTACACCGAGCGTGAAGATTTTGATGAAGTCGGCAACCGCCCCGCGACGCTCGCGCAAATCGTCGGCACGGTCGATGCGCGCCCGCTTTCGTTTACGCCGGGAACGAAGCGTGAATATTCGAACACCGGGTACGCTCTGCTGACGATGCTCATCGAACGCGTTTCCAAGATGTCCTATGCGCAGTTCTTACAACGCAACATCTTCGAGCCGCTTGGGATGTCGTCGACATACGTCCGAACGTATTCGGACGCGAAGCCGAACGTTGCTACGGAGTATGAGTCGTTCGCGCTCGGCTCTTGGGAACACGCGCTGCCGATCGACTACACGTGGTTTACCGGCGCGGGTTCTGTCGTCAGCAACGCTCAGGATCTCGTGAAATGGAACGCCGGTCTACCGACGTTGCTTTCAAAACGCTCGCTCACCGAGATGCTGACGCCGATCGACATTGGAACAACATTTCCCGGATACGCGCTGGGTATCGCGATAAACAAACTTCCAAGCGGTCATCGAATCATATCGCACGGCGGAAATACGACCGGAGCTGCGACTCAAGACGCGCGATTCCCGGATGATAATTTGTCGATCATCGTTTTGGCGAACAGCGGTACGTTCTCGTACGATCCCGCGGTGATGGCGATTTACGGCGTACTCGTACCGTCGGAGAGCGCCGCAAAACCACAAGAGAAAACCGCTGCGAAAGCGCATCACCCGGACGCGAATCCGCAGATGGTTGCGCAAGGAGAACGCTGGCTCGACCAAGCCATTGCGGGATCGGTCGACATGCAGAGCTTGCGCCCGGATTTTCGGGCACGTTTGTCGCCGCAGCATCGCACCGAAATTGAGGCGCTCGGCGCACTCGGACCGCGTCAATACACAGTCCTCACGACAGACCGCCGGCCGCCGATGTCATCCATCGGCTACCTGGTAAAAACGCCGAAAAAGTCGTTCGTGTATTACTTCGGCCGCGACGATAACGGTCAAGTGGCCGCGGCTTTGTTCGTCGACACCGTCGACTATTCGAAACTCTAACGGCGGCTCCAGTACTGGCAGTAGAATAACACCGCGAGAAAAGCGACCGCACAAACGAGCCCGATTATGCTGAGCGCGTGCGCTTCCAAGGCGCGCGCGCGCTCCCAGACGCCGAGCGCGAGCGCCGTCGCTTCGGTGATGATCGTTGAGGTCGCTAAAATGCCGAGGGTGACTACCGGTAGTCGAGGCTGATTTTTCAACGGTCGAACGTGAGGCTGATACGCGTCCGTTCGTGTGTTGAGGAGATTTCGAGGCGCTTCGAACAGGAGCGCATGATGGGAATGCCTCTTCCGCGTTCATCGCGCGGCGTAAACATGCGCCAGTGGCCATAGCTGTCGATGTGGATATTGAGTTCGTCTGCGCGCGCATCGAGATCGACCACGAAGCTGTGTTGTGCGCTCTGCGTTCCGTGCTCGATGGCGTTCGCCACCGCTTCGCCGACGGCGCTCAACACGTCGTATTGGCGGTCGCCGAAGATCGCGTTGCGCTGGCAGAAGTGGCGGAGGGACTCACGCGCGAGGCTCGCGCAAATCGGAATACCGCTGAATTCTAAGCGCTCGCAGGCGCCGTTAAACGATTCCGAATGATGAAGCGCGAGCGTTGCCGAGTCATCGGTGTTAATGATGTCGGAGAAGATCTCGGCGTGCAGCGCGTCGGCTGTCGCTGTTCCCGCCACGGCGATGCGCTCGAGGGCGGCAATGAGCGCTCGTTCTCCCGCAATAACGTCGCGGCTGTATTCCAGCAGCCCGTCCGTATAGAAGAAGCAACTCGTGCCCGGCGAGAGCGTTACTGTGTAATCTTCTGACGCCGGGCTGCCGCCGAGCCCGAGCAAGAGTCCGCCGCCCGGTAAGAAGTGCGCGCGTTTGTTTGCACTCAAGAGCGCCGGCGGCGGGTGTCCGGCACAAGCGTACCGCAGCACGTTGGTCGAGACGTCGTAGATGCCGACGATTGCGGTCGCCATGCCGATGCCTTCGGTGCTTACAATGCCGTCGACGTAATTCAGTAGTGCTTTTGGAGAATCACTCGTTGCAGCAGCAGCGCGAATTGCGCGCCGGATCTCGCTCATCGCAACGGCAGCTTCGAGTCCGTGACCGGTGACGTCGCCGACGGAAATGCCGATCTTGCCGTCGCCGAGTTCGAATGCGTCGTACCAGTCACCGCCGACGTCGGCTTCATCGCTCGCGGGCCGGTAGGCGGCATCGAACGAGTGTCCTTCGGCTTGCACGAGACGTGCAGGCAGCATGGCTTTTTGCAGACGCTTAGACACCATGTAGTGGTGCTCGAGCTCTTCGGCCTGATCGATTGCGGTCGCGAGCATCGTCGCAATCAGCGGGATCGTCGAGCCGCCGACTTGCGAGAGCACTTGCGGCTCGGAGATGCCTAGCACCAACACACCGATCTGGCGTCCGCCGACGACGAGCGGCTCTTCTACCAGCTTGCCGGTTCCCGCAAGACGCGCGCGTTCGAGTAATAAATCCTGATAAGAACGCGAACCAAGATCACCAAATTGCTCACGGTCACGGCACGCGAACGCTACGGCAGCAGGACCGCCACTCCGCAAATAGATCGCACAGAAGTCGGCAAATGCAGAAACACACAGCTCAGATGCTTGAGCTGCGATGCGCAGACCGTGTCCAAGCCCAGTCGAAACGGGCTGGCCGCTAATCTGCGCGAGACCAGCGTAGAGTTGTTCCGATAGATCCGTAAGCAAATGATCCTCGTTCAGGTCTCCGTCTCTTTTGTCCCCGCCAAGTGTACCTGCCCAAACCACAAGCTTTTTCACCCTCGCTTGTTTGGCGCGAGTCGGTCCGGGTAAAAACGAGATTAGCGGGCTTGGGGCGCGATTTGTCGCGTCCTAAACGCGTTATCCGTGACGACGCCCTAAGGAGGCCCGTCTAAAACATGTCATCGACCGTAACAGCTCAATCTTCAAATAGCAACAACACACAAGACGGCGATTCGGGGCGTTTACAACAAACGGCCCTCTTGGCCGTGCTACGGGCCTTCCGAGACGGCAAGTTTGACGTTCGCCTCCCCGACACGTTAACGGGCGTAGACGGTGAGATCGGACAAGCCTTCAACGAGTGCGTCGAGCGAAACGTGCGGATGAACGCCGAACTCGAGCGCATCAGCAAAATTGTCGGACGCGAAGGTTTGATCAACAAGCGCGCGACGTACGACGGCGCGAAGGGCGCGTGGCGCGGCGGTATCGACTCCGTGAATCAGCTCATCGACGATCTGGTATTCCCGATGTCGGAAGCCGGACGCGTGCTCGGCGCCGTCGCGAACGGTGATCTCTCGCAACGCATGCCGCTCGAAACCGAAAACCATCCCCTCAAGGGCGAGTTCTTACGTTCGAGCCGCACGATCAACACGATGGTCGATCGACTCAACGCTTTTGCTTCAGAAGTTACACGCGTCGCTCGCGAAGTCGGTTCAGAAGGAAAACTCGGCGGTCAGGCGCTCGTAAAAGGCGTCGCCGGTACCTGGAAAGACCTCACCGACTCGGTGAACACGATGGCCGGTAACCTGACCGCGCAAGTTCGTAACATCGCTGAAGTGACGACCGCCGTCGCAAACGGTGACCTCTCGAAGAAGATTACGGTCGAAGCGCGCGGCGAAATTCGCCAGCTCAAAGGCACCATCAACACGATGGTCGACCAACTCAACGCCTTTGCCTCAGAAGTTACGCGCGTAGCGCGCGAAGTTGGTTCCGAAGGTATCCTCGGCGGACAAGCACAGGTCACCGGCGTCGCCGGTACGTGGAAAGACCTCACCGACTCGGTCAACACGATGGCCGGTAATCTCACCGCTCAAGTGCGTAACATCGCCGACGTCACGACGGCCGTTGCACGTGGTGACCTCTCGAAGAAGATCACGGTCGACGTGCGCGGTGAAATTGCCGAACTCAAAGACACGATCAACACGATGGTCGACCAGCTCAACGCGTTTGCATCGGAAGTTACGCGCGTCGCCCGCGAAGTTGGTTCCGAAGGAAAGCTCGGCGGACAGGCGGACGTCAAAGGCGTCGCCGGCACGTGGAAAGACCTCACCGACTCGGTCAACACGATGGCCGGTAACCTGACGTCGCAAGTGCGTAACATCGCCGAAGTCACGACCGCCGTTGCACGCGGCGACCTCTCGAAGAAGATCACCGTCGACGTTCGCGGTGAAATTCTCGAACTCAAAGTCACCGTTAACACGATGGTCGACCAGCTCAACGCCTTCGCATCCGAAGTTACGCGCGTCGCTCGCGAAGTCGGTTCCGAAGGAAAGCTCGGCGGACAAGCCGAGGTGCAAGGCGTTGCCGGTACGTGGAAAGACCTCACGGACTCCGTCAACACGATGGCATCGAACCTGACCGCTCAGGTGCGTAACATCGCCGACGTTACAACGGCCGTTGCAAACGGCGACCTCTCACGCAAAATCACCGTCGACGTCAAAGGCGAAATTCTCGACCTCAAGCGCACGATCAACACGATGGTCGACCAGCTCAACGCGTTTGCATCGGAAGTTACGCGCGTCGCTCGCGAAGTCGGATCGGAAGGCATGCTCGGCGGTCAGGCGGACGTACGCGGCGTCTCCGGTACGTGGAAAGACCTCACCGACTCCGTCAACGTCATGGCGTCGAACCTCACCTCGCAGGTGCGTAACATCGCCGACGTTACGACGGC
>JAMXLG010000183.1 GCA_024281135.1 Vulcanimicrobiia bacterium | reverse complement strand
GAGGAAGAGTTCGTCGTCGGTAGCGTCTTGCGGTTCGATGAAGTCGATATCGAAGACGGCAACCTTTGCGCCTGCAGCTGCGAGCTTCTTGAGCACTGTGCCGTACACGCGGCGCGGATATGGATATTGGTGGAGTTCTGGGATGTTACTTCCGAACGAGATTTCGTCGATCGGAATGACGACGATCTTATCCGTCTTCTTGTCCGTGTCGTCGTACCACGGGGTGCCGAAGCCGAGCTTCCGCGCGCTGTCGACCGCCGCGAAATGCGTCTGGAGATCGGTAACGCGGTGAACGAGCGGGATGGAATCGTTCGGGAGGAGCAAGAGCACCGAGCCGATCACGGCCGCGATCACCCCGAGCGCTAAAGCGATGAGGAGTGACCGCCTCTTCGAGCTCATGCAAGCCCCCCTTTCGAATTACCTCAATTAAGCACTCACGCGCCCGATGTAACGGCGGTCGCGCGTGTCTATGCGAATAACATCGTCGGGATTGACGAAAAGCGGTACGTTGACGGTCGCGCCCGTTTCGAGCTTCGCCGGCTTGCCCGTGTTCGTAGCGGTATCGCCTTTGAAACCGGGGTCGGTTTCCATGACGCGAAGCTCAACGTGAGGCGGCAGATCGACGCCGATCGGAAGACCTTCGTGCAGTTGCACGTCGACCACCATGCCGTCTTTGAGGAAGTCCGCGGGATCGCCGATAAGGTCGCGCTGGATGGTGAAGTTCTCGAACGACTCCTGGTCCATGAAATGGAAGCCTTCGGCGTCGTTATAGAGCATCTGCATCTGCCGGTTGTCTACGGTCGCGCGTTCGAGTTTTTCACCCGCGCGGAACGTGCGTTCGAGAGTGGTACCGGTTTTAACGTTCTTGAGGCGGGTGCGTACGAAGGCCGCGCCCTTGCCTGGTTTGACGTGCAGAAACTCGATGACGGTCCATAGGTTGCCGTCAACAACGATAGTGACGCCGTTGCGGAGGTCGTTCGACGAAATCATGACCCGCCAGAATGCTACCGGAACAGCTTGAGAACCTGCTCGGGCAAACTGTTGGCTTGCGACAAAACCGACAGTCCGATTTGGACATCGGCGTCGCGAACCGATGATTCGGCTGCCTGCGTGTGTACGGCACGTCCTACGTGCGGCGAGTGAACAACGAGATTCGGTTCTCTCTTCCGTTACGCAAGCGGTCGATATTCTCCCGATGCGTCCACATGATAAAAAGGGCTACGAACACCCCGAAACCGGCCTCGGCCCACGAGTGCGTGAAGAAGTAGAGCGCAAAGGGCGCGACGATGTTCGCAAGCATCGAGCCGACTGACGAATACTTCGTGAGGAGCAACGCGCCGATCACCCAGCCGAGGATCACGACGAGTCCGGCAGCCCAGCTCATCGCGAAGATCGCTCCGAAGGACGTTGCAACGCCCTTTCCGCCCTTCCACCCCAGCCACGGCGAGAAGCAGTGACCGAGCACCGCAAATGTCCCGGCGATGCTTTGCGCGATCTGTGAGAGTTGAAGGTCGACTTGGTTGAAAATAGCAGCGGCGGCAAGGACGGGGATCGCGCCCTTCAACGCATCGAGCAACAGCACCGCGACGGCGCCGGTTTTTCCGAGCGTGCGCAGCGCATTCATCGCGCCGATATTTCCCGAGCCCGATTTCCGTATGTCGGTGTGGTAGAAGAAGCGCCCGATCAAGTATCCGAACGGAATGGATCCGATGAGAAACGAGATCAACGCGACGATGACGGCGACCACCGCGTTCATCAAGATCGCATCGGTTCCAGTAAATATCCCGACGTCGCTCACTCCGCTCCCTCACCTTCGCGCCGCGGGCGAAACTCGAGCGTAAGCGGTACACCTTCGAAGTCGTGATGTTGGCGAATCGTGTTTTCCAAAAAGCGTTTGTATGACGGTTGCACGAGATCCGGATCGTTGACGGAGAATACGAACACCGGCGGGTGGACTGCAGGTTGGGTCGCGTAGTATACCTTGAAGACTTTGCCGCCGATGGCCGGCGCAGGATGCGCGAGTACGGCGTCGCGGATCAGCGCATTGAGTTGTCCGGTCGGAATGCGGCGATCCAGATTCTCAGCGACTTTGTTGACGAGCGGCATCAGGCTACCCAGGCGCCGTTTCGTTTTCGCGGAGAGAAACGTGATCGGCGCAAACTTCGCAAACGGAATCAAATCGTGGATGACGTTCGCGAGTTCACCTTGGCTGAATTCGCCTTGCTGTTCGCGCGCGAGATCCCACTTGTTCCCGATGATGATCAGCCCTTTGCGCTCTTCGATTGCAAGACCGGCCAGGCGGCGGTCCTGCGTCGTTACTCCCACCATCGAATCGAAGACGAGGATTGCGATGTCGCAACGCGAGATTGCGTTCAGCGAGCGCAGCGCTGCGTAGTATTCGATCGCGCCGTGCGCTTCGGGTTTCTTGCGAACGCCGGCCGTATCGATCAAGCGAATCTTGCGATCGTGCCAGCTGAAGACGCTGTCGATCGCGTCTCGGGTCGTGCCCGGAACGTCGGAGACGATGGCACGCTCTTCACCGATCAACGAATTGAGCAGCGAACTCTTTCCGACGTTCGGCCGCCCAATGATCGCAAGTGCGAGTTCATCTTCGGGAACGGCGTTCGGCGCTTGCGCCGGTAGCAGTTCGACGATGGAGTCCAGTAAATCTCCGGTGCCTTCACCGTGGATCGCCGAGACGGCAACCGGCTCGCCGAAACCCAGGCGTGAGAACTCGCCGTGCACCGATGCAAGCGCGTTCGGCGACTCCGTCTTGTTGGCGACGAGCACGACTCGCCGGCGCAGCGAACGCAGAATGTTCGCGACGTCTTCGTCGAGCGGATGGAGACCCGTTTGCGCGTCGACGACGAAGACGATTGCATCGGCTTCGTGCGCCGCCGCTTCGGCTTGGCGGCGCGTCGGCTCGGCGAATTCATCGCCGTGCGCAACGTCGGCATCAGGATCGATGCCCGCCGTGTCGACCACACTGAACGTGCGTCCACGCCATTCGCAAATGGCGTAGAGACGGTCGCGCGTGACGCCCGGCGTATCTTCCACGATGGCCAGACGCTGCCCGATGAGGCGATTGAAGAGCGCGCTTTTTCCGACGTTTGGGCGTCCGACGATAGCTACTGTTGCCGGACGAAGCATGCTGCCGTCGGCGGGCTCGGTGAGTTGCACCGGCCCTTGATTCGCATCGGCACCTGCTGACCCCCACGTACCGGGCGGAGCGGCCAAGCTGGCCTTCGCGATGGACGGGCATGGACGCGCGTCCGGCGAACAGAGCGCGGAATCCATGGCCAGAATCTACATCGAGACGTTCGGCTGCCAGATGAATGAAGCCGACTCGCAATACATTGCCGACCGCGCCGCGTCCGTCGGTTATGAGATTGCATCGAAGCCGGAAGAAGCGAACGTCTTAGTGCTCAACACGTGCACCGTCCGCGATAACGCCGAACGCCGCGCCTACGGACGGATGAACCATTTCAAGGTTCTCAAGGAAGCCGATCCCGGTGTGCGCCTCGTCGTGATGGGATGCTTGGCCGAACAAGACCGCGACCGGATGCAGACGCTCGCGCCTCACGTCGACGCCGTCTTTGGAACAAAAGAATTGGTGCAGCTCGGGGATACGCTCGAGTCTTGGCACCCGTCGTTCGACGATATCGATTTCACCGATGAACGGGCGTTGCTAATGCCGCTCGGCGGGTCCGCTGATGCTGTGACGGATGCCTTCTCGCATCTGCGCGGCTTCGTGACCGTGCAGCGCGGTTGTTCCTATTACTGTACGTTTTGCATTGTGCCGCACGTGCGCGGACGTTTCGATCATCGACCGATGCGCGAGATCGTCGCCGAGGTTGAGAAGCTGATCGCATCAGGAGCTCGCGAAGTGATGCTCGTCGGCCAGACGGTCAACGCGTGGAAGGATCCGGCTACCGGTGAAGACTTCGGGGATCTCTGCAAAGCCGTCGGCGCGTTGCCCGGACTGGAACGGCTGACGTTTATCTCACCGCATCCCAAAGACTTCACGGAAAAGATCATCGCCAATCTCGCGCAGGTGCCGCAGTTGAACCCGCGCGTCCATTTACCGTTGCAATCCGGAAGCGATGCGATGTTGCGCCGGATGAATCGCAAGTATACGATGGCGCAGTTCCGTGAGAAGGTGGAATTGATCCACCGTTATCTGCCGGATTGGGCAATTACAACTGATGTGATCGTCGGTTTCCCTGGTGAAACCGACGGCGATTTCGATGCAACGGTCGAGTACGTGAAGACCGATGTCTTCAGCAACGCATTCATGTTCATCTATTCGATTCGCCGAGGTACGCCGGCAGCTCGCTGGGAACAAGTTCCCGGAGAGGTTTCGGCCGAGCGATTCAAACGTTTGGTGGACGCGCAGAATGCGTCGACTCGCGCGTATCACGATCGAAAAATCGGCACCACCGTTCGTGTGTTGATCGTTGGACCGTCGAAAAAAGACGCCTCAAAGCTCGCCGCAAAGACGCTCGACAACGTAACCGTGATTGCACCGATGCCCGATGATTACGACGAAGCACTCTACGCGCAGGAACCATGGCTGGACATCGATGTCGCGACCGCGCACGTATGGGGATGTACGGGAACGATCGTCCGCCGCGCACAGCGATTCGGCGATAGCGGGGCAAGCGTCGCGCAGCCAGTTGTAAGTTTGCTCTAAGGTTCACATGAGCGAAGCCGTCAAGTACTCGCCGATGCTGGAGCAGTACTTTGGGATGAAGAACAAACATCCCGAGGCGATTCTCCTCAGCCGCGTCGGCGATTTTTACGAAGCATACGGCGACGATGCAGAAACGATCGCTCGCGCCCTGCAGATTGCGCTCACCAGTAAAGAAGCCGGTGGAGGACGCCGCGTTGCAATGGCGGGCGTCCCGCATCACGCGCTTTCAGGGTATCTGCACAAACTGGTCCAGCAGCGTTTCATCATCGCGCTTGCGGAACAACTCGAAGCACCTGTGCCTAATAAACTCGTGCGTCGCGACGTCGTACGCATCGTTACGCCGGGTACGTTGATCGAGGAGCAGCTTCTTGACGGAAAACAGAACAATTACCTCGCAGCGCTCACGCTGCTCAATGATTCGTTCGCGCTTGCCTACGGTGACGTATCGACCGGATATTGCGCGGCGACGGCGATAACCGGGGACTTGGCATACGATGAGATGCTGGCGGAACTCGCGCGCGTCGGCCCGTCCGAGATCGTCGGAGACTTGCCCGCAGACGTCCGCGCAGCGCTCTCGACGGCTATTGAATCGCTCGGCGCGCGTCTCGCTGCGCCTTCGCTTGGGCTGGTCGAAGCGCGCGAACGGGCGGCGATCGACGGCTTTTCGCTCGATGAATCGGTTGCGATCCATCGCGCGCTCGATAGTCTTGCGGGGTTCGTCAAGCGAACCGGCATTACAAACGGCAGCGAAGGCCTTCACGCGCCTGCGTTCTATCAGCGCGCTGAATTCCTTTCGCTCGACCCGTCGACGCGCAAGCATCTCGAACTGACCCGCGCGCAAGGACAGAATCCGCGGGCGACGCTTCTTGCTACGTTGGATGAATGCGCAACGGCAATGGGTTCGCGGATGCTCGCGCGTTGGATTCAAGCGCCGCTTATCAATCGCGATGCCATCGCGCAGCGTCAAGATGCGGTTGCGACATTACTAGCCGAGCACGCGCGGCGTGAAGCCATTCGCGACCTCCTCAAAGGGTGCTTCGATCTGGAGCGCATCGCACAGAAAGCGCGATTCCGTCGCGCACTCCCGCGCGATCTGGCCTCATTGCGGCGCACGCTCGATATCATTCGTCCGCTCGCGCAAGTCGTGCCGCCGCAGCTCGCGCCGCTTGCGGAGCGGATCGACAGCTTTAATGAGCTCCTCGATGATTTGCAGCGCACGCTCGTAGACGAGCCGCCTGCAGCGATTGCGGACGGCGGCGTGATTCGTCCCGATGCGAATGCGGAGCTCGCGGAATGCGTCGTATTGCGCACCGACGCCCGCTCGAAACTCTCCGAACTCGAGGAGCGCGAGCGCGAGCGTACCGGTATCAAGACGCTAAGGATCAAGTATGCGAGCGCGTTCGGGTACGCAATCGAAGTCTCGAAGGCGCAAGCCGGTTCCGTGCCCGCGGACTACGTGCGAAAACAAACGCTCACGACGGGCGAACGCTTCATTACGCCGGAGCTCAAAGAGTTGGAGCTCGCGATTTCGACGGCGCAGGCCCGTCAAGAGCGGCTCGAAGCGCGGTTGTACGAAGAATTGTTGGAGCGTGTCGCCACGCAAGCGGAAGCATTGCTCGCAGCGGCTGACGCGATCGGCGAAATCGACGTACTCTGCGGACTCGCGCAGTGTGCTGCCGAGCGTGGCTACGTTCGTCCCGAATTCCTCGACGAGAGCGTCATCTCGATCGACGAGGGGCGTCATCCGGTGATGGAAGCGGTGCTACGAACGAATTTCGTGCCGAACGATCTTCGGTTGGAAAACGGCGCGCACCGTTTCATTTTGCTAACCGGCCCCAATATGGGCGGTAAGTCGACGTATTTGCGCCAGAACGGGCTGCTCGTGATTATGGCGCAGATCGGATCGTTCGTTCCGGCGCAGTCTATGCGTTTGGGTGTTGTCGATCGCATTTTCACGCGGATCGGAGCCGGCGACGACCTTGCGTCGGGACAATCGACGTTCTATATGGAGATGGCGGAAGCGGCCAACATTTTGCGGCGCAGCACGCGCCGTTCGCTGCTGCTGATCGATGAGGTCGGGCGCGGAACGGGAACGATCGACGGGCTCTCGATCGCGCAGGCGATCTGTGAGTTTCTCCTCGGCCTCGATACGCAATCGCCGATGACACTCTTCGCGACGCATTTTCATGAATTGTGTGCGCTCGCCGAACATTGGACGCTCGTCGCGAACTACCACATAACGGCCGTAGAAAATACCGCTCGAGGCGGAGCGCCGGTCTTTTCGCACCGAGTACAGCGGGGAAGTTCTTCGCGCTCGTTCGGCATCGAAGTGGCGAAGATGGCGGGACTCCCCGGGTCGGTTATCGACCGTGCAAAAGAAATTGCCGATGCGCTCTCAGGTAAAGCCGACGTGGAACAACAGGTTCCGCTGCGGCGCCGCATTACGCGCCATAGCGCGACGGAACTTCAAATGTCATTTTTACAGACTGAATAAGTCGCGGGGAAGCGCGCCTTCGAATTCAAGCAGCGCTCGTTTGAGCGGGAGCCCACCGCCGAACCCCGTTAACTCTCCGTTGCTCCCGATCACGCGATGACATGGGATGACGATCGGAATCGGATTGGCGCCGTTTGCGCGCCCGACCGCTCGTGCGCCGTTTAATAATCCAAGTTCCGAAGCAATCGTTCCGTACGATGTCGTTTCTCCGTAGGGAATCGAACGCAAGCGTTCCCAGATCGCGCGTTCGAACTCGGTTCCGAGCGCATCGAGTGGAAGATCGAAGGTGCGGCGCGATCCGGTGAAATATTCGCGCAGTTGCGACCGCACCGCGTCCATTCCGTACGCTGCCGCAGCCGGCATCGAGATGCGCTTCGGCGAAAACGGGCCGCGATTCGGCAGGCGAACTTCGAGTAAAACGCCGTCGTCATCCACGCCGATTTGGATCTCGCCGTAGGGCGTCTCGAGCGTAGAACGATACAGGCTCGAGTTCATGAGGACGTCGAATTTCGGCAACGA
>JAMXLG010000182.1 GCA_024281135.1 Vulcanimicrobiia bacterium | reverse complement strand
ATTACGCCGTTCAACACCGTTCCGCAGGGCGGCGCAACGACACTTTCGGTGCTACGCGTCGATCAGGCGTATCAGTATGGGAATGTGGCGCAAGGCGGAACGTTTTTGGTGCAAACTCCGGGTGGTGCCACCTACGCCGGCAGCGGCGACAATTCGCTCGTTCGTGCTGCGGCAAACGGGCAGAATCTCTTCGGTGCTGCATCATTTTCTAACGCCGGCGTCGGCGATCGTGCCGAACGAGCCGCAGTAACGGGTGCTTTTACCACACCGGGAACAGTTGGTGCAGTAACGCTGTCATCGGGCGCGGGATACAACGGTCCGAACGGTATCAGCGCCTTGTTTTCGTCGTTTTCATCAGCAAATGCGCAGATTCACTCGCGCGGACCGATCGACGCGTTCGCGACCGCAGTCGTCGATCGCGGGACGTATAATTACACGTCGTCCGGCTTTCCCGTTTCATCGGTATGGTCGGATACGCAATTCGAAGCCGGTGTCGAATCACACGCGGTCGTTGCCCCGTTCGTCGACTTTAACGTACGCGAAAGCGCCGGATCGTATCTCTCAGCAGTGACGGGGCCCGAGAACGTGTCGGGATGGCTTGCGCAAGCGCGAACGACGGCCGGCGTTTCCTACAAGTCGGCGTCGCTCAACGCATTCGCTGCGGGCGGTGTGGACAATGTCGGCTACGCAAGCATCGTCGGACCTTATGCGCATATCGCGCAGAACGCGAATGACGGCGTCTTTTCGTTTACGTATTGGCCGTCCCCGCAGTGGTCGCTGCACGCGAGCACGAGCTCGGGTTACACGTTGCAAACCTTCCTCGGCATCTACACGCCGTTCGAAGCGGGGCAGGGTTACGGAACGCCGGTGCTCGCCGGGCACACGAACGAAGCGATTCTCGAATATGGTGACAACGTCCGCTTGCGGACTTCGGTGACCGCGCTCGAATGGTACGGCGTCGACGGCTCGGCAACGTCAAGCGCCGGCGCATCGGTGGCATGGCAAATTGCGCCGAGCTTGTCGGTACGAACGTGGCTATTGCGCACGCAGTCGACGGCGTGGTCACCGGCAACCGTCGGATCAGCGTGGTTGACGTACGCGAATGGCCAAAAATTTCGTGCGGACGTGATGTTGGGTCGATCGCTCCTCGATCACGTTCCGTACAACCACATAGACGCGAGCGTTTCCGGCCGGATCACCGATCGTCTCGACTGGTTCGCCTCATCGACCCGCATCGAGGCCGCACAACAAACAGCCGTCGGCGTGCGCATTCACTGATTCAAACGTCACGGTAACTGCATCGCACGCCTTACGAGGACGTCGCGCATGCGCGCAGGCAAGACGGCCGCAATCGATTGGATTCGAGCTTTACGTCCAACGACGTAACGCTCCCGCGGACGCGGCGAGTGAACTGCAGTCAGGACGGTGTTCGCAATAACCTGGGGATCCATGCCCTCGCGTTCTTCTCGTCGCGTCTGCGCAACGATCGCATCAACTACTTTGCCGTAATGCGTCACGGCTTGCTCCGGCATCGACGCAATGAGCTGATCCTTCGCTTCGCGTCCCTTATGCCAAATCGGCGTTTTGACCGACCCAAATTCCAAAAGCGAAACGAAAATGCCGAACGGCGAGAGTTCCTGCCGTAACGCGTCGGCGAGACTCGCAAGCGCACTTTTGGACGCGCTATATGGTCCGACGAACGGTGCGGAGAGGCGACCGGCGATCGAGCCGATAAAGACGACGCGGCCGGACCTCTCACGCAATAGCGGCAACGCTGCCTGCGTCAACGCAACCGGTCCCATAACGTTAACTTCGAATTGGTGCCGGAGCGATTCCAGCGGTAAGAATTCAAGGGGTCCGCTAACCGCGATGCCGGCGTTATTCACGATCGCGCGCAGCGATGTCCCCGAAGCGCGCACCGTCTCGATAGCGCGGGTCACGTCGGCGGGAACCGTGACGTCGAGAATGATTGGCCGGATATTCTCGTGGACTGCGCTCATGCGTTCGCGGTCGGCTTCCTTGCGAACACCGGCAAACACGAGCGCGCCGCTCTCCGCCAACCGCACAGCGGTGGCGTACCCAATTCCGCTCGAGGCGCCGGTAACGATGATGCTCTCCATGCGCCAGTTTTTCGCCTAAGCTAACGCTGCTTCTTGTACGCCTTCCGTGACTGCTTGACCCGCTTCATCGCTTCGTCCGCGTCGACAACGCCCTTTTGGACGATCGTGTGCCCCTCCCGTTCGGAATAATTAATGAGGAACTTCACAACTACGTCGAGCATCGTCGGCGGAAGATCGCGCGGTTCGTAAACTGCATCGGTCATTCGCGGTGCGCCGGAACTCGGCAACGGCACGCCTAGGGTGCGATGGTTATCGGTCCCGTTTTTCGTTTCGAGAACCGCTCCGATCAGGCGCACCTCAATGAGGCAACCAGAAAACAGTCCAACGTCATCGAGCACGACGACGTCCAAAGGGTCGCCATCGGGTGCAAGCGTTTGCGGAATGAACCCGTAGTCGTACGGCCACTGCATCGATTCAGGCATAAGTTCGCTGAACGCAATAATTCCGAACCGAGCGTTCAATGCAAATTTCTGGCGGCTGTGTTTTGGCGTCTCGATGATCGCATGAACTCGCGGCTCGTGGTTACCGTACTTAAGCCGTGTCGGGATGGCTTCGTAATGTGTGGTATTAACTGCCGTTTTACTCATGACGACCTTCCTTGCGCTACCTCGCGCGAGCGTTCCGTGGGCGGACCGTAGATCCAATAGCTCAAGAGTGCCGCAAGCGCCGCGCCGATGACGGGCGCAAAGATGTAGATATACGCGCCTCTGAAGTCGAGCGAAACGATCATCGGTCCAACAGTGCGAGCAGGGTTCATTGATGCGCCGCTTACCGGACCAAACGCTAAACCG